>DATGGL010000001.1:0-9462 GCA_035308605.1 Bryobacteraceae bacterium
GTCACACCGGGCAGAAACTGGTCGAGAACAACGTCGCCATGCTGGCGGCAAATGAAAAGCTCCAGGCCAAGTCGGATGAGGCTCAGCGGCTGGCGGTGGAAGCCGATACCGCGAACCGAGCCAAGCGCGAGTTCCTCGCGGTGATGAGCCACGAGATTCGGACGCCGATGAACGGCATCATCGGCATGACCGACCTGGCGCTCGAAACCGAACTGAATCCGGAGCAGCGCCAGTACCTGGATCTTGTCAAGACCTCCGCCGATGCCCTCACTACCGTCCTGAATGACATTCTCGATTTCTCCAAAATCGACGCCGGCAAGCTCGACCTCGATCCCATCACCTTCAACCTTCACGACGGGCTGGAAGACGCGCTGCGGCTGATGGCCGTGCGGGCCCATGAAAAAGGCATCGAACTGGCAGGCCACATTCTTCCGGATGTCCCCGAGTATCTGATCGGGGACGCCGGAAGGCTCCGCCAGATCGTCGTCAATTTAATCAGTAACGCTCTGAAGTTCACGGCCAAAGGAGAAGTTGTCCTGAAGGCGCAAGTCGAATCCCGCACCGAACAATCCGTTCGCCTTCATGTGCAGGTCAGCGATACCGGCATCGGGATTCCAAAGGAAAAGCAGGACAAGATCTTCGAGGCATTCACTCAAGCCGACGGTTCCACCACCCGCAACTATGGCGGCACTGGCCTCGGGTTAACCATCAGCGCGCGGCTGGTTCAAATGATGGGTGGGCGTATCTGGGTGGAGAGCGAAACCGGGCGCGGCAGCACGTTCCACTTCATAGTGAACCCGCTCTGGCGCCGCAACCGTTGCCCACACCCTCAACCGACCCCGTCGATCTTCGCGGTCTCGCCACCCTGATCGTCGACGATAATTCCACCAACCGCCTCATTCTGGTTCAGACGTTATCGAAGTGGGGCATCAACGTCACAGCCGCCGAAAGCGGGCCGGCAGCCCTCGCCGCCTTCGAAGACTCGATCGCCCGCGGCGCGCCGTTCCATCTCGCCATTCTCGACGTCCAGATGCCGTCCATGGACGGGTTCGAGCTGGCCGGGCGCATCCGCAGCCTTCCCGAATCGTGCGTCACCGCCATGATCGTCCTGAGTTCGTCCGGCCAGCAAAGCGACACCGTCCGCTGCAAGGAATTAGGAATTGCCGGGTATTTGCAAAAACCGGTAAAGCGCGCCGACCTTTTGAACTGTATTCACATGGCCCTGGGAGCCGCTCGGGACGAGACTCTGGTGCCTGTCATCCCGCAGCCCCAGCCCGAAACCGGCCGCCGCATTCTTCTCGCGGAGGACAATACCGTGAATCAGCGCCTCGCCCTTCGGCTTCTGGAGCGCCAGGGACACTCCGTCGTGATCGTGTCCAACGGACGCCAGGCCGTGGATGCCGTCGATTCAGAATCCTTCGATGTGGTTCTTATGGACGTGCAGATGCCCGAGATGGACGGGCTTCAGGCCACGGCTCTCATTCGTGAAAAAGAGCGCGCCCACGGAACCCGCATCCCGATCATTGCCCTGACCGCCCATGCCATGAAAGGCGATCGGGAGCGATGTATCGCCGCCGGCATGGATGGCTACCTCTCCAAGCCGATCCAGGCCGAAGAACTCTACGCGGCCATCCCCCAAGCGATCATCGCGGCCGCTCCATCCCGCTATTCTTAATCGCCGCGGCAGCCTTTTCGGATGCAAGGAACGCGATCAGCCGCTTCGCTGCTTCCGGCTCCTTCGAACCAGCCACCATCGCCGCCGAGAACACCGAAACATATTGAATCTCGCGGGGGATCGTCCCCACGAAATCGGTACCCGCGACATGAACCAGCTCGCTCATCGGCTGGATCGCCATCTCGGCTTCGCCCTTGCCGACGGCGGTCACGCCTGCATTCGTAATCTTCACCTTGATCTGATCGTAAATTCCCAGTTGCGGAAACAGTTTGTTCGTCAGATAGAGTCCGACCGTGCTGTTGGTAAACGTGATGGAAGCCGCGTGAAGCAGTGTCTGTTTAAACGCATCGACCGTGGCGATATCCGGCTTGACCGCTCCCGCGCGCACCGAAACGCCCACCAGCGTCTGTGCCAGATCGACGCTGCTCCCCGCCGCGATCCTTCCATCGGCCACAAGTTCGCCGAGCCCTTCTTTCGACAGAATCACGACATCCGCCGCCACGCCCCGGCGAAGCTGTGCGCCAATCGTGTTCGGCCCATTCCCCTGCGATTGTCCCGAGCCCGTGTTCAGCGAGACTCCGGCGGCCTGCTCCATTTCAGGCACAAGTTCGCGATATGCCGCCGAAAAGCCCCCGGATACGATGACATTGATCTTGACGGGCGCGGCCGCCACCGGCTCCAGTCCGGTATTCGTGACGGTCGCGGCCACCGCCGCCGACCCAAGAAACTGAATCAGAGCCCGCGCCGCCTCCGGTTCCTTTGCGTTGACCGGGATGCCCGCCGAAAATATCGTGACCTTTTGAACCGCCTGCGGAAGCGGCCCCACGTAATCAATCCCCGGCACAGGCAGCAGTTCGCTGACCTGCTGGAATCCGATCTCCGCTTCTCCGCGCGCCACCACGGCTCCCACCCGCTCGCGCTCGATTCTGTGGCTCTTCGACGCGACTTTATCGGCAATCCCCAGGCGCGGAAACAGATCGTTGATAAGATAGTCGCCGCTGACGCTCGCCGAATACGCGATGGATTTCGCATTCAGCAGCGTTCGCTTCAGCGCTTCCACCGAGCTGATATCCGGCTTCGGTGCGCCGGCTCGCACGGCCATGCCGATACTGGATCGCGCCAGAGCAACCCGGCTGCCCGCCACGATCCTGCCGTCCTTGATCAACTGCTCCAGCGCCGCATCCGCGACAATGACGACATCGACCGGTTCGCCATGTTCCAGACGGCTCGGAATCGAGTCCGCCCCCACTCCCATGGACGTCGCGGCCGTCACGACTTTGTTTTTGGTAGCGCCTTCGAACTTCGGGACCAGTTCAAGATACGCGGCGGTGAACGCCCCCGACGTCATCACCTTGATCTCGCCGCAGAACGCGGCTTGAACCAAGAACAGGAGCCCGGCCAGTGCCTTCTTTATCAAGCTCCCATTGTATGACTTTGCTCACAGCGCCCACCCCGGCCTGCGACCAAAGGAAGCGGTTGTCGACCCCCACTCCATCGTCCGCCGCCGCACAGAACCACGCGCGACAGCAAGTGGGAACCGCGCTATCTATCGGAACACCCAGCGCAACCCCACATACCGCTTTGCTCACAGCGCCCACCCCGAGCCGCGACCAAAGGAAGCGGTTGTCGACCCCCACTCTATCGTCCACCGTCCATCACCCGCACAGAACCACGCGCGACAGCAAGTGGGCCCCCCCGCGCTATCTAGCGGAACACCACCTATACGGACCACCCACTGTATGACTCTGCTCCGAGCCGCGACCAAAGGAAGCGGTTGTCGCCCCCCACTCTATCGCCCACCGTTCATCACCGCCACAGAACCACGCGCGCCAGCAAGTGGTCCCCCCGGCTATCTAGCGGAACACCCAGCGCAACCCCACATACGGACCACCCAGCGTCTGGCTGAAATACTCCTCGCTCTTCGGAGACGTCTTATAGTGAAGGATCCGCGCCCCCGCCATTGCTTCAACTTTTCCGATGCGCAGCACAACCGCGCCTTCCGCATCCCAGATGTCTCCATGATGGATAAGGCCGAATCCCGAGGCTTTGGCTTCCAGACGAACCCGCTTGGCTGGGTGATATTCCACGCCCAGGCCCAGCGTCGGGAGAATCACCGATTTCGCTCCCGTCGTCGACACCGCGTTCACATCCGCCGGAGAATCGTAACTGGAGTTCACACCCACGTACTGAACCTCATACAACGTCTTCAGCCGGAACTTGGCGCCGTTCGACGGATACGGATAGGTCAGGTAGTTCCAGGAGAGCTTCATGGCCCGGATATGCCAGTTGGTCGCCAGCGTGTCTCCCTGCGCGAAGTCATTCCCGAAGAAGTTTTCCGTCGCTCCCAGAACGGTGTTGCCTTGCGAGCTCACCTGGAAATAGGTGAACTCAAGGTTATTCTCATGGCCGGTCGGGAACGTAACCACCGCACCCTCCCCGACCTTCGTCTTGCCTGGAAAGTGCAGGTTTCCCGAGTCGGTCACCGCGGATGCCAATCCGCCTCTGACCGTCGGCGTTCCCCGCGTTTGCCATCCAAACAGTTCGAGGGAGAAGGCATCGCCGCCCGTGTCATGCTCGGTCGAAACCGGCGGTTTCGGCGTGCCCGTTTGCGCCGACGGTGGCATCTGGACCGTCGGCTTCGGCACCGGCGGAGTCCCGGGCGCGCTTGGTGGAGCTGAGGGGGTCTGGGGCGTCGGAGTCTGCGGTGCCGGCGCCTGCGCTGGCGCGGCTTGTTGCTCGGCCGGCTCTTGGGGCGTCTCCTGAGCAACAATCTGGGATGCCGGCACAAGCAGGCACACACAGAGCATGCCAGTAGGGATTTTTGCCTTCACGCGTTCCTCATACTGTTTAAATGATTGGGCGACCTGAAGTTCTGTTCACGGCCCGGATCTGGCTATTTTAACAGGTGGCAGGTTCCTGAGCACAAACCTTTTAGGCGTTGCCCGAGGCAAACGCGTTTGTAACGTTTTGTAAAGGGATCTTCTACGCTACAATCGAACGTTCATGTTCCGGAAGGTCCTGGTCGCCAATCGGGGGGAAATCGCAGTCCGGATCATCCGCGCCTTACGCGACTTCGGAATTCGCAGCGTCGCCGTCTACTCCGATGCGGACCGGGCATCCCTCGCGGTTCGAATGGCGGATGAAGCCGTCCACCTCGGTCCCGCTCCGTCTTCGGAAAGCTATCTCCGGATCGACAAGATCGTCGCAGCGGCCCGGCGTTGCGGAGCCCAGGCGATCCATCCAGGCTACGGATTTCTGAGCGAAAATGCCGATTTCGCGCAAGCCTGCGTGGACGCTGGTATCGTTTTCATCGGCCCTCCGGCCTCCGCAATCCGCCTGATGGGTTCGAAAACGTCCGCCCGCCAGGTTGCGATCGCGGCCGGCGCTCCGGTCGTCCCCGGAACCGCGCAGCCCCTTCGGCAAATCGAAGAAGCGCGCCGGATCGCTCGCGATCTCGGCTATCCCGTCATGTTAAAAGCCGCGGCCGGCGGCGGCGGAAAGGGCATGCGCCGCGTCGACCGCGAGCAGGATCTGGAATCGTCTTTGCGCGACGCTTCGAGCGAAGCGCTCCGGGCCTTTCGCAGCAACGAAGTATACGTCGAGAAACTGGTCCTCGAGCCGCGCCACATCGAAATTCAAGTCCTGGGCGACCATCACGGCCACATGATTCACCTGGGCGAGCGCGAATGCTCCATCCAGCGCCGTCATCAGAAAGTCATCGAAGAATGCCCCTCGCCGGTGATGCTGCAGCATCCCGAACTGCGCGAAAAGATGGGCGAGGCCGCCTTGAAAATCGCCCGCGCTGCCGGCTACGCCAACGCCGGCACTCTCGAATTTCTTGTCGATCGCGATCGCAATTTCTACTTCCTGGAAATGAACACGCGCCTCCAGGTCGAGCATCCGGTGACAGAACTGGCCACCGGCCTCGATCTGGTCGGCTGGCAGCTTCGCATCGCCGCCGGCGAGCCGCTGACCATCCAGCAGGACGACGTACGCTGGTCCGGCTCCGCCATTGAATGCCGCGTCTATGCGGAAGATCCCGGCAATCAGTTTCTACCCTCGCCCGGCAAAATCACCTATCTGGAGCAGCCCTCCGGCCCCGGTATCCGCCTCGATTCGGGCGTGTACCAGGGATGGACGGTGCCCCTGGATTACGATCCGATGCTCGCCAAAGTCGCCGCCTGGGCGCCTTCCCGCAGCGCCGCCATCGACCGCATGCGCCGCGCTTTATCCGAGTACCGGATCGAAGGCATCCGCACAAACATCGCCTGGTTCGCCGAGATTCTCGCCGACGACGCCTTCCGCGCGGGCGATTTCTCGACGGCCTTCCTGGATCGTTTCCAGCCGCATCCCGCGACCAACCGGGATCTGGAAGCCGAAGCCGTCGCGGCCATAGTGGGAGCGATGACCGCGGCGCTGCAACTACCAAAGACCCAATCGCCCGCAAACGGCGCGAAGCGAAGCGCATGGGCAGCCGCCGGCCGCGAGGAGATGTTGCGATGAAGGTCGACGCGATGAAGGTCGACGCGATGAAAGTCGACGCGATGAAAGTCGGCGCGATGAAAGTAGATGTAGTGATCGACGGCCGCCCTGCCCGCCTGACCATAGACGCGGGAACATTTCGCTACCAGCCCGAAGACGCACCGATCCTCGAACGCGAATTTTCGATCGCGCCGGTCATGCCCGGCGCCTACTCGGTCCTGATCGGCGACCGCAGCTATGACGTCGTCGCCGCCGGCCCAGAAATTCGCGTCAACGGAAAGGCTTTCGCCGTCGAAGTCTTCGATCCCCGCAGCATGCGCGGCCGGAAGCGCGCCGGGTTGGGCGCCGGACGCCACAACGTCGCCGCCATGATGCCGGGCAAAGTGGTTCGTCTTCTGATTGCCAAGGGCGATCTGGTCGAGGAAGGCCAGGGCCTCGTTGTCGTCGAAGCCATGAAAATGCAAAATGAGATGAAGTCGCCCAAGGCCGGCCGCATCGTCGAAGTGAAAACGCAACCCGATGCTACTGTCGTGGCCGGCGAAGTTTTGCTGGTGATAGAGTAGCCTGTAATCGAGAAAGCCTGTAATCACGTAATGCCCGACCCGAAATGTCCTCTCTGCGATGGAACCGGATGGAAGATTGTCGAGCGCGCCGGCATGTCCGGCGCCGCGAAATGCGGCTGCGGCGCGATGCAGCGCAAAGACGATCTGCTGGAAAATGCCCGCATTCCTCCGAACTATGAGCGGGCCGCGCTCGACAACTTTGTTTTGCCTCGCGATAATCCCACGGCCAGTTCCGCTCTCGGCAGCGCCCTTCTGGCCGCGAAAGCGTTCGCCCGCGATTTCCCCGCCGTAACTCCCCGGGGCCTTCTTCTGATCGGCGAGCCGGGAACCGGCAAGACGCACCTTGCGGTCGGCGTGATGAAGTCGCTGCTCGAAAAAGGACACGAGTGCATTTTCTTCGATTACCAGAATCTGCTGGATCGCATTCGCGCCAGCTATGACGCCACCTCAGGCACCAGCGATCGCGAGGCCTATCGCACCGCGCTCGATGCCGATGTTCTCCTGTTGGACGATCTCGGCGCGCATCGCGTCACCGAATGGGTTGAGGATATCGTCACGGCGATCATCACGCACCGCTGCAACAATAATAAGCCGCTGATCGCCACCACGAATCTTCCCGACGAGAACATGACGGGCAAATCGGTCGATTACACCGGCGCCGGTGGCGTTGCCGTTTACAAAAAGACGCTTTCGGAAGCTATCGGCACCCGCGCCCGCTCCCGCCTGTTCGAGATGTGCAAAGTGATCCGCATGTCCGCCACCGAAGATTACCGCATTAAGCACGCGCGTTAAACCGTTATCATATTCCCCATGAGCGAAACCGAGCGAATTCGCGATGTGCTGTACTACACCTACAAAGGCCCCGCCTGGCACGGCCCGGCGCTCGCGCAGAACCTCGACGGGATCACGGCCGAGCAAGCCGCGCAAAAGCCGATCGGCGCTGCGCATTCGATCTGGGAATTGGTGAACCACGCCACTGCGTGGATCAACGTCGTGATCAGCACGCTCGATGGCGAGACATATGCTGTTCTCCCCACCGAACGCGATTGGGCCGCGAATGCTCCTCCCGACAAAGCTTCATGGGAAAGCGCGCTGGGAATTCTCGACAGCTCCATGGACGCGCTGTGCGGCGCAGTCGCCGAACTCGAAGACGCCAAACTCGAAGAGCTCGTCCCCGGCCAGGAATTCAATTACTACTGGCTACTCCACGGCGTCGTCCATCACAACACCTATCATTCCGGCCAGATCGGCCTGATCCGCAAGTCATTTTTGTGACATGAACGTTCATTCCCATTCATGAACGGCCTAAACGTCAAAAATCTCCATCGCCTGATTCAAGCTCTGAACCGGATCATGCCCCGGCGACGGCGAATACTCGTGCGCCACGTACCCCGTAAACCCCAGATCCGCGATCGCCTTCGCCACAAACCGGTAATTCAACTCCTGCGTATCGTCGATCTCGTGCCGCCCCGGATTGCCTCCCGTATGAAAATGCCCCAGCCACTGGATGTTGTCGCGAATCGTCCGGACGATATCGCCTTCCATGATCTGCAAATGGTAAATGTCGTACAGCAGCTTCACCCGCGGTGAATTGACGCGTTTCATCACGTCCACGCCCCAGGACGTGTGGTCGCACATATAGTCCTTGTGATTAACCTTGCTGTTCAGCAGTTCCATGCAGATGGTGACGCCCTTATCCTCGGCGTGCGCCTTCACCCGATTCAGATACGCGACGCAATTGTCGGCCCCTTCCGCATCCGCCATTCCGCGCCGGTTGCCGGAAAACGTAATGATGTTCGGAACGCCGTTCGCCGCCGCTTCGTCAAGCGCCGCGTGCATCGACTTTTCCAGCCGCTCATGATTCTCTTTCCGATTGAGCGCTTCCGGAATCGTGCCGCCCGGTCCCGGCGGATACATGGTCGGATTCAGGCCATATTTCTTCAGCATGGGCCAATCCTGCGGCCCGATCAGGTCGTACCCCTTGCACCCCATCCGCGCAGCCTGGCGGCAGGTTTCTTCAAACGCCATTTCGCGTCCGAAAACCCCTCGGGTAACGCATTGCTTCAAGCGCCCCTTCCGGACAATCGGACTGTCGGTTTGCGCGGCAACGGGGACCGCGGCCAAAGCGGTGACAAACTCTCTTCGACGCATATTTGTTTATCGCACACAAGGTTATGGCGGTCGAGCCCCCGCTCCCCTTGGTCCGCGCCGTTACAATTTTCGCGAGGCTTATGGAAAGCGACCAGATCTTGTTGCTCCTTTCAAGTGACCCGTGGAAAAACGCGCCGGCCGAGCGCGATCCACTTTACTTCCGCACCTGGCAGCGCACGTCGATCGCGCTCCAGAAAGCGCTGCGGCAGTGGATTCCGGAATTGTATTTCCGCGATACAGCCCGTTTCGAGGACCGCGACACCGCGCATCAATTAATCGTCTACGCCGCCAGCCGCCCCTGTTACGGCCTGCCGAAAACCGAATTCACCTTCGATATGTCCGACCCCGGAGCGCTGCCGGCAGCCATGCGATCGATCGGTCATCAGACGCAGCTCGCGCTCGCGCCCATCGAACAGCGCCTGCGCGCCGAGGGCCGCCAGGAACTCGCGCACCGCTACATGCCCGTCTGGTATCAGGACATTCTTCGGGCCGTGAAGAAGAAGCCGAAGTTGCTGGTCCGCCTGCTCGCCGACGAATCGAAACTCATCGACGCCGTGATCGACCTGGGAACTTCCCGCGACGCGCCCTCGG
>DATGGL010000002.1:0-5442 GCA_035308605.1 Bryobacteraceae bacterium
CGAACAATCGCAAACGCGCCAAAACACACGGATTCCGCGAGCGCATGAAAACGAAGGACGGCCGGGCCGTGTTATCGCGCCGCCGGGCCCGCGGCCGCCACAAGCTGACGGTCAGCGACGAAAGAGCCGTTCGTCACGCGAAAGCCAGCTGATCCTCCTGCCGGTGGCGCGCGTTCCTTCACCCGGTCGTCGCGGATTTTGCGATCCGCCGAATTTAGAAAAGTGTATGACAACGGCGTCCGCCTTACCAGCCCGATGTTCGCGGCCTTCTGTCTCGCTCGTCCGGACACCGAGGCCCCGCGCTCTGGCGCAAGGCTGGGGCTTACCGTGCCACGCGCGATCGGCGGATCGGTGGACCGGAATCGCATCAAGCGGCGTATGCGAGAAGCCTTTCGCTTGCAGCGCACGGAGTTGGCGCCGAAATGGGACATCGTGCTCAATCCGCGCCGGGCTGCGCTCACCGCGCCATTTGCCGATATCGAGCGGGCGTTTAGAAAGTTGATCGAGCAATGCAACTCGCGCTAGACATTCCTCGTATCTTTGTTTTAAGGGTTCTCCGGATGTATAAGCGTTGGATCTCGCCGATGTTGCCATCCGCCTGCAGGTTTCGTCCGACTTGTTCCGAATACATGATCGAAGCGATTGAGAGTCATGGCGTGCTGCGGGGCGTGGGCCGGGGATTACGGCGGCTGTCCCGATGCCATCCGCTGCATCAAGGAGGATTCGACCCGGTGCGGTAGGTTCCGCCGGTCGCTCATCTCATGGCGCAAAAAGAAGTATCGATGGAGAGGAATCTTTTCCTTGCCATTCTGCTGACTGGGTTAGTGGTATTCGTCTGGCCGTTCTTGTTCAAAACTCCGCCGCCTCCTCCGGCTGCGGCAACCACGAAAAGCGGGCAATCGTCGCAGCCGGTAAATTCCGCGCCAACTCAAGGGGCTCCGGCTCCTGCTGCGACTGCTGCGGATCTTCCAGGGCAGGTGCACGCCGATCAAGCCCAGGAATTCACGATTGAGACCGACCTGTATCGCGTCCGATTCTCCAATCACGGTGGCGTGGTCCTGAGCTGGGTTCTCAAAAACTACAAGGATGGCCGAGGGCAGCCGCTGGAATTGGTGAATCAGTTGGCGCTGGCGAAAGTGCCGGCGCCGTTCTCAATCGTATTCAGAAGCCAGGGTTCGGCGGCAGATCCCAACCTGGGGCTTTACAAGGTGGAGCGCACCGCAGACGGGCTCGGCGTCGCCTTCGAATACTCGGATGGAAGGACGTCGGTTAAGAAGACGTTTCAATTCGCCCCGAAAAGTTACCTGGTGCAGGTTAGTTCACAAGTGCTGGACAACGGCGTGCTCGCGCCGCACGGGCTGCTATGGCGAGGCGGATTCGGCGATTCAACCGTGGTGGCCGCGGCTACCGACGAGCATACCCTGTACTACGACGAGCCTAATTCGAAGCTCAACATTAATCAGATCAAGACCGCGGATAAGGGGCCGGTCGCCACCAGCGGCCAATATTCCTTTGCCGGCCTCGAAGACAAATACTTTGCGGGAGTCGCCCTTCCGGGTGCGAATAGCGGCGGCGCCAGCAACGGAATCGAATTGACCACTTTTTCCGACCCGGTTCCGGTGCAGCCCGGGATCGAGGAGAAACGGATTGGCGCGAGCGTGGGCGGGTCTGGCCTGAACACCTTCACGCTGTACGTGGGTCCGAAGGATCAGGATGTTCTGCGCGCGGTGAATCCGAAGCTGGAGCAATTGATCGACTGGGGCTGGTTCGGATTCCTGGCTAAGCCACTCTTTGCGGCTTTGAACTGGACGGTGGACCACCTGACGCACAGCTACGGCTGGGCCATCGTGGTGGTGACCGTGTTCATCAACATGGTTTTGTTTCCGCTGCGGCTCACCAGCATGAAGTCGGCGAAGAAGATGCAAGCGCTGCAGCCGCAGATTAAGGCGATCAACGAAAAGTACAAGGGGATGACGATCACCGATCCGCGCAAGACGGAACAGAACCAGGAAATGATGGATCTGTACAAGAAGAACGGCGTGAATCCAGCGGGCGGATGCGTGCCCATGGCGCTGCAGATTCCGTTCTTCATCGCGTTCTATAAAGTTCTGTACGTCGCGATCGAGATGCGCGGCGCGAGCTGGCTGTGGGTATCGGATCTTTCTCAGCCGGAGATCACGGCGATTCGCGTGCTGCCGATCATCCTGATCGTCACGCAATTTCTTTCCCAGAAGCTGACGCCGAATCCAGGCATGGACCCGACACAGCAGAAGATGATGCTGCTGATGCCGCTGGGGCTGTGTTATGTATTCTGGTTCTTGTCCGCCGGTACGGTACTATACTATTTGACCAGCAACACAGTGAGCATTGTTCAGCAACTTTTCCTGAACCGGGGCAGCGCGGCCACGCAACTTGCCGTGGCCGGTCCATCGACAAAAAAGAAGAAATAGGAACCCTACACGGTGGCAGAAAAGAAATATACGCTTGCCGATGCTGAGCCTCGCATCCGGCAGTTTTTAGATAAAATTTTTGCCCTGGCTGGATTTTCGCTTAGCTACAAGGTGAGCGAGGGCGAGACGCTGCATCCGGACTTCGAGAATCCGGATCTGATGGTGCGATTCGGCGGCGCGGACGTGGATCTGCTGCTCGGCAACAAGGCCGAACTTCTTTTGGCGCTGGAACAGTTGACCATGGAAGCGATCGGGATGGCGCACGAAGAGCACTCGCGCATGTGCTTCGACGCGAACGATCATCGTGTGCTGCGGATTCAGGAACTGCGCATGAGCGCGGAGGCAGCGGCCGAGCGAGTGAAGAAGTCGCGCATGCCATTCCATTTCAGCCCGATGAACAGCCGCGAGCGGCGCATTATTCATCTGTCTCTGCGTGACGAAACCGACGTTCGCAGCGAGAGCGTGGGCGAAGGTCCGATTCGCCAGGTGGTGGTGGTCCCGGCCGAGATGAAGACGCTGCCGGAGCCGGTGATCCCGCCGCGCCCTCGTCCGGAAGACGATACGCCGCGTCCGCGATTCGGGCGCGACCGGCGCGACGGTCCGCGCGGGCCGCGTAGGGATGGCGGCCGCGATGGCGGAAGAGATCGCGGGCGCGGCCCACGCCGTTAACCAACACTTAGCTGTTGAAATCAGTGCGACTAGGCGACACGATCGCGGCCGTCTCCACGCCTCCGGGCCGCGGAGGCATCGGCGTTCTGCGCGTTTCGGGCGCGGATGCACGGCCCATCGTCGAACAGGTTCTTCGGTTTGCTGAATCGCCGGCGTGGAAAACCTGGACCTCAACACTGGCGACGCTTCCCGATGCGGAAGGCCACGCGGTAGATCAGGTGGTGGTCACCTACTTCGCCGCGCCTCGCTCGTACACGGCGGAGGACGTAGTCGAAATCGCCTGCCACGGATCGCCGGTGGTATTACGTTTTGCGCTCGAACGTCTATGCCAGGCGGGCGCGCGGTTCGCCGAACCGGGCGAGTTCACCTTGCGCGGCTATTTGAATGGCCGCATCGATCTGCCACAAGCAGAAGCGGTGCGCGATTTGATCGAATCGACGACGCTGTATCAGGCGCGCGTCGCGGCGCAACAGGCGGAAGGATCGATTTCGCGTCGCATCAAACCAATCAAGGACCAATTGCTGGAGCTGATCGCTCTGCTCGAAGCCGGAATCGACTTCGCCGAAGACGATATCAGCGTTGCCCCGACAGAGGAAATCCTGCGGCGTCTGGATCCGATTGCCACATCTGTTTCGGCCCTGGCCGCCAGCTTCGCCTACGGGAAGCTGGTGCACGACGGCTTTACGTTGGCGATCGTTGGCCGGCCCAATGTTGGCAAGAGCAGCCTATTCAACCGGCTGATCGAGCAGGACCGCGCCATCGTCACCGAGATTCCCGGGACCACGCGCGACGTAGTGTCGGAGACGGCATCGCTCAGTGGGATTCCGGTAAAGTTCCTGGACACTGCTGGAATCCGGCACGGGCAGGACACGGTGGAATCGCTGGGCATTGAGCGGAGCTATCAGGCGATGGCGGACGCGGACTTGACGCTTGTGGTTGTGGACTCGTCGCAGCCGCTGGAGGCGGAAGACGAAGCACTCGTGCAACGCGCGCGTGCGCAGGGGAAGTCGCTGATCGCCGCAAACAAGTGCGATCTGCCTGCGAAAGCGGGATGCGATGGCGCGTTGCTTGTGTCGGCACGAAGCGGAGCTGGCGTGGAGGAATTGCGCCACGCCATCGTCGCGACCATTGCGCCGCAAGGATCATTCGAACAGCAAGGCGGATTCATCACCAGCCTGCGTCACGAGCAACTTTTAAGAGAGAGCGTGGAGGCTTTGGGGCAAGCGCGTAACGCCGCAAGTCTGGGAATCCCACACGAGATGCTGCTGCTGGATCTGTACGCCGCGCTTCGGCCCCTGGATGGAGTTACTGGGGCGACGACGGCGGACGACATCCTTAATCGGATCTTCTCGACGTTTTGTATCGGGAAGTGATGTTAGAATGGAAAAACCTCACGAGGTTCCGGCCAGGTAGCTCAGTCGGTAGAGCGCAGCCCTGAAAAGGCTGGCGTCGGCGGTTCGATTCCGTCCCTGGCCACCAACTGCATTACACGCTCGTCTCCGCCGAATAGATCCACATCGCCGGAGACTTCGAGCACAGGGCCGTCGAGCGTTTCTTTCGGCGTAAGTACAAGCTTTTCAACGTGTTTCGCCAAGGCTTGACGCGCTGCGGTTACGTCAGCCCGCAGGACCCCTTGGAGGTCCAGGGCCTTCTCCGCCACGAATTTCCGAAGATCCGCCATTGTGACCTCCAGATCGCGGGGAGTGTTAATGTCAGCCAAATCCTGATCGATTCTTGCAATCTGTGTTTCCACAGTCGCGAGCTGAGAAAGGAGGGTTGGTGAATGCCCCATTGCCGCGATCGCTTCAGCCAGATTGTCCGCCTTGGTCTTCAGTTCCCGCCGTCGCTCTTGCAGAAGGTTTACTCCCGATGCAGCTCTCGCGCTCTCTTCCTGGATCTGCCGAAGGCGGCGCTGAAGTTCCTCCGAGAACCGCTGGAACGTATACTCCAGCATCTCGGGTCGCAGGACCCTCTCGGTCAGGCCAGCCAGAAGCTGCTCCTCCAGCCGATCCTGCCGGATCATCACGCTATTTGTACAGACGCCTCGATAGCGATGGCTGGGGCACCCATATTTCACATAGCCCCGACGCCCATTCCCTGAGACAATGACCATGTTGGAGCCGCACACTCCACAAGCAAGAAACCCGCTGAACAAATAGCGCCTGCTGCGTTCGGTTCGAGTCTGGCCGCCGACCGTCATGTAGGAACCGAATCGCTCGCTCACGAAAGTAATCCGCCGCTGCACTCCTTCCCAGATCTCTTCGCTGACGATGCGCCATTCGGGAACCTCCACCCGCATCCAGTCGGACTCGGGACGAGGGCG
>DATGGL010000003.1:0-21735 GCA_035308605.1 Bryobacteraceae bacterium
CGAACGCGTACGAAACCGTGGTCGACAGGCTTCTCGCGTCGCCCCATTTCGGCGAGCGCATGGCTTACCGCTGGATGGAAGCGGCGCGGTATGGCGACAGCAACGGTTACCAGACCGACGGCGACCGTGACATGTGGCGCTGGCGTGACTGGGTTATCGATGCCTTCAATCGCAACATGCCGTATGACCGCTTTACCAGCGAGCAACTCGCGGGCGACCTGATGCCCAATCCCACGCTCGAACAGCAAATCGCTTCGGGGTTCAACCGCAATCACCGGACCACGGGAGAAGGCGGCATTATCCCGGAAGAATACCGCGTCGAATATGAAGCCGACCGCGCCCAAACGACTGCTACCGTCTGGATGGGCCTCACTGTCGGTTGCGCGCGCTGTCACGATCATAAGTACGACCCGATTTCCCAGAAAGACTTCTATCGCCTCTTCGCTTTCTTTAATCAGATACCCAATGAGCGAGGTTTCGTGTGGAACTATGGGCCGGAGCAGCCATTTATCAAAGCTCCGCTACCGGAACAGAAGAAGCATCTCGCGGAACTCGACGCACGCCTTCATACGCTCAAGGAGAGGCTGCCGAAAATCGGCGACGCGCCCGAAAAATGGAAACCGTCGAAAGATTGGACCGTCAAGGAAGGCCTGGTCTTCGAGCAGCAAACCAAAGGTAGCTATAACGGAGATTCCGCCGAGTTCGGCTACCTCCAGCCCTTCACTTATTCCGCGTGGATCAAGCCCGCGTCACCGGATGGAGCCATCCTGACGCGCCTGGACGACTACATCGAGAGTCAGGGCCACGGACTGTATCTGATGAACGGCAAAGTGCGCCTGCACATTACACATCGTTTTACTGATCTCGGCCTGCGCATTGAAACTGTCGAGCCCGTGAAGCTTAACGAATGGCAGCACGTCCTGGCCACTTATGACGGCAAGCGTCTGGCGTCGGGTGTCCGTATCTATATCAACGGGGAGGCGCGCGAAACCAAGATTCTCTTCGATCAGAATAACGAGCCCTTTCATAAGAAGGACACCAACGTCCGGGTCGGCGAGGGCGGAGGTCTCAAATTCGAGGGCGAAATTTCGGACGCTCGCATTTACAACCGGGCGCTGACGGCCGACGAAGCCGCCGCGGTTTCGGTGAAAGAATCAATCGTCTCGCTTGCCGCGCTGCCACGGCGAACAAAATCTCAACAAGCCAAACTGAACCTGGCTTATCTCGATCTGGCAGCGCCCAAGGAGATAAAACGCGGCTTAGCCGAAATCGCCAAAGCTCAAGCCGAGCGGGACGCTTATTACGACTCCATCCCCACCGTGATGACGATGGCCGATGGAGCCAACCGCGATACCTATGTCCTGAAGCGCGGCGCTTACGACGAGCCGGCCGAACGAGTCACCGCCGGCATCCCGGAAGCTTTGCCCGTCAGGACGCCGCTGCGCAATCGCCTGGATCTCGCGAACTGGCTCACGGATCGCGCGAATCCTCTCACGGCACGAGTCGCTGTGAACCGTTTCTGGCAATCTTACTTCGGCGTGGGAATCGTCAAGACGGTCGACGACTTCGGTTCCCAAGGGGAATGGCCGTCGAACCCGGAATTGCTCGACTGGCTCGCTGTCGAATTCATGGAGAGCGGATGGGATGTGAAGGCGATGCAGAAGCTCATCGTCATGAGCGCGGCTTACCGCCAGTCATCCGTGGTGACGCCGGAACTGCTGGCGAAAGATCCCGATAACCGGCTGATGGCCCGAGGACCACGGCTGCGGCTGGGCCCCGAAGCCATCCGCGATCAGGCGCTGGCGGTTTCAGGACTTCTGGTCGACAAAATTGGAGGCCCTTCCGTAAAGCCGTATCAACCCGCCGGTCTGTGGCAGGAACTGGCGGGAGGCAAAGGCTACGAGCAAGCCAACGGCGAAGGACTCTACCGGCGAAGCCTGTACACGTGGTGGAAGCGAACCTCTCCGCCGCCTTACATGATGAATTTCGACTCGCCCAACCGGGAACAATGCGCGGTCTTTGAAAACCGCACCAACTCGCCGCTTCAAGCGCTCGACCTGATGAACGACGTAACGTTCCTGGAAGCGTCGCGCAAGTTTGCGGAGCGCATTATCGCCGAAGGCGGCGCGACGCCCGAGACGCGCATCGAATACGCCTACAAACTGCTATTGGCGCGCATTCCGTCCGGCAAACAGAAACAGATCTTGTTGACCGCGCTGGCACGCATGAGCGCGGACTTTCGCAAGGATCCGAACGCCGCGAAACGATTTCTTCAACAGGGCGAATCACCCATCGCCGGAGGCGATCAGGTGGAACTGGCCGCCTGGGCCAGCATCGCGAGCCTGATGTTCAACATGGACGAGGCCATCACTAAACAATGATTGATCAAAGAATCACCAGGCGCTTTTTTTCCGGGCTCGCATTGGCTTCGCTCCTCAAGGCCGAGCGGCAGCAACAGGGGCTCGCGGGCTTGCCCCACTTCGCGCCGAAGGCCAAGCGGGTGATTTACCTGTTCCAGTCCGGAGGTCCGTCGCAGATCGAACTCTTCGACCACAAGCCGCGCCTTATGGATTTTCAAGGGCAGGATCTGCCCGAGTCGATCCGTAACGGCCAGCGTCTCACCGGCATGTCCGCGTCGCAATCGACCTTCCCTGTCGTTCCGTCGAAGTTCGGTATGGCCCAGCGCGGGCAATCAGGCGCGTGGGTGGGAGACTTGCTGCCGTACACCGCGAAGATCGCGGACCGCCTGACGTTCATCAAGACGGTGAACACGGAAGAGATCAATCACGACCCCGCCGTTACGATGTGCCAAACCGGCTTTCGCCTCGGCGGACGCCCCAGCATGGGTGCATGGATTTCGTACGGTATTGGCGCCGAAACCGAGGATCTGCCTGCGTTCTGCGTCATGATCTCGAACTCCGGCGGAGGCCAGCCTCTGTATGACCGTCTGTGGGGCAGCTCTTTCCTGCCCAGCCGCTTCCAGGGCGTCAAGTTCCGATCCGGCGGGGACCCGGTTCTGTACCTTTCCAATCCGGCTGGCTTCACCACGGAGCGGCGGAGAACCTTTCTCGACGCGCTTGGCGAACTCAACGGGAATTCGCTCGACGAATTCGGCGATCCCGAAATCAGCGCGCGGATTTCACAATATGAGATGGCTTTCCGCATGCAGCGTTCGGTGCCCGAACTGACGGACTTCTCGAAGGAATCCGCCCACACTTTTGAACTGTATGGCGACGACTCGAAGAAGCCCGGCACCTTCGCCGCCAATTGTCTGCTCGCGCGCCGTCTGGCGGAGCGAGGCGTCCGGTTCATACAGCTCTACCATCGCGATTGGGACCACCACGGCCAGTTGCCCGAAAATCTTCCCAAGCGCTGCAAAGACGTGGACCAGGCTTCGGCTGCGCTCATCACAGACCTGGAGCAGCGGGGCATGCTCGAAGACACGCTGGTGATCTGGGGCGGCGAATTCGGCCGGACCGTCTACGGTCAGGGACACTTAACGGCGACCGACTACGGACGGGACCACCACGGCCGCTGCTTCACTGTATGGCTCGCGGGGGGTGGTATGAAGCCGGGTGTCACTTTCGGCGAAACCGACGACTACAGCTACAACGTCGTCAAGGACCCAGTCCATGTTCACGACCTTCAGGCGACCATTCTCCACTGCCTGGGAATCGATCACAAACGCCTCACCTATCGTTTCCAGGGCCGGGATTTCCGCTTGACCGACGTCAGCGGTCAAGTCGTCGAAAAGGTCCTAAGCTAGCGTTACGCCTTCGGCAGCTTCCACTGCTCGTCGAAGTAACCTGCGGTGACCATCTCGCTTTCGACCGGCTGCCCGACGGGTTGCCGCAGTTGGATCACGGCATAGTCGCCGAATCGCGGGAACAGCGTAGCGTTCGTAGCCGCCATTTCGTTACGGTGGAACGAGTGCCCGCTGTTGAGCACGACGTAACGGCGCGGATCGAGCGGGTTCGGATAGACCATCGCGATGGTGTGATTGGCCGCATCGTAGGTCTTACCGTTCAGCGAAAGCTGGCGGGCATCCCATCGAAGCGGCAGCCGATCCATGACGCGCTGCAACACCTGGTTGCTTTGGGCGTCACCAAACAGGATCAGGTGATGCTCCGCCATATCGGCGGGGGTCACCTCGGTATCGTTCTTCAGGCGAACCTGTCCGCGGAAGTACTTCCCGAAATCGTCGATGAAAGCGTCCAGGGTTTCCTGGGCATACCGGCCCGCCAGATCGTTGGCCGCCTGGCCCGTGGGGCGGACACATAGGAACGATTCGAAGAATGCATCGTCGATGGGACCCTGCAGGCCGTGGCGCTTGCGAAGCGCTGTGTCCTCGCCTTCGGCCCATGAGCCGCCGCGCTTGTGAAACCGCAGTTCCGGGCCGCTGGCGGACGCGAAATTTTGACCGTCGATCTTAACGCTCTTGATACCAGAGGCATTCAGCAGCAATCCGCTGACATTTTTCGTGCTCACTTCGATGGTTCCGGCGGATTTGGAGCGCGTGGCATTCACCTCAGCCCGTTCGTAATGCTGGTCGAGCCCGTCCACCGTGACCCAGAAGCAGCGGTTGTAGCGCGTCGTGTAGGTCACAAACCGGATATGATCCGGTTCGACGCGGCCCTTCATCGCGGCCTCCGTCATGAACGCGTTGGTGCGTTTTCTGCTCTCCGGCTCCCAGCGATGCGGAGTCTTCGGGCCGACGATCATGATCATCGGCACGCCCTTGGTGACCCAATTCAGGCCGTCGGGCTGGAACATGATATCCGACTTGGCCAGTTCCTCACGGATATTGGCCAGGTTCGGAAGCTGGCCGTCCACCTCGCCGGTGTAGGCGGCGGTGGGGAGCTGAAACAGATTCAGCGCATAATCTTTCGAATCGTAGATGTGCAACGTCTTCAATTGATGCGCCGGGAGGTTGGGCATCTTGCCATACCGCATGGTGTCATTGAAGCCGGCGCCCGGTTCGATCGCCGCCCAAACGTCGGGATGCTGCAAACCGAGGTGCCAGGTTCCGGACCCGCCCATCGAAAAGCCTCGCAGCGTGATCCGGGTTTCATCCACCGGATAGCTCCGCTTGGCGGCTTCGAGAGCTTCGAAAACATCGGTCTCTCCGGCCCAGCGGTAAGCATTGTTGGTCCGGCCGAGAACTTCGATTTGCAGAAAATCGGGCGCGGGTACGGGCTGCGGCTCATCGTTGGTGATCTGGGTATGCGCCAGGAACTGGACTTCCACCATTCTCCGGTTGGTCCCATGAAGCAGGACATCCAGGCGTCCGGGCTTTCCTCCGAGAACGGAAGCGGGTACGGTCGCGATGTACGGCTGCACGCTGCCGTCGACGCGAGAACGGTAGGCGCGGATCACTCGCCCGCTCGCCGACGTCCAGGAAGATTTCCCGCCGTCGAGTTCCGATGCTCGCGCGAGGCCGATGTCCAACAAAGCGAGCGTCTGATCTGCCGCATCCTTCGCGAAATATTCGTTATAACGCCCGATCCACACCGCTGCCTTGTGGAAGATCTCCGCCTCCACCAAAGACGCGTCCGGGACGTTCTTCTTGCGAAGATCCGCCAGACGGTCCTGCAAAAGCCCCATCTTGCGTCCTATTTCGGCGGCCTGCGCGGGCGACGGAGGATAGCGCTCCGGCGGGACCGCCTGAGGCGGGAGCACATACTGGCTTTGCCCGAGACGGGACGCGGCAGCCGCTCCCGCGAGGAGAAGAAAAGTTCGTCGATTTGGATTCATGAAAAGGACTCCGCAGGCAGCTCCGGTTGGACCGGAACGCATCGAGCATTGTTACACAAAACATCGTTACACAAAAACTCGCGAGCGGCTATTGGGCGTTCGGCTGACTTAGCTCAATAGCTCACGGACCCCGTGAATGGTCTTGTTCACGTCTTCCATCGTGTTATAAGTGTGCGGGCAAAGCCGCACGCCGCCGGTGGCCGCGCCGGCGACTCCGTATTTCATATACAGATCGTTTACGAACGCCGCGGTCTGCTTACGATCCAGTCCGGCCAGCCCAAAAATGACGATGCCCCCGCTCATCTTCGGGTCCATGGGCGTAATCATCTTCACTTTGTCGAACTTTGCCACGCCCTGCTTGAGCGCCGTGGCCAGTTCCGTGGTCCGCGCTTCCACCGCGGCCTGGCCGATCACGCGATGGAAATCGACCGCCGTCCCCACCGCTGCGAGACTCGCATCATCCCTCTGCCCCAGAGCCTCGAATTTTCGCGCGCCTTTCGCCGGCGGCTCCATTTTCGAGTTGTACCCGACGGACACGATATTCGGCCAGAGATGTGGAATCTGCTCCTGGCGGACGTACAGGACGCCGACCTGCTTCGGCCCCATGAACCACTTGTGGCAGCTTCCCGCGTAGGAATCGCAGCCGATGTCCTTCAGGTCGAGCTTAAGGTATCCAAAAGTTTGTGCGCCATCCAAGTGGCAATAAATCCCGGGCACTTTCGCTTTGGCCATTGCGAAAATCTCCTTGGCTGGAAGCCGTGTGCCGGTGGTGTTCGAAATGTGCGTGATGGAAAGAAGCTTCGTCCGCGGCGTCAACGCAGCCTCAAAAAGCTTCACGATCTCTTCATTGCTCTTTATCGTGGACGGCACGGGCACCCGCGCGATCTTGAATCCGTAGCGGGCTTGTCTGACATCCCATGCCACGTTATTGCAAGGATGATTCTGATCCCACAAAACGATCTCGTCGTTGGCGGTCAGCGCATAGCCGTTGTTGATGGTGTTGTTGGCTTCACTGGTGTTCCGCACCAGCGCGATCTCTTCCGAAGAAACGCCAAAATAGTCGGCGATCTTTTTGCGCGAGTCTTCCAGGAACTCGTCGAATTTGGCCCGGTTCGGAAACGATACGTCGGAGTCCTCATCCCGAGTCAACTCCACCACTCGATCCGAGACTGACCGCGGCGCGGGGCATAAATTGGCCGCATTCATGATCACTTTTCCCGGCCGCACAGGATATTGCTCCGTCACCAGTTTCCAGTAGCTCTCGGTGTCGGAGGTTACCGAAGCGAGCATCGACCTCAGCTTCCCCGGTGAAGCCGCCGCGGACGGCAGAAACGCCACTGCTCCCGTCAGCCCGCCCAGAAATGTCCGTCGAGTGTTGGTCATGAGATGGGCCTCCTTATGCCCCGAAATCATATCGCAAACCTCCACCGGTTGCGATGCGGGTCCTTTAGTAGAACGATCGAATAGAAACGATCGAATCTTAAGCTACTCTAAAGAATCACGGTTTCAAAGGAATCGTCAGGGCGCTGCTTCACGAATTTGAAACGGCCAGCCGCGATAATCACTCGCATGATGAAAATGTTTCTCTTTGCGTTGGCGCTGCTTTGGAATCCGGCGCGCGCCGCGGACGTGTTTCTCGAGAAGCCCTATCTGCAACTGGGCGACGCCCCGCATCTGGCGGCCTCAGAAAGCCTGGTCCTGCTCTGGCATGCGGCTGCGGAATCGAGCGACTGGAGCGTTGAAATACGGACGTCAAAAGACCAGAACTGGCGATCGACGGCGCCGCTTTCGGTGCAGAAGATTGCGGTTGCAAGCATAGAGCCGCATGTCGTGTATCGCGCCCGCTTGAGTGCCCTGCCGCCGGGCGAGGAGTTTCGTTATCGAGTTCGAAAATCGGGTGAGACCGTCTTTGAATCAGCGGCTCGCGCGCGGAAATCTGCCGCGCAAACCCAGCGCTTCGTCCTGTTCGGAGATTGCGCGCAGGACACTCCGGCACAGCGCGCGGTGGCGTATCAGGCTTCTCGAGTGGATCCCGACTTCTTGTTCATCCCCGGCGATATCGTGTACAGCAGTGGAAGAATCTCGGAATATCGCAAGAAATTCTTTCCGGTGTACAACGCCGACCACGCCGGCGCCGCCACCGGAGCGCCGCTGCTGCGGTCCGTTCCGTTTATCGCCGCGCCGGGCAACCACGACTCCGCATTGCAAAACTTCAACAGATTTCCCGATGCCCTGGCTTATTTCATGTACTGGGATCAGCCGCTGAACGGGCCGGTTGTCCACGGATCGAAAACCTCTCACGTCCTCACCGCCGATGAGGCCGTCCAGGCGCCGTTTCTCTCCGCCGCCGGGCCCCGCTATCCCGTGATGGCGAACTTCTCTTTCGATTACGGCAACGTTCACTGGACGGTCCTCGATTCCAACGTCTATATGGACTGGACCAACCAAGCTCTTCGAGAGTGGGTCGCGAAGGATCTCGCCGGGGCGAAGAACGCCACCTGGCGCTTCGTGGCGTTTCACCATCCCGGATTCAATTCGTCTCACACGCACTTCACCGATCAGTGGATGCGGGTCCTTTCACCGGTTTTCGAAGAGGGCAAGGTTGATATCGTATTCGCCGGGCACGTCCACAATTACCAGCGCAGCTTTCCTCTTACTTTCGCGCCGAAGGCTCAGGCCGACGGCAGTGCGCTGGGTCCCAAAGGAGAAGTGGCGGGCGATTGGAAGCTCGATCATTCCTTCGCTGATGGGAAATCTCCGCAAGGCGTCATCTACATTGTGAGCGGCGGAGGCGGCGCGGATTTGTACAATCCGGAGCAGCAGGGCAAGCCTTCCAGCTTGCAAGCGTTCACGGACAAATACATCGCGGACCGCCACTCCTTCACGGTCGTTAATATCGACCATAAGCGCTTGAGCTTCGATCAAATTTCCGATACCGGGGGAAAGATCGACTCGTTTCATCTCGCGAAGTGAATGCTGACGGTTCTGTGAACCCGGCCGGAGCGCCTTCGGGTACAATCAGAAATCGCCCATGAAAGTCTCCGTGATCCTACCCGCCGCCGGTCTTGGCACCCGTATGGGGCGGGAGAAGTCGGGCGTCAGCCGGAAGCAGTTCATGCTGCTTGAAGGCGCGCCGATTCTGATCCACACGATCCGCAAATTCCTGCGGCTGCCGGCGATCGCCGAAATCGTCGTCGCGCTGAGGAAAGAGGATCTCGACTGGGCGAGAGGTCTGGTTCATCAGGAGCATCCGGCGCGCCCGGTGCACTTTGTCGAGGGTGGCGACAGCCGGCAACATTCCGTGGAGAATGCGCTCGCCGCGCTTTCGCCCGATACCGAACTTGTTGCCGTGCATGACGCCGTCCGGCCGTTTATCGATACCGACCTGATCGAGCGTGTGATTAATGAAGCTGCCCAGACCGGCGCCGCGATTGTCGGCATCGTTCCGGTGGATACCGTCAAGCGGGTGCACAAGAACAAGATCCGTGCCACGCTGCCGCGCGAACATCTGGTGCTCGCGCAGACTCCGCAGGTATTCCGGTTCGATCTGCTGAAGCGAGCCTTTGAAATGGCTCGTCAGGACGCCTTCCAGGGCACCGACGAAGCCAGCCTAGTGGAGCGGCTGGAACAAGTGGAAGTGAGCGTCGTCCAGGGCAGCGACCGGAATATCAAGATCACGCGGCCTTCCGATATGGACCTGGCGCGTCTGTTCCTGGCCGAGGAACTGGCGGCATCGTGACGCGTGTTGGACTCGGCTGGGACGTACATCGTCTCACCCCTGGCCGCCCGCTGATTCTCGGCGGAGTGACCATCCCCAGCGAGTTTGGCCTCGAAGGGCACTCGGATGCCGACATCCTTTTGCATGCGATCACGGATGCGCTGCTGGGCGCGGCGGCACTCGGCGATATCGGGATGCATTTCCCCGATACGGATCCTGCATGGAAAGGCGCCGATAGCGGGCGCTTTCTCGCGCACGCGGCAAAGCTGGTGCGCGACCTTGGGTACGAAATCGTGAACGTGGATACCACGGTGATTCTGGAGCGCCCCAAGCTCAAGGATCATCGCCTTTCGATACGCGAATCGATCGCCGGCACGCTCGGACTGAAACTGGATCAGGTCTCGGTCAAGTTCAAAACGGCCGAGCGGGTTGGACCGGTCGGCGAGGGAAAATCGGCGGAAGCGCAGGCGATCGCACTGATCAGCCGCTAAGGCAGAACGGCGACGGCTTCGATCTCGACCAGAAACTCCGCTCGCGCCAGGCGAACCACGCCCACCAAGGTGCTCACCGGCGGATTCGCGGTGTTCACATAGCGGTCGCGAATCTCGCGCAGCGCGGGAAGCTCGGCGGTATCGAGGACGTAGATGTTCATCTTGGCCACGTCTTTGAACTCTGCGCCCGCAGCCTTTAACGCAGTTTCAAGATTTTTGTACACCTGTTCCGTCTGCTTACGGAAGTCGCCAAATCCAACAAGATTGCCGTGCGGGTCGAGGGCAACCTGACCCGCAATAAACACGAGCGTTCCCGAAACGTTGGCGACGTGCGTATATCCGACTGGCTTCGCGATTCCTTCGGGATTCAAAAACGTTGTTGGCATATTTTCCTCAAATCGACAGAATCAGCTTACCGGTCGTCATCCGGCCTTCGAGATCGCGATGCGCCTGCGCGGTGTCCGCCAGCGGATACACTTTGCCGATGCGCAAGACCAGCTTGCCCTGGGCCATCAAGTGAAAAACATCTCCGGCGCGCCATTCTAAATCCTCGCGCGTCGCAACGTAGTGAAACATCGTCGGACGGGTTAGAAACAGGGATCCCTTCTGGCTCAGCAGCAGCGGTTCCACCGGCGGCACGGGGCCGCTGGCGTTGCCGAACGAGACCATCATCCCGCGCGGACGCAGACAGTCGATGCTTTTCAGGAACGTCGAAGCGCCGACCGAATCGTAAACGACGTCGACCCCGTCGCTGAGGCGGCGCGTTTCCACCGCGAAATCCTGGTCGCGATAGAGAATCACCTCGTCCGCTCCGGATTCCTTCGCGATCACGGCCTTTTCCGCCGAGCCCGCGGTCGCGATCACCCTGGCTCCCACCATTTTCGCCATTTGGACGAGCAATCGTCCGGTCCCGCCGGCAGCCGCATGGACCAGCGCAGTGTGGCCCTGTTTCAACGGGAACGTGGAATGCGTCAGGTAGTGCGCGGTCATCCCTTGAAGCAGCGCGGCGGCCGCATCTTGAAAGCTCACGGCCTCCGGAACCGGAACCAGTTGATTCACCGGCACCGCGGCGTATTCGGCGTACGATCCACGAACTCCGGCCCAGGCGACGCGATCCCCGACGCTGACGCTGTTCACACCGGCTCCCAGCGATTCCACCACGCCCGCGGCTTCCGAGCCGAGAATCGCGGGGAGCGGCAACTTATAGAGCCCGCTCCGGTGATAAGTGTCGATGAAGTTCACGCCTGAGGCGGCAATTTTCACCAGCGCTTGTCCGGGGCCCGGCTCAGGTTTAGGCTGGTCGCCATATTGCAGCATCTCCGGACCACCTGTTTGCTCAATGTAGACGGCTTTCATAGTGTTCTTAATCTTCTCCGTAGATGCACGAACGCGGCGTAAAGCAGCAGATATGTCAGCGTGACTGGGAAAAATACCAGCCGCGCGATGGTCGGGATCGCACCTGCTCCGGTGAGTCCGGCGCGGTACAGCGCGAAATGCAGCATCATGCGCCAGTGCGACCAGTCAAACCAGAAATAGTCGCCGTTCTCATTCAAGATGAAAACCTTGACCGGCAGTTTCCACGCCAGGGCCCACTTCCACTTCGTCATGATCGACTCGCCGGAGCAGATGATTCCAGCGATCGGATAATTGCGCGCGGTAAGCTCCGCGTACAAGCGGGCGCGGCCGGCAGGGCCGGAATAGTCGGCGACCCGAAATACCTCGCCGCGGAATCCTTCGGGAACTCCCGCGAAGCAGGTCACCAGATCGATTTCGAGCTGGTCGCCGTAGCAGTTGTATAGCCCCGCGATCAGATCGTCGAACAGCCGCCGGGAACCGCTCTCGACTAACAGGACCTTCGTGAATGGAGGATTTCCCCGGCTGAAGAAATGGCGCAAGCCTTTATTCTACTAGTAGGGTGTCGGCTGCTCGAAGCCCGCTCACTGGCGTTCGCGGCTCAGCTCTGACACGGAACCACGAGCGGCAGTGAGTGGGTCAACGCGCTGTTGAAAAGACTGACACGGCCTACTAGTCGCGGTCGCCCGGGGTACACATGGGCGGTGCGTGGACAGGCTGAAGGGATCGAAACTGCGTGCCGGAACTTTGCGGGCGGCCGAGCGTCACCGTGAAATGGAAGGTGCTGCCGAGGCCCGGTTTGCTTTCCACCCAAATCTTGCCCTTCATCAGCGCCACCAGCCGGGCGGAAATAGTCAGCCCCAGTCCGGTGCCGCCAAACTGGCGGGTGATGGAGCTGTCCGCTTGGGAAAACGCGTCGAAAATCGACTTTTGCTTTTCCTCCGGTATGCCGACGCCGGTATCGCTTACCTTGAAATAAAGCTGCAATTCCCGGGCGTCTTCCTCGACCTCCACGGCCAGCGTGACGGTCCCGCGCTCCGTGAATTTGATCGCGTTGCCCAGCAGATTCAAGAGCACCTGGCGCAGGCGGTTGGGATCGCCGACGCAGATTTGCGGAACCACCGGAGCAACGATCCGCCGCGCGTCCAGTTTCTTTCTTCTCGCTTCTGGCGAGAGTGTTTTCAAACATTCGTCCACGACCATGCGCGGCGAAAATTCGATATGTTCCAGTTCCATGCGTCCCGCGTCGATCTTGGAAAAATCCAGGATGTCGTTCAACACACTCATCAGCGCCAGAGCGGAATGGTTTGCGGTCTCGAGATACTCATGTTGCTCTTCGGTCAGGGACGTATCGAGAGCCAACCCGAGCATCCCCAGCACTCCGTTCATCGGCGTTCGGACTTCGTGGCTCATATGGGCGAGAAATTCCGATTCGGCCTGGCGCGCGCGCTCGGCGATCTTCTGGGCCAGCCGGACGCGATGGTTCTGCCAGACGACCAGCAAAATAATCAACACCAGCAGGCAGGCGAGGATAACGAGTACGCCCGACTGCCGGCGGGCCATCAGCAGGCGTTGAAAGAGCTTCGCTTCGTTCGTAACCGGCACGCCGGACCGTGCGCCGATCCGCACCATCGTTCCGTCGAAGGCGAACGCGCCAATTTCCGCGGCAATCCGGTCGGCGGCCCACCCGTCGCCTTTCCGCGCGCCGACACTATAGACGATGCTCGCCTGCGGCACCAAAATCGGGGAGAGCGGCACAGAGCCGCATCCCTGGACGCCGTCCTGGAGGAGTTCTCGAAACAGAACCAGGGCTAGAAACGCGGCGTCCGCTTCGCCGGAGCACACGGTTCGCATCACATCCTGGTAGGGAATCTTTTCCACGTAATGCGCCTGTGGAAAAAGCTGATGGGCGATTTCCGCGCTCAAGGAGTGTTCGACGAAGGCGATTCGTTTGTTGTACAAGGCATCTGGCGTCTTGAAACCATTGCGTTTATCTACGATCAGCGCCATGCCGTTTTCCCACCAGGGCTGGCTTAAATGGAACTCGGCCTGGCGGACGGGAGTGTTCCCGAATATGGGATAAAGGTCGATCTCGCCTTTCCTCAGCGCGTCTTCGGGCGATGCCGGATTCGGCAGCACGACCCATTGGAGCTTGATGTCGCGCCGTTGCGCCACTTCATTTAGAAGATCCACGACGAAACCGCCCGGCAAGCCATCCGGGCTTTTTGTCATAAAAGGCGGGAAATTCGCGAAACCAACGCGATAAATTCGGGGAACTGGGCGGAAATACAGGAGTGCAGCGGCCGTTGCGGCCGCTAACCCGATTCCCACACACACGAATGCCAGCCTCCGATTCCCCATTTTGCTTGATATATCATTCTGCGTCTTTTTCCGAAACTTGGCAGTCAGCGAAAGTGCTTAGTACTGACCGGTTTCCATGTCCACTGGGCAAGATTCTTAACCGTTCTGGCGGGCCGGCAACATGCTGGCGAAAGGCCGGTCGGGTGTTAGAATGAGACCAGTCATGAGTTCGCTTTCGCCTCGGCTGCAAGTTCGGGTCCAGCAAAAGCAGATTCTCACGCCTGGGCTGGTCCAGATGGTCAGCCTGCTCCAGCTAAATCGCCTGGAGCTGAAGGAGATGATCTCGGCCGAGGTCGCCCAGAACCCCGTTCTGGAGGAATCGACCGAGGGCGGCGAGGAACTGAGTCCGGAAGAGTTACAGCCGCTTCTCGAGGCCGAGCGGCTGGCCGAACCGGCCGACCAGTCGATTCTGGAGGTCACAACCAGTCCTCTGGAAGGTGAAGGGATCGAGGCGGATGCCTCCGAAATTGCCGTCGCCGCCCTGGGCAATCCTGAACCGGTGATGGCCGAGACGGCCCTTTCCGCTGATGGAGTGGAGCCGGCCCCCGACATCGTCGACCAGAAGGCTGCGGCCGATCCCTTCGATGAGATCGATTTCGGCACCTATTTTGACGAGTATCTGGATCCGGGCTATAAGAGCCCAGCCTCGGAAAATGTAGAAAAGCCGTCGTTTGAAACTTTTCTTTCGTCTCCGGTCACGCTCAGCGACCATCTGCATTCTCAGCTTGCCCTAGTCGCTCTCACGGAACCTGTCCGGGATGCGGCGGAAACCATTATTGGGAACCTGAGCGAAAACGGTTACCTGATGATGCCGCCGGAAGAGATCGCTGCCTCCGGCGAACATCAGGCAGCGGATGTGGCTGAGGCTTTGCGAGTGGTCCACACGCTGGATCCGGCCGGTGTAGCGGCCATCGATCTGCGCGAATGTCTGCTTCTCCAATTAGAAAGTCGCGGAGGAAGGGGCGGCCTGGCGTGGCAGGTGGTTCACGATCACCTGAAACTGGTGGAATTGCGGCAGTTCAAGGAAATCGCCCGTCTTCTGCACCGGCCCTTCGAGCACATCCAGATTGCCATTGACGTTATCAGACACCTGGATCCGCGGCCGGGCCTCCGCTATTCCGGCCCCGGCGCCCGCCAGGTGGAACCCGACGTTTACATCTCCAAGGACGGCGACGACTATCTGATCAGCGTCAACGACGACGATATCCCGCAATTGCGCCTGAACCCCCAATATCGAAAGATGCTGGATCGCGATCAGGAGCCTAACCGCGACGTCCGCAACTACGTAAAAGAGCGCTACGCCTCCGCGATCCAGTTGATGAAGAACATCGAGCAGCGCAAGCAGACCATTCTCAAGGTCTGTCAGAGCGTGGTCCGCCGGCAGGCCGATTTCCTGGAATTCGGGATCGATCATTTGAAGCCGATGATGATCAAGGAGATCGCTGAAGAGATCGGCGTGCATCCATCGACCGTCAGCCGCGCGGTTTCAAGCAAGTATGCGCACACGCCGCAAGGCGTCTATGAGCTCCGCTATTTCTTCTCGGAGGCCGTGCAGGGCCCATCCGGCGGCGCCACTCCGCTCCTGATTCTGAAGCGGAGAGTGAAGAAAATGATCGAAGAGGAGGATTCCGCACACCCGCTCACCGATGAACAGATTACCGAGCGCTTACAAGCCGAGGGAATCCAGGTGACTCGCCGCACGGTGGCAAAGTACCGCGAGGACATGCGGATCCCGTCGACGCATCAGCGCCGCGTTCGCAACTGACACCTTAAAATAGACGGAGGTCCGCATGAAGGTCAGCTATCGGGGCATTCATAAAGAATTGCCTCCTAAACTTCAAGAAAAGCTGGACGGAAAGTTCGCCAAGCTCTCCAAGCTCCTGGAGCGCAGGGGCGAGAAAGAAGCGCACGTCGTGGTTACCAGCGAGCGCCACCTGCACAACGCAGAGGTCACGCTCCAGTTCTACGATCACCAGTTGGTTGGCGTCGGTTCCGATGCCGATCTGTTCACAGCGGTCAGCGTGGCGCTGGAAAAGCTCGATAAGCAGGCTGTCAAGCAGCGCGAAAAGTGGCGGGAAACGAAACGGCGCTCCAACGGAAGAGGAACGCCGCCCGAGCCAAAGGAAGCGGCGGCAGAGCCTGGGGCACGGAAAGCCGTTCCGGCGGGACCGCGCGTGTTCACGGTGAATCACCATGGGCAGCGCAAACCAATGACCCTCGACGAAGCGATGCTGGAGATGGAAGGCGATCGCGACTACGTCGTTTACCGGGACGCGGATAAGGAGTGTCTGTCGGTCCTGGTCCGCCGCCGCGACGGTAATTTCGACCTGATCGAATCCTGACGGATGGCCAAAGCCGCGGCGCGCCAGAATACCGAGCTGGTCATCATCACCGGATTGAGCGGCTCCGGCAAGGGTACCGTTCTGAAAGCGTTCGAGGATCTGGGGTATTACTCGGTCGACAATCTGCCGCTCGACCTGCTTCCGAAGTTCGCGGAGCTGACGAAAGAAGCGCGTAAGATTCGGCGCGCCGCGCTGGTGGTCGATATCCGGGAAGGCGCCGCTCTCGAACGTCTTCCTGCCCTGATCAAGCGGATTCGCCGGCAGATTCCCACGCGCGTTCTATTTCTCGAAGCCGACGACTCCGCACTGCTCCGGCGCTTCAGCGAAACGCGCCGTCCGCATCCCCTTGGTATCGAACATAGCGTTGCCGAAAGCATCCGCCAGGAACGGGAACGCCTGGAACCGATCCGGCGTCTGGCCGATCCCATCATCAACACCAGCAAGTTCAACGTGCATGAGCTTCGGGAAACGATTCACCGCAGTTTTCGCGGTCATAAGCTGGAGCCGGAGATTCTGGTTCAGGTGACCAGCTTCGGTTACCGCCACGGCGTGCCGCCGGATAGCGATTTGGTGTTTGACGTTCGATTCCTGCCGAATCCGAATTACATCCCTGCGTTCAAGGATCTGAGCGGCAAGCACCCGAGCGTCGCCCGCTACATCCGCTCGTTTCCCCAGACCACGGAGTTCATCCAGCGGATTTCCGAACTTCTGATCTATCTGATCCCGCACTATATCCGGGAAGGCAAGAGTTATCTCACAATTTCCTTCGGCTGCACCGGCGGCCATCATCGCAGCGTTCTGATCGCCAATGAAATCCGCAAGCGGCTCAATGCCGCGGGATTCCGGGTGAAAGAGACGCACCGCGACGTCAAGAAGTGAGTCATGGAAATCCGGCGTCTGGGTTCGCACGAGGAGGCGCAGGCGTGCGCCCAGATGTTGTCGTCGTCTGAACCCTGGATCACACTTCAACGGAACTATTCCGAGGCTCTCGAATTCCTGGAAAGTCCGGACCCGGAGACCTATGTCGCGGTGGCAGGGAGCCGGCTGCTTGGGTTCACGGTACTCAACCTGAAGGGCGACTTTGTCGGATATCTGAAGATCTTGTGCGTCGCGCCAGAGTCGCGCGGGTCGGGAATCGGGTCTGCGCTGATTCGCTTTGCGGAAGATCGCATCTTCCGCGATTATCCGAATGTATTCATCATGTGTTCGTCATTCAATCCTCGCGCTGGCGCACTGTATAGGCGCCTGGGCTATGAATATATCGGTGAGCTGAAGGATTATGTCGTCCGCGGCCACTCGGAAATCCTTCTGCGCAAGACGCGCTGCCCGATTCGCGAGTTCTCGCCCCAATGAACCAAGTCGGCGCCGATATCTGCCGCGACTTTTCCCGCTCCTCCAAGATTGAGTGGTTGCAAACCAACGGTACCGGGGCTTTCGCGATGGGCACGGTGGCGGGCGTGAACACGCGGAGATATCATGCGCTGCTGGTGGCGTCGCTCAAACCGCCCAGCGATCGTTACGTGCTGCTGTCGCGCGTCGAAGAAGAGATCAATGGCCGGGAGCTGGGCGTTTGCCAGTATCCCGGGATCGTCACGCCGCGCGGGTTCGAACTTCTGGAAGCATTTCAGACAGATCCATGCGCGACCTGGCGATTTCGCGTAGATCACGTGCTTCTGGAAAAGCAGGTTTGCCTGGTCGATCGCTGCCAGGCCGTGGCGCTGCGCTATCGTTGCGATCGGGCCTTGACGCTGCGCGTGCGTCCGTTTCTTGCGTATCGCGACTATCACTCTTTGGGTCACGCTCGCTCAGACATCTTTGGGGCTCTACCTCATTTGGATTTTCATCACCGCGGCAAGTTTGAGCCTGGGGCCAACTGGTATTACAACGTCGAGTATCTGGAGGAGCTGGATCGCGGTCTGGATTTTCGCGAGGATCTGTACAGTCCCGGCGTAATCGCCCTGGATCTGCGCCCCGGGGAATGGTGCGAGATCCGCGCATCGATTGGTCCGGTATCCGGCGAGAGCGCTTCGAGTTTTTCTTTTCTTGCTCGACGCAGCGATGGCCGCCCTACCGTCATCGCCGGATTCCCATGGTTCACCGATTGGGGCCGCGACACGATGATCAGCCTGCCGGGGCTCCTGATCAGCAAAGGGCGTTTACGAGAGGCTCGAGAAATTATCGAGGCATTTCTCGCGCACATGAAGCAGGGGCTGATTCCGAACCGCTTCCCCGACGCGGGCGATACGCCCGAATACAACACCGTCGACGCAACTCTGTGGATGTTCCAAACCGTTCGCGCGTGGCTGGATGCCGGCGGCGACCGGGCGTTTCTTCGCAACACGTTTTATCCGGCCGCGAAGGAGATCATCGCGTGGCACCGGCGCGGAACGCTATTCGGGATTGGCGTCGATCCGGGCGATCAATTGCTGGCCCACGGTCCGCAACTCACGTGGATGGATACGAAGTTCACTCCCCGGGCGGGTAAGGCTGTCGAAATCAATGCGCTCTGGCATGGGGCGCTGTGTCTGATGGCCGAATGGGCCACGGAATTCGGCGACAATACGGATTTCGGCGAGCAGGCGGATCGCGTGCGGGAGAGCTTTCGCGCGAAGTTCTGGAACGAGAAGCGCGAATGTCTGCGCGACCTTACAGGAGATGAGAAGATCCGTCCCAATCAGATCTTCGCCGTCAGTCTGCCGTATGAACTTCTCGATAAACGCGAGCAGCAAGCCGTGGTCCGGGCCGTGCACCGTGATCTTCTGACGCCAGTCGGGCTGCGCACGCTCGACCCTGGCGATGCGGATTACCGACCGCGCTACCAGGGTCCCCCCGAGCAGCGTGACGCCGCGTATCATCAGGGAACCGTCTGGCCGTGGCTCCTCGGCCCGTTCGTCGACGCTTATTTGATGGCCTGCGGGCGCACGGCAAAGAATCTGGCGTATTGCCGCGGATTGATTGATCGACTCGAAGCGGAGGCGGCGCGCGAGGGCTGCCTGGGCGCAATCGCCGAAATCTACGATGCCGACGAGCCAAGACATCCCCGGGGGTGTCCCGCGCAGGCCTGGAGTATGGCGGAAGTGGACCGCCTGAAGGCGACTTACTTCTCGAAATAGCTGGTTACGCCGCGCCGGCGACGAGGCGCGTGCGCAGTTCCTTGACGCGGTCCCGGAACGCGGCGGCCTGCTTGAAATCGAACTTGCGAGCAGCCTCGCGCATGCGCTCTTCCAGATCGGCGAGGTATTTTTCCATCTGCTCGGGCGGAATGCTTTCGACCTCTTCCTCCGGTTCAAGCGGGATGGTAACGTAATCTGCTTCCGCCACGGCGATCAGGTTCGAGTCGATGGGCTTGATGATCGATTGGGGCTGGATATCGTTGGCGTCGTTGTAAGCGCTCTGCAACGTCCGGCGGCGGCCGGTTTCGTCGAGCGCGCGGCGCATGGAATCCGTCATGACGTCGGCATAAAGAATCGCACGCCCATTCAGATGCCGCGCCGCGCGGCCCATGGTCTGTATCAAAGACCCGGCGGAACGCAGGAAACCTTCTTTGTCGGCGTCGAGAATGGCTACGAGCGAGACCTCCGGCAGATCCAGGCCCTCGCGAAGAAGGTTGACGCCGATGAGCACGTCGTAGGTCCCGCGCCGCAGATCGCGAAGAATCTTGACACGATCGAGCGTCGAGACCTCGGAATGCAAGTAAGCGCACTTCACGCCCGCTTCGGTGTAATGCTCGGCCAGATCCTCCGACATTCGCTTGGTAAGCGTCGTCACCAGCACCCGCTCATTCTGTTCCGCGCGCAAGCGGATTTCGTGAAGCAGATCGTCGACCTGGCCGCGGATCGGCCGCACCTCGACTTGAGGATCGAGGAGCCCCGTCGGTCGAATGATCTGTTCGATCACGGCTCCGGAAGTCTTGGTCAGTTCGTAGGGGCCGGGCGTGGCGGAAACGTAGATCACCTGGTGCACCCGGTTTTCGAATTCCTCAAAGGTCAACGGGCGATTGTCCAGCGCGCTCGGCAGGCGAAAGCCGAACTTTACAAGGGTCTCTTTGCGCGACCGGTCGCCATGATACATGCCCTGAAGCTGCGGCATCGTCTGATGGCTCTCGTCAATGAACAGGAGCGCATCCTGAGGGAGGTAATCGAGCAGAGTCGGAGGAGCCTGCCCCGGAAGACGGCCTGAGAAATGGCGCGAGTAATTCTCGATGCCGTGGCAGTATCCGATGTTCCGGATCATCTCCAGATCGAAGTTCGTGCGCTGCCACAACCGCTGCGCCTCAATCCGTTTGCCTTCCTTTTCGAGCTCGCCCTTCCACCACTGGAGCTCATTTTCGATGCTCTGGAGGGCACTGGCGCGCGTCTCCGGCGACATTACGTAGTGGGTCTTCGGATAAATCGGCAGGCGCAGGAAAGTCTGCTTCACCTGGCCGGTGAGCGGATCTATCTGCTCCAGCGATTCGATCTCATCGCCCCACAGGCTGATGCGATAGGCGGACTCGTCGTAGGTCGGAAAGATTTCGACAACATCGCCGCGAACCCGGAAGGTGCCGCGCCGGAAGTCACCTTCGTGGCGTTCGTAAAGGATGTCGACCAGCCGCGCCGTGATCTCTTTCCGCTCGATTTTCTGGCCTTTCTCGAGCATCAACAACATGCCGTAGTACGCTTCGGGCGACCCGAGGCCGTAAATGCAACTGACGCTCGCAACGATCACGCAATCGCGGCGCTCGAACAGCGACCGGGTGGCCGAGAGCCGCAGCCGGTCAAGCTCGTCGTTGATGGTGGCTTCCTTCTCGATGTACACGTCGCCGGAAGGAATGTAGGCTTCGGGCTGGTAATAGTCGTAATAGCTGACGAAATACTCGACTGCGTTGCCCGGGAAGAACGTCTTGAATTCCTGGTAGAGCTGAGCCGCGAGTGTCTTGTTATGCGCCAGCACCAGCGCGGGACGTCCGAAGTGCTCGATGACCTTGGCCGCCGTGAAGGTCTTACCCGAGCCGGTTACGCCCAGCAGAACCTGATGCTGCTCCCCGTCGCGCACACCTCGATTGAGCGATTCGATGGCCGCTACCTGATCGCCGCGAGGCTTGTAATCGATGCCTAAACGGAAGGACACAACTCCAGTATAAAGCCGGCGCTACCGCTTCTTTCCTTTTCCCATCCATGCCGCAAATCTCGGCCAGAGCGCGAAAGACGAGAGGGCCATCGCGAAAAACCCGAGCAAAGGAATCAGTAATAGAAATATGAGTTCCACGATCTTCTGACTATCGTATCGTCTGAAGCGCGATCCCCAAGATAAGATGGGTCTTGTCCGAGACGTTCGATCTGTTGCCGCTACAATTTCATTGCATCGCCCGAGTGCCAATTTCACTGAACGCGAACTTCTTACGGGGTGGATTCGGCAAAGCCCTGCGGCGGATCGATCGCGGCGTGTACGATCGTGTGTTTGAGCCGCGCTGTCCGGACGGTCCCAGCGGACTGCGCGATGTTCCCAGGCCCTTCGTATTTCGCGTGGCCGAGAGAGAGGTCGCGGCAGGAGGGGCGTTCGTATTCGGATTACCTTGGTTCGATGTGCGCAATGCACCGATTCCGATTCTGAGGCAGGCGTTCGGCGAGATTGGGGACGTGGAGTCGGTCGATGGATGCGAGGCCCTGCGGTTGCCACTCGATTCGCTAGCGAACCAAGCCACGCGGGTTCGTGTGAGATTCGTTAGTCCAACCGA
>DATGGL010000004.1:0-2586 GCA_035308605.1 Bryobacteraceae bacterium
TTCGCCCAAAACCTCGGCTTCTGCGGCAATCCACTGAGTATTCCAACTAACGCCAATGTACCGAGCTACCCGGGCGCGGCTTGGGGAATTCGCGCACGCTACCAGCCCTCGCCTGAGTTCTACTCGATGACGGGCGCCTACAATACCTACCGGGACTTCCGCAGCGATAAGTTCCACGGCGTTGATTTCAGTCTCCGGCATAATTCCGGCGTTGCGATCATGCAGGAACTTGGCTATTCGCCCAAGCCGATACGAGACCTCGGATTTCCTGGAACTTACAAGCTCGGCGGGCTCTACGATTCCGAACCACGACTGCAATTCAAAACCGGTCAGATGCGCGGGGGAACCTGGCAAATGTATGTAACCGGCCAGCAGCGGCTCCTTCGCCGGCCGGAGGGTGCAACCAGTCCTCATCAAGGTTTGTGGTCATTCCTCGCCTTCACGTACGCGCCGCCAAAGATGAACACCGATGAATATTTCTGGGATGCGGGGCTACTGTACTTCGGGCTCATTCCGCATCGACCCCAGGACGAGCTGGGCTTGTTTGGAGTCTGGGGACAATTTTCAAGCGATCTCCGGGACGCTCAGCGCGCAGCTCACGAGCCCACGCAGACGCATGAAGCGATAATCGAGTCCAACTACATGTACAACGTGACCCCCTCGCTGACCGTGCAACCGGATATACAAGGCGTCTTCCGACCGAACGGCACTGGGCTCATCAGCGACACGCTGGTGCTCGCCGTGCAGGTAACGATTGCTCTTTAGACGTTGTCGATTGATCTGCGCTTCGCGCTGGACCGCTCACCGCGCGAGTAATACTTTCCATTTACCGTGATCAACGAAATCGAACAGGTTGCGCTCCGCGCCGCGCGTGCCGCCGGCAGAATTCATCTCAAACGACTCAGCCGAATAACTATCAATCGCAAATCCAACTCGATCGATCTGGTGACCGAAGCCGATCGCGAATCGGAAGCGGCGATCATCGAAGTTATCCATCGCGCATTTCCTACTCATGCGATCCTTGCCGAGGAAAGTGGCGCCAGCGGGCATCAAAGCGACCATCGGTGGATCATCGATCCGCTCGACGGCACCACCAACTTCGCGCACGGCTATCCGCAATTCTGCGTGTCGATTGCGTACGAGCGGCGCGGACGCGTGCAGTTCGGCGTGGTGTTCGACGCGCTGAAGAAGGAATGCTTCGTGGCGCATCGCGGACACGGCGCGCGCCTTAACGGCAAGACGATTCGAGTCAGCGCGACCCCAAATCTGTGCTCCGCCCTGCTCTGCACCGGATTCGCGTACGACCGGCGCGAGCGCCGTCGTTTCTACATGTGCTTTTGGGAAGAACTGATGATGCGCACACAGGGCATCCGGCGGACAGGGTCGGCGGCGCTCGATCTCGCGTACGTCGCGGCGGGCCGCACCGACGGATTCTGGGAATTCGGTCTGCGTGTGTGGGACGTGGCCGCCGGCTCGCTGATCGTCGAGGAGGCGCGCGGACGCGTCACAAACATGGATGGATCCGCGCTCGACCTGGCTGGCGCGAATATCGTGGCGACCAACGGGCGGATCCATGATGAGCTGGTCGAAACGATCACGCAGACGCGGCCCGAGGCGGACCGCCGTCACGCCGAGATGCTGCGCGAGACCAAGGCCTCGGCTTAGCGGCGCGGCGGCATCCTGGGGAACTAACTACGGAGGGGATGCGATGGATATGAAGATCCGTGAAGCAAAGGACAACGACGTCACTGCCTGCGGGCGGATTTGTTACGAAGCGTTCCACACCGTCGCCACCGAGCACAATTTCCCACCCGACTTTCCCAACACCGAGGCCGGGGTCGCGACCGTCGCGATGATGATCTCTCATCCGGGGTTCCACGGCGTGGTCGCCGAACTCGACGGCAAAATCGCCGGCAGCAACTTCCTCGATGAGCGCGGTCCGATCGCCGGCGTAGGGCCCATCTCGGTCGATCCGCACATCCAGAATCAAGGTATCGGACGTCGCCTGATGCTGGCAGTGATGGAGCGCTCGGAGCAACGCGGCTTTGCTGGAATCCGGCTGCTGCAGGCCGGTTACCATTGTCGCTCGCTCTCTCTCTACACCAAGCTGGGATTCGATCCGCGCGAGCATATTTCGTGCTTCCAGGGACCGTCGATCAACGAAACGATTCCCGGATACAATGTGCGCGCCGCCAATCAGCGCGATATCGACGCCTGCAACCGGCTATGTATCCGCGTCCACGGTCATCATCGCGGCGGCGAGGTGCGTGACGCGGTGGCAGCGGGTACGGCGTCCGTTGTTGAGCGCGCAGGACGAATCACAGGCTACGCCACGCAGATCGCGTACTTCGCGCACGCCGTGGCCGAGAACAACGACGACTTACAGGGACTGATCTCGGCCGCGACATCATTCGGGGGACCTGGTTTCCTAGTACCTTCGCGCAACGGCGCGCTGATGCGATGGTGCCTCGGCAAAGGTTTACGCGTCACGCAAACGGCGACGCTCATGACGATGGGATTGTACAACGAGCCCTCCGGCGCATATCTGCCTTCGATTCTCTACTGACTAACTTCGCGCGATGAACA
>DATGGL010000005.1:0-16450 GCA_035308605.1 Bryobacteraceae bacterium
GCCTTTCGCCGCTGCGTAGGATGGCACGAACAATCCGCCTTGGAACGAAAGAACCGACGCGATGTTAATGATCTTGCCGCGCCCCTGCGCCAGCATGTGCCTTCCGGCAAGTTGTGACAGCCGGAACACGGCATCCAAATCGACCTTGAGCACATCGCTCCAATCCTGCATTGAGTAATCTACCGCCGGAGCCCGGCGCAGGAAGCCGGCGTTGTTCACCAGAATGTCAACCGATCCCAGTTCGCGAATCGTCAGTTCGATCAACCGCTCAGGCGAAGCTGGATCAGCGAGGTCCGCGATCGCCTGTATTGCCCGAACACCTTCGGCGCGCACCCTCGAGCAGACGTCGTCAATACCCTCGGGCTTCGACCCGTGAATCACGACATTCGCCCCGGCTTGTGCCAGGCTGAGCGCGAGCCCCCTCCCGAGCCCGGTTCGCGAACCCGTCACCAGGGCGTTCTTGCCCTTCAGGTTGAAAATGTCGAGATTCATTCCGCACGAAGACGCAGCAAGACGACCCCATGTCCGGGAACCGATACGGAGGAGGTAAATCGCTCGTCGCGATGCTCCCACAGATCGCGAACCACAGCCGGCGCCTTCTTGATGCCGAGCGCGGTCCAATCGATGGTCGCCGGCGCGGCAGCGGCGCCGCGATTGAATAGCGCGACCGCCCGATCGCCGCCCTCCAGGTCGCGAACCCAAATTTCCTGATCGCCTGACTTCGCCAGCCGCCTGCCCTGCTTTCCGGCTTTATCCTGATTGATCGCGATCACCTCGCGATTGGTGAGGATTTCGAGGATCGAAGACGGAACATCGCGCACGTCATTGCCAGCCATCAACGGGGCCGCGAGCATCGACCATAACGTCATGTGCGTCCGATATTCGGTTTCGCTCATGCCGCCGTTGCCGATCTCGAGCATGTCCGGATCGTTCCAATGTCCAGGTTTCGCCCACTGCGCCAGTTCGCTCTGCTGAAACCCGATCTGCGCCATCGATTCCCAGTTGTCGCGAATGTCATAAGTGGTCCGCCACAGATTCCCGCCGACATCCGGGCCCCATTTCCAGACGTCCGCGCGGCCGTATTGGCACAAGCTGAAAACAATGGGGCGTCCGGTGGCCAGCAGCGCGTCGCCCATCTTCTGATACACGGCCTGCATTTCGGCATCGCTATAGATGTTGCGCGCGCCGCACCAGTCGTACTTCAGGTAATCGATACCCCACGCCGCCCACGTACGCGCGTCCTGTTCTTCGTGGCCATACGTGCCCTCGTACCCGGCGCATGTGTTCGGACCAGGCGAAGAATAAATCCCGAGCTTCAGACCCTTGCCGTGAACGTAATCCGCGAGCGCTTTCATGTCCGGGAATTTCTTGTTGGTCTGGATATTCCCTTGCGCGTCGCGCTCGCCTTCCCAGGTGTCGTCGATATTGATGTAGGTGTAGCCGGCCTCTTTCATGCCGTTTCGCGCCATCGCGTCGGCGACGCCGCGGACCACCTCGTCATTCACGCGCCCCGCGAACTTGTTCCAACTGTTCCAGCCCATCGGCGGCGTCCTCGCAAGTCCGTTATCGCGAACTTTATGAAGCGCGGGAAGCGGCAGACGGGCCGGTTTCGCTCCTTCGCCCTCTCTAACGCGATGCGCCGTCATCTCCGGCAACAGCGTTTCGCCGCGGCGTTGCGCGACATGCAGTTCGTCTCCCACCAGCCGCCCTTCGTAGATCGCCCGCCGTTCCGTGGGACCGTCCTGCATCCCGACCGTCAATTTGAAACCGTCCGGTCCACCCGTGCTCTCCATCACCGCGTAGAAAAACTGAGCGGCGCGAATAGTGCCGGTAATCTTTCCGCCCTCCTGTTTCAGATGGAAATACGTCCGTCGGATCGTACCGTCGTTATTGGGCGAGGGAGCTGCCGATAGCCAGTTGCCGGTCAGATCGGCCGACCACGCCGCAGCGGCAAGGGAACAGAAAAGGACGATACGTTTCATGACTCGGCCTCCAGTTTGTAAATCCTCTCCATGAGTAACCATTTCTCGCCCGGCTTTGCGCTGGGCAAAGGCTTCTGGAAGTTCCACATGAGCGCTTCCCACTCCTGCACCTTGGGATTGTCGCGATCGATCCGCGCTTTTTCCTCGAAGGAAAACCGGTCATCCACTTCGATGACCATCATCAGGCGCGTATCGAGAAGATACAGCTCCAGATCGAGAATGCCGGCCTGCCGAATGCTGTCTCTAACGGCAGCCCACACATTTTCATGGTGGCGGCGGTATTCGCGGATCAATTCAGGATCGTCTTTCAGGTCGAGTGTGAGGCAATAGCGTCGTGGCTTCATGCTTCGCGAGTCCGGGCGGCGAAATTCAGAATGTAGAGGTAACACAGCAGCGGGATAATCAGGGCGCGCTGGATGTTCGTCGCATCCGAAACGTAGCCCATGGTTGCCGGCAGCACCGCGCCGCCGATGATCGACATTACCAGCAGCGACGATCCCAATTTCGTATACGCGCCAAGCCCTTTAATGCTTAGCGCGAAGATCGTCGGAAACATGATGGAGTGGAAAAAGCCGATCAGCACAACGGCATAGATGGGCACGCTCCCAGTGGCTACCAGCGCGATAGTGACGCAGACTAGGCATCCGACCGCGAATGCCGCGAGAAGACGTTGCGCAGGAATATATTTCATCATCGCGGAGCCGGCGAACCGTCCGATCATAAACCCGAGCAAGTGCCACTTCAAGAAGCTGGCCGCGGCTTTGTCGGACGTACCGGGCGCCAGGTACTCCGAGAGCCGGATAATAAAGCTCGCAACTCCGACCTGAGCGCCTACATAAAAGAACTGCGCGAGCACACCGCGTACCAGGCGAGGATGTTTCCAGACTTCGCTAAGTTTCTGCGGCTCAGGAGCGCTCTCCTGAACCTCCGGCAATTTCGTGACGTAAATCATCGCGGCAACGGCCAGGAAGATCGCCGCGATGATCATGTACGGGACTTTTACCGTGTTCGCTTCGGCGAGCTGAGCGGCTTCGCCCTGCGTATTGGTGAGGATGAACGCAGCTCCCAGGATCGGCGTAACCACGGCGCCGACGGAGTTGAAGGATTGCGCCAGATTCAATCGCCGTTCGGCCGATTCCGGCGGTCCCAAAACTGTGACGTACGGATTCGCGGCCACTTCCAAGAAACTCTGACCGCACGCCATCACAAACAGCGCGAATAAAAAAAATCCGTACACCAGAATGGTCGCCGCCGGGATAAACAGCAGCGCGCCCGTCGCGCACAGCAGCAGTCCGGTGAGAATGCCCTTTTTGTATCCGATGCGCTCCATCAGCCGTCCCGCCGGCAGCGCGGCCAGAAAGTATCCGCCGAAGAAAGCCGTTTGAATCAGCGACGATTCGAGATCTGTGAGGCGGAACGCCTTTTTCAGATGCGGGATCAAAACGTCGTTGAGGTTGACTCCCAGCGCCCATAGAAAAAAGAGGCTGGTGATCAGCACCAGGGGCACGATGTACTTCCGCTCCGTCAGCGCCGCGGATTCCGTCGCTACGTTCATGGCAGCGCCCGGTCCAGATGGACGTACCCGCCGTCGACATACAGATGCTGGCCGGTGATGTGACTGGCTCTTCCAGAGATCAGGAATAACACCATCGACGCAATCTCATCCGGCGTCGTCATCCGCTTGCCCAAAGGAATCCGCGAAATGATGTCCGCGAGCTTCTCGTCGGGATTCGGAAACGTCTGGAGCCATTTGCGATACAGCGGCGTCATTACTTCAGCTGGAACCACGGCGTTGCTGCGGATTCCGTATGGGGCCAGTTCCACGGCCCATTCACGTGTCAGGGCCAGGACTCCGCCTTTGGCCGACGCATAGCCGGACGTGTCGCCTTGCCCCGTGACTGCGGTCTTCGAGGCGATATTCACGATCGACCCGCCCGATTCCTTGAGCGCTGGCAAAGCATAGTGCGCCATGTTGTAGTAGTGCACCAAATTCCGCTGCAGCGAAGCGACATACTCCGCCGGATTTCCGCGTTCCAGCCCGACGCGATCGTTAACGCCGGCGTTATTCACCAACGCATCGAGCCTTCCGTAGCGTGCCAGCGTTTGATCCACCGCCTGTTTGCAATTTTCGACCGCCGTTAGGTCGCCCGCGACGATGTGAAGCCGGGCGTCCTTCAATTCCTCCACGAGATGATTCGCGGATTCCGGGCAGCGGTCGGCAATCACGGCGATGCCGGATTCTCCGATCACGCCCCGCACGATAGCCGCGCCAATCCCGGACGCCCCTCCGGTGATCAGAACAACCTTGTCCTTAAGATCCAGATCCATGAGCGTTCGCCTTTAGGCCGTAAAAATGAACGGCATTTCCCCCGAAAATCTTTTCCATCCCCACCGCCGGCCGATCTTTCAAGTACGTCCGGATGATTTCAACTACTTGCATATATCCACCAGCCAGCAGGCACACGGGCCAATCCGACCCGAACATCAAACGATCCGCGCCGAAGGCATCGAATACGATGTCCAGGTACGGCGTGAAATCGGAAGCGCGCCAGTTCTTCCAATCGGCTTCGGTGATCAGCCCTGAAAGCTTACAGAACACTCGCGGATTTTGCGCCATTCTGCGGATCCCCGCCGCCCAGCCCTCAATCTCCCGTACCTTCACCAGCGGCTTGGCGATGTGATCCAGCACAAAGGCCTGATCCGGAAGTTTCTCGACCAGCTCACACGCGGCGGGTAGATGCTTCGGATAGATAAGGATGTCGTACGTGAACCCGAACTGTCTGAGGGCCCCAACGCCGCGAACAAAATCTTCGTGCGCAAGAAAACGGTCGTCCGGTTCCGATTGTGCGATGTGACGAAACCCGCGCAGGACGGGGAATTGAGAAAAATACTCCAGCCGCCGGTTGACCTCGGGATCACGTAAGTCTACCCAGCCCACCACACCGCGGATAAAATCGTGCCGCGACGCCAGATCGATCAGGAACTTCGTCTCCGCCTCGGATTGATCCACCTGCACTGTCACTGTTCCATCGATTCCGTTCGCCTGCATATGCGGGCGCAGATCCTCGGGGAGATAATCGCGTTTCAGCGGGTTCATTTCCCCGGTGATCCAACCGTCGCGGACCGGATCGTAACGCCAGAAATGCTGATGCGAATCCACCCTCATTTGAATCAGTTGTGCAGGTTGAAAAACCCGCCATCGATCGGATAGTCGACTCCGCTGATGAACCCCGCATCGTCCGAACACAGGAACAACGCCAGCGCCGCGACTTCTTCCGGCCGTCCCATTCTCCCGATCGGCTGCGCCTTCGACAATTTCTCGTACATTTCCTGTTCCCGGCCCGGATAATTCTTTTTCAGATACCCATCCACGAACGGTGTGTGGACGCGCGCGGGCGAGATGCAGTTACACCGGATGTTGTGTTGCAAATAATCCTTGGCCACCGACAGCGTCATCGACAGGACCGCTCCCTTGCTCATCGAATATGCGAACCGGTCGGCGATACCGATGGTCGCTGCGGTCGAGGCCATGTTCACGATCACTCCGCCGCCGGATTGCTTCATGTGGCGGATGGACGCGCGCATGCTGTGATAAAAGCTCTTGACGTTCACCTGGAAGATGCGATCGAAGTCCTCGGGCGAGGTGGTCTCCACGGTCCCGATGTGCGCCATGCCCACGCTATTGGCCAGGATGTGAATCGGACCTTGCGCGGCGATCCCGTCAAACACGCGATCGACGGTCGAGCAGTTCGTAGTATCGCAAACGTGACTCGAATATCGGGTCGATTCCACGCTGGTAAGGTCGACCACGTGAACGCTGGCCCCTTCCGTCGCAAACAATTCCGCGATCGCCTTCCCAATGCCGCTGGCGCCTCCGGTGACCACCGCTGTCTTTCCCTTGATTTTCAAAAGCCCGCACCTCGCCTGTTTATGGTGGTTGAAAAAGGGGGGCAGGCTGCTCCGTCCCGCTTTTTCGACAACTTTCCAAGTGTAGCGTGGGGACGTGGCCGAAGTGATTTCATCTGAAGACGATTTCCGGCGGAATTTGCAGTATATTGGGCACGGCCGCCAATGTCAACGATATTTCCCTTTACTTGACCGCTAACTGTACGGGCCTTACCAGCCACTGCCTTCAACGTGCCAAAATAATGCGGTGCCGCCGCATTTCCGCGGCGCAAGGAGTTCACCGTTGGCTGTACGGATGAAAGATATCGCCAGGGACCTCGGCGTTTCCCTAATGACCGTATCCAAGGCCCTGCGCAGCCACACGGATATCAGCGAGGAAACCCGCCAGCGCGTGCTGCGGCGGATGCGCGAGCTGAACTATCAGCCGGACTGGATCGCCCGCAGCATGGTCACCCGGCGCACCTATCTGGTTGGTCTGGTGCTGCCGGACCTGATGCATTCTTTTTTCGCCGAAGTGGCCACCGGCGTCGCGCGCCGGTTGCAGCCCTCCGGTTACCAGATTGTCATCTCGAATACGGAAGAAGATCCGGAGACCGAATCGCGCAATGTCGAGGCCCTGACATCCCGTAAAGTGGACGGCCTGATCATCGCGTCCGCCCAGCGGCAGGGCAACTTGAGCCTGTTTCGCTCGCTGGATCACAGCGGCATTCCCTACGTGCTGATCGATCGGCTCATTGCCGGCGTCGATGCTAATTATGTCGGCGTGAAAGACGAAGATCTCGGTATCATCGCCACGGAGCATTTGATCGCGCAAGGCGCGAAGAGAATCGCCCATATTCGGGGCCCTGCCGTCTCCACCGCGAAAGGACGGTTACGCGGCTACCGTCGCGCGCTTGAGCGCCGTGGCGTTAAGATCCGTCCGGAGTACACCGTGGCCGGGCAGTTCGGGGATTCCGGCGGTTACGGTGCGATGCTGCAGCTTCTGAAACTCTCTCCCCGTCCCGATGCGGTCTTTTGCTATAACGACCCGGTAGCGGCCGGCGCCATTAAGGCCGTGCTCGAGGCCGGAATGAAGGTTCCAGAGGAGATCGCGATCATCGGAGCCGGCAACGTCCACTATTCAGACCTGTTGCGCGTGCCGCTCTCTACGGTGGATCAAAGCAGCGCGTTAATCGGTGAGCGCGCGGCCGAGTTGCTGTCGCAGTGCATTGACGCCAAGACTCCACCGCCGCCCCAGCGCATCTTTCTCTCGCCCCGGCTGATCGTGCGGGATTCCAGCCGCCGGCAATAAGCGTCAGATTTCTTTCAACAGCCACTGAACGGTGCGCTTCTGCAGTTTCAAATATTCAGGAGCCCACAGCGCGTGAATCGTGTGTCCCGGAGACGTGAAGACCACCCGGCCGCGCCCATAATCGTAGGCCCAACCGGCGATCGACTTGGCTCCCAGGTTCTGATACGTCAGACCGTCGACGTTTTCCGCTTCCAGCAGCAGATACTTTCGATCTTTGTCGTACTGCACGTAGTGCTGCTCGTCGTTGACCATAAAATCCTTGATGCCCTGCGTAATCGGATGACTCGAATTGACCACCCGCACTTTGAAAGGCCGGAGCGGAGGATGGCCGATATACGCGCCGCCCATCACATCGCGGTACGTCTTTGACGAGAGCGAAACGTGGCTATTGTTGTGCAGCGAGTAGAAGCCGTTTCCTGCGGTGACGAATTCCTTCAGCGCACCCGCCTGATCTTCCGTCAGCCAGGTCTCAGCCTTCGCTTCGGGAAAGTCCTCGCGATTCTCCAGGTTTTGCTCATAGGCCGCGTACGCGTCCGGCCCGAGATAGCCGTTGGGCCAGATCATGCCATCGCGAAGGCAAAGAAACATCTGATAGTTTTTGAGCACATTGCGCGAGAGCTTTGTGCAATCGACGGTGTAGTCGACCGCGACGCCCTGACCGGCGAACATCTTGTTGAGCGCGACCTGAATGTAATCCGAGTTGTGATACCGGTCGCCGATCAACGCCAGGACGCGACGTCCGGAATCTTGGGCCGGCGCGATCCCGCGGACGATACCGATGCCGGCGGCCGCGGCAGTCCAGCTTAAAACAGACCGGCGAGATATTGAGACGGACATATTTGTTCTCCAGTTAACGATGACGGCCATGCAGGTTGGAACGATGATACGGCTGCTGAACCTTTTCCGGGTGCATCCAACGTTCAACCCTGCGCCACAGACCAACAAGCCAGTGCAACATGGCTGACTCCTTTGCGGATAAACCTACCACGATTCTTCACCGGCGTCACCCCCGTTTCCTCGGTTGCTATAAAATGTAGACCATCATGAAGCAAGCCTTTCTTGCAGGACTCGCCACGGCCGCGTTCCTGACAGCGCCGCTCGACGCACGAATCACGCGTATCGTCATTGAGCATAAGGAGTCGCCGGCATACGAGGGACAATCCTTCGGCGAAGGCGGCCGCTATGAGCGCCTCTCGGGACGAGCCTATGGCGAACTGGACCCCAAGGATCCCCTGAACGCCATCATCACGGATATCCAACTGGCGCCGCGCAACGTTCACGGCATGGTGGAATACTCGGCTACGTTCTTGCTTGTGAAGCCCGTCGATATGGCCCGCGCAAGCGGTTTATTGCTCTATGAGGTCCCGAATCGCGGGAACTCGGCGCTGGTCCGCGGAGCCAACAATCCCGGCGCCATCGCGGATTACTTCCGCCGCGGCCACGTCGTCCTGGCCAGCGGTTGGCAAGGCGATATCCCCGCGCACGACGGCATCGAAACGATCACCGTACCGATTGCCAGGAATCCGGATGGTTCGAGCATCACCGGCCGCGTTCTGGCGCGATTTTTCGACATGCCGGCAAATAGCAGTACTCTTCCGATCGTCTCCGGGGGCACGCCGCGGCCGCTGGCGGCGAGCCTCGACAATACTAAAGCGACGTTGACCCGCAAAGCGTCGGAAGGCACCGAGATCACCCCGATCAAGAGCGCCGATTGGGCCTTTGCCGATTGCAGCAGCGTGGCGTTTCCCGGGACTCCCGACCCATCCAAAATCTGCCTGAAGGGCGGATTCAATCCGGCGTTTTTATACGAATTGACTTACACCGCGAAAGATCCGCTGGTTCTCGGAATCGGCTTCGCGGCCACGCGCGACCTGAATGCGTATTTCAGGTATACCGATTCCGAGCAGTTGGCCCACAAAATTTCGCGCGCGATCGCCTGGGGCAATTCTCAATCGGGCAACTTTCTGCGCACCATGGTGCACCTGGGATTCAACCAGGACGAATCGGGAAAGATCGTGTGGGACGGGATTAACTCCAATATCGCGGTCCGGCAACTGGCGATGAATTACCGATTCGCGGCTCCTGGGGGCGCCGCCGGACTGTATGAGCCTGGTAGCGACGGCGTCGTCTGGTGGACCGATTACACCGATGAAGTGCGCCATCGGCCCATGGGCGGGTTGCTTGACCGCTGCCATGCCTCGGAAACCTGCCCGAAAGTTTTCGAAACCTTCGGCGCGTCGGAGTTCTGGAACTTGCGTGGCTCGCCCGACCTGGTCGGCACGCGGGCGGATCGTGACATCCCGTTGCCGCCGAACGTTCGCCGATATTATTTCCCTGGCGTCACGCACGGAGGCGGCGCCGGCGGATTCAGCACCACTGCGCCCAAGCCGCCCGCGCGCTGCGAACTGCCTGCAAATCCCAACCCATCTTCCGATACGATGCGCGCGCTGATGGTTGCACTTGTCGATTGGGTGGTGAAGGGAACGGCGCCTCCGCCCAGCCAGTACCCGCACCTCGATCAGAAGCAATTGACGCTTCCGACGCAGGCAGCGATGAAGTTCCCGGTGATTCCCGGCCAGCCGTTGCCCGACGGCATTCTGAACTCGCTCTACGATTACGACTATGGTTCGAGTTTCAACTACAACGATCTCTCCGGGACGATTTCGATGCAGCCGCCCGTGATCAAGCAAATGCTTCCCAGTCTCGCGCCAACGGTGGACGCCGACGGCAACGAGACTTCCGGGGTCGCCAGCGTTCTGCACCAGGCCCCATTGGGCACCTACGTGGGATGGAATGTCACCGCGTCCGGGTTTCTGAAAGGTCAAGGATGCGGAAATCTCGGCGGTTACATCCCATTCGCGAAGACCAAGGCCGAGCGTCTTGCGGCCGGCGATCCGCGGCCATCGATTGAAGAACGCTACGCATCCCACGAAGCGTACGTCGCACAAGTCCGCACCGCCGCCGAGCGTCTGGTCCGCGAGCGCTTTCTCCTCCAGGACGATGCAGACCGCCTGATCGCCGCGGCCGATTCGAGTAACGTCCTGAAGTGATTGACGTTATAGGCATCGGCGCAATAGACTCGATAAAGAGACTAAAGGAATGCAAAGGCTCGCCGTCACTCTTGCGATTTTGGGCACGGCGATTTCCCTGCCGGCGCAAACCGTTGATTTCACGCTTTTCGAAACCAAAATCCGTCCGGTCTTAACGGGCAAGTGTTACGGCTGCCACTCTTCCAAACTCAAGGCGCCGATGGGCGGTCTGACCCTGGACACAAAAGCCGGATTACTGGCCGGCGGCGCGACCGGTAAGGTCATCGTTCCCGGAAAGCCGCAGGAAAGCCGCCTGCTGAAGGCTCTCAGCTACTCCGATCCTAATCTCCAGATGCCTCCGGCGGGCAAGCTGTCCGACTCCGTCATCGCGGATTTCGAACAATGGATCGCAGCCGGAGCTCCCGATCCCCGGGTGGAAGCCCCGGCCGCGACGTCCAGCCAGTCGCCCGCGCCGCTGAAGGGCATGAGCATCGAAGACGGCCGCAAATGGTGGGCGTTCCAGCCCGTCAACGAGAAGCCCGCGCCGGGTGTCAAGGACGCCGCCTGGGCCAAAACGAAAATCGACAGGTTCATCCTGGCCAAGCTCGAAGAAAAAAATCTTACCCCCTCGCCCAAGGCCGACTCCGCGACTCTGGTTACGCGCGCCTACATCGACCTGGTCGGCTATCGGCCCAGCTACGACGAAGTTCAGGCATTTGTTAGCGACAAATCGCCGGATGCGTACGAACGGCTAATCGACCGGCTGCTTGCGTCCGAACATTACGGCGAACGATGGGGACGCCACTGGATGGACGTCGCCCGATTCGGCGAGGACAACCCCACCTCCGAAGCGACCAACCCTCCATATCCATTTGCCTGGCGTTATCGCGACTGGATCATAGAGGCAGTCAATAAAGACATTCCCTACGACCGTTTCGTCAAGCTCCAGCTCGCCGCCGACATGGTCCCCGACGCGCCCCGGTCGGATCTGCGTGCGCTTGGTTATCTGGGCGCGGCCCCGATTTATCACAAGGATCAGCGCCTGTCCGCGGAAGTGATCGGCGGCTTCATGACCGACGATTGGGATGAGCGTGTCGACGCTGTCTCGCGCGGTTTGCTCGCGATGACGGTTGCGTGCGCCCGCTGCCACGATCACAAATTCGATCCTATTCCAACCAAGGATTACTACGGCTTGGTTGGCGTGTTTGCGTCCACGATGCGCGCACAGCGGCCTTTGTTCGATGTAGATCCGAAGATCGAGACGCGCTACTTGTGGATTCAGAACCGTCTCTTTGACCTGCATTATTCCGCGAACCTGTTGACCAACGAAGCCTCGACTGTCGAAGGCGCCGAACCGCGCGTCGAAAAATGGAAGGCGGAAATTCAAAGCCTCAAGACGGAGATGGAGAGTCTGCGCGCCCGCTATCCTAAGCTGGCCGCCAGCGTTGAGAAATACTACGTGATCGCGCCCAAGCCGCCCGCCGAGCCAGCGCCCAAGACCGAAGTGAAAGTCGTTGCGGCGGCCAACAACCGCGCGCGCAACAATCCCACCTCAACCGAACCCTTCGCGAACGCCGTCTTTGACGCCTGGCAGGACGTCGATGGCACGGACGCCCACTATACCTGGGTCAACTACCATGCCGGCGAAGCGAAGGATTTCCCCGTTCTGCTGCATGGCAACATCGCTACGCCCGGCGACGTCGTTCCGCGGCATTTTCTGACCGTGCTCTCAAAGGGAGACACGACCTTCAAACATGGCTCCGGCCGGCTCGAGCTGGCCGATGAGTTGTTCACAGACGGCGCTTCCCTCTCCGCGCGCGTGATCGTAAATCGTGTCTGGGGCTGGCACTTCGGCCGCGCTTTAGTCGCGACAACCAGCGATTTCGGCGTTCAGGGAGAAAAGCCGTCGCATCCCGAATTGCTCGATGACCTGGCGGCTCGTTTCATCGCGCACGGATGGTCGCTCAAATGGCTGAACCGCGAGATCATGCTCTCCGCCGCCTACCAACAGTCGAGCCATCCGCGGCCGGAAGCCGCACAGGCCGATGCGGTGAACCTGTACCTGTGGCGCATGAATCCGCGTCGTCTGGATATCGAATCCTATCGCGACTCAATTCTTCGCGCCTCGGGGACGTTCAATGACAAGATGTACGGACCGTCGGAAGATATCGACGCGCCCGCAAACACCCGGCGCACCGTCTACGCGCGAGTCAGCCGCGGGCGTCTGAGCAATCTTCTACGAAATTACGACTTTCCCGATCCCACGCAAACCAGCTCGGATCGGGACGTTACCACCACGTCGCTGCAGCAGTTGTTCATCATGAACAGCGGGTTCATCCACGCGCAGGCGGGCGCTCTTGCGAAAAGCGTCGAACCGGAGCCGGACCCCGCATCGAAAATCCGAAGCCTGTATCGCAAAGTCCTTTCGCGAGATCCGGCGACGAAGGAGCTCGATCTTGCGTTAAGTTATCTCGCCAAAGGCACGATCGAGGAGTACGCGCAAATTCTATTGGCATTGAATGAGGAGATCTTCTGGCCATGATGAGGCTTTCCAGGCGGGAGATGATTCAATCTCTATGCGGCGGGCTCGGGACCGTCGGATTATCCGGTCTCCTCGCGGGCGAGACTCGCCCCGCCGGACCCGGCCATTACACGGGCGCGCGCACGCCTGGAAAAGCGAAGCACGTGATTTCGTTGTTCATGACCGGCGGACCGTCTCAAGTCGACATGTTCGATCCGAAGCCGCTCCTTCTAAAACATCAAGGCGAACGGCCGAATTCGGTCAACTTGCGGACCGAGCGCCAGACCGGCGGATTGCTCCCCTCCGCTTTTGAATTTAAGAAATACGGTGCGTCGGGAATCGAAGTCAGTGAACTGGTGCCGCGGCTTGGCGCCACCATCGACGACATCTGCGTGATCCGCTCGATGTACACGTTCAATCCCACGCACACGCCGGCCCGCAGCCTGTTTCACACCGGCAGCATTCTGGCGACGCGGCCGTCAACCGGCGCGTGGCTGTCCTACGGCCTCGGAACCGAGAATGAGAATCTTCCGGCGTTCGTCGTGCTGACTCCGAACGGCCCCGGCGGCGAGGGATCGCTATCGCGCTCCGGATTCCTGCCCGCCGAACACCAGGGCATCAGTTTCACCGACGCCGAAATCGAGCCGGAGAAGATGATTCCCAATCTCCGGAATCAGTGGGCCGATCCCCAATTGCAGCGCAGAGAGCTGGACCAGATCCAGGCCTTGAATCGCGGATTCAGCGAAGGATTCGGCGCGGACGATTACCTCGACGGCCGCATCAAATCGATGGAAGCGGCGTATCGAATGCAGTTCGAAGCCCTGGACATTTTCGACATCCGCAAAGAGTCCGAAGCCGTTCGCGCGGAATACGGCACTACCCCGTTCGCCAACGGCTGCCTCCTGGCCCGAAGGCTAGTGGAGCACGGCGTTCGTTATATCCACATCAACTACGGCGCTGGCCAGGTGTGGGACGATCACAAAGACATCAAGGGCAATCTCCAGGACCGTTGCCCGGACATGGATCAAGCCGCCGCCGCGCTGATTCGCGATCTGAAGCGCCGCGGCCTGCTGGACGAAACGATCGTTGTCTGGGGCGGCGAATTCGGCCGTACGCCCGTATCTGAGAGCGGCACGGGACGCGATCACAATCCCTACGGCTTCACCATGTGGGCCGCGGGCGGCGGATTCAAAGGCGGCCTGGCGTATGGCGCGACTGACGAATTCGGATTCAAAGCCGTCGAGAACCGCGTCTCCATCCACGACCTGCATGCGACGATGCTATATAATCTGGGAATCGATCACACCAAGTTGACGTATCGATACGCGGGTCGTGATTTCCGTCTCACCGACGTCTACGGCGACGTCATAAAAGATTTGCTGGTTAGCTGAAGCTCATACATGAGAAGACGAGAGTTCCTGCAGGCCGGGGCTGCCACGGCCTTAGCTGGTTTGACGACCGCGTGCGCCGCACGAAAAACCGTCGCCGCGGCGCCGCCTGGGCTGCGACCGAACGCGGTCCGGCTGGCTGCGCCTCGGATTTCGTGGGAGCGCGTAATTCGAACCACCGTGGGCTTGCGCCCGCATCGCGATTCGGGATTTGTTCTGAAGCCTGAGCAGTTCGACGCCAAGACGGTAATTCACGATTACGGCTTCGGCGGAGCCGGCATGTCCCTGGCCTGGGGCTGCGGCGCGATGGCGGCCGACATGGCATTGCAGCATCAGGAACGCCGCGCTGCGGTGATCGGATGCGGATCGCCTGGGCTAACCGCCGCCCGCCAACTCCAGCGGCGAGGGTTCGACGTCACCATCTACGCGATGACCGTCCCGCCCGACACAACTTCCAACATGTCGATGGCCGGTTTCACCCCCGTCACCGCCCTGATCTCGCCGGAGAAGCGCACTCCCGCCTGGGACGCTCAATTTCGACAGGCGGCCGAGATTTCCTACCGGCAGCTTCAATTGCTGGCCGGGGCTCCGGGCTACGGAGTTTATTGGATCGACAGCTACAATGCCACCGACGATCCGACGCCTCCGCCCGCCCCGCCAACAGACGACCTGCTCCCGGAGCGCCTGCGCACCGGCCGTGATCGTGACGTTTTGGGCCCAGGAGAACACCCGTTCCCAACCAAGTACGCTATCCGCACTTCGGCGCTGGCCATCGAGCCTTCGATCTACCTCGAAACGCTGGTCCGCGATTTCGTGCTCTTCGGCGGCAAAATCGTGATCCGCAAGTTCGATACGCCCCGCGACTTGATGTCGCTTCCGGAATCGATCATCGTCAACTGCACCGGCCTCGGATCGAAGACTCTTTTCAAAGACGACGAACTGGTTCCCATCAAGGGCCAACTCACTGTGTGTATTCCGCAGCCGGAAGTCACGTACCGGGCCAACGGCCACTTGCCCAACAGCACCGTGAACGCGAGCATCAATCCCCGCAGCGACGGGATCACGGTCGGAAATATGATGGAGCGCGGCAACTGGTCGCTCGACATCAACGAAGAAGTTCGCCAGCAGAACGTGGATGCCGCTATCAAATTCTACAGCGGCATGCGCGGCTCGGCGCCCGTCCGCCCGCCCGTAAACACGACCTACGCGCCGCCTCGCGTGATTCCCGCTCTCGAAAGCTTCTACGGACCCGACTTGTAAGCTGGCTTCGCAGGCTTCGTATATACTGCAAAGTATTCAGGAGAGAGCGGATGAAGAAGTATTCCAGCGTTCTGATCTTTGTACTTTGCCTTATCGTCGCGGGGCTCCGGGCGCAAGATTGGTCGCAATGGCGGGGACCCAATCGCGACGGCGTGATTCCCTTCAATGAGCCCAAAGCCTGGCCGGAGAAGCTGACCACCAGATGGAAAGTTCCCGTCGGCGAAGGCTATGCGTCTCCGCTGTTCAGCGGCGGCCGGATTCTTGAATTCACGCGCCAGGGGGACGACGAAGTCGCCATGAGCGTCGACCCGGAAAACGGTAAGATTCTCTGGCGTCAGAGTTATCCCGCTCCTTTCCAGCCAGTCGATTCCGCGGCGCGTCACGGCAAGGGTCCGAAATCGACACCACTTATCTACGACGGGAAGCTGTACACCTTTGGCATCTCCGGTATCCTCTCCTCGTTCGACGTGAAGACCGGCAAAGTGGAATGGCGCAAGGATTACAGCAAGGATTTCAAGGGCACCTGGCCCACGTTCGGCACCTCCATGTCCCCGGTCGCCGCGGACGGTGTCGTCATTGTCCTGGTGGGTACCAACGACGATGGCGCGATCGCCGCTTACGACGCCAAATCCGGCGCTCAGAAATGGATCTGGAAGGGCGACGGCCCGGCGTACGGCTCTCCGATGATCGTCGACATCGCGGGCGTGAAGCAGGTGGTCACGCTGACGCAGAAGTACGCTGTCGGCTTGTCGTTCGCGTCCGGAGATCTGCTGTGGCGCATCAACTTCCCGGGACGAAGCGGGATGAATATTCCCACTCCGCTTCCGTTCGGCCAGCGTTTGATTCTTGCCGGCGATCCGGGAACGATGCTGCTTCAGGTGAATCAGTCCAACAACGCTTGGACCGCGGAAAAAGCCTGGCAGATTACCGAGCTCACGATGCGGTTCAGCTCGCCGGTGAAAAAGGACAATCTGATCTTCGGATTCTCCAACCGGAACAGCGGGATTTTCTTCTGCGTCGACGCCGACAGCGGCAAAACGCTATGGACCAGCAATCCCCGGCAAGGCGACAAC
>DATGGL010000006.1:0-1795 GCA_035308605.1 Bryobacteraceae bacterium
ACCCGTTTCCCGCTCGATACACCCTAACCCAAGTCCCCGATGCTGGTTAACAAGCATCCGAAACATACACGTGCCCGGCAAGCACGCCCAACGCTTGCCCTCCTCCCCGGGTGGAATCGCGTTCTCACACGGACTCGTCAGGAAGCGGATCGTCCTTATTCGCAGACTTCGAAAGTGAGCGAATTCCGGCCCTCTCTTCAGCTTCTAAACCCCCGCCGCCCGCGACTCACCTCGCAGAAATTCCGACAAACGGTCGATCGCCCGCGGAAACCGGTCCCCGCTGGCACCGAATCCGATGCGGAAATGGGATCGCATCCCGAAGCAATCGCCGGGCGCGAGCATCACGCCGCGCTTAGTCAGCCGCTGGCAGAACTCCCGCGCGTCGCTCCCGTCCACCAGCCAGGGAAACGCCGTCATGCCTCCGCTGGGTCGAACCCACTGCAGCACTTCCGAATTCTTCGCGAAAAGCGAATCGAGTACCTTAAGATTCTTGACGGAAATGGACTTGCAGCGATCGTAGATGGGTTCCCGATTCCGCAATGCCAGCGCCGCGAGTCGTTCGCCCAGCGCCGTGTTCGAAACCGTGAAATAACTGCGCGCGTTCAGATAGCGTTCCCGGCGCGCGGCATCGCGTTCGATGATCCACCCGGTCCGCAGGCCGCTGAGGCATAGCGCTTTCGAGAAATCGCCAAGGACGGTCACGTTCGGGAGGCGCGTCGCGCTCGGCTTCCTGGCGCCGTAATAAATCGGATGATAAACTTCATCGGCCACCAGTTGCACGCCGCGCTCTGCGCAGAAATCGTGCAGGCTCTCCATTTCCTCATCGCCAATCACAGCTCCCGTGGGATTATGCGGCGAGTTGACCAGGACCAGCCGGGTATTGTGGTCGACGCAACCGCGGATCTCGTCCAGATCCATCCGGAACGCATTCTCCGCGCGTAGATTGTAGGTCCGCGCTTCGATCCCGAACGCCTCCGGGAGCGCTGTGTTGGTGGGAAACCCAGGGTTGGGCAGCACCACGTTCGCGCCCGGCTCGGCCGCCAGGGAAAACAGAATCAATAGCGCTTCGGCGGCCCCGGTAACTACCTGAACGCAGTCCGGATCGACACCCTGCGTCGCGCCAATCAACTCGCGCAACTCCGGCGTGCCTGCGGGCGTGGTGTAGAGCAGCCGCGTGTCCAGCAGGGAGCTTAAGTCAGTCTCTTCCAGTGCGAGCAGTTCGCGCAACGTCCACTGCGGGCCCGTGCTGGACCCGAGGTCATAGTCGATCTTCGAGCCCGGGGAATTCTTCTGGTCAAGCCACTGATCGAGGAGAAAGGGAGGAAACTGCATATTATCAATTGTGGCATCCCGATCGCCCAATGCAACGCCTTACCGTTTTGTTGGAGCCGCCGCCAGGTGGAACAGATCGTCCGGAACCGTCTGATTCACCTCAGCCTGTGTAAAGGAAACCGTCTGGGTATTTTCGGCCCCCTTACTGCCCTGGGCGACCGACCGGTTCACCTCCCGCAGAATCAGGTGATTCGACTTATCGATCCACAACTTCCCCGGCGCGGCCTGCATTCCCGGCCGTACCGATAAGCCGGTCGGCTCTACCTGGATCACGAAGCATTCGTGACTTTTGCCGCCGATGTCGATGGCTTCCGAACCGGTCATCGAGGGCTTAGCGACGTGTTCGAAGATATTCCAGTACGGGCTGACCGGCGATCCATCCAGGATTCCCAGGTCCTCGTCCTTCGCGGCCCCTTCGGTCGACTCTTTCGTCAGCGACCGTCGCCTCCACGTAGTCTTCCCG
>DATGGL010000007.1:0-1820 GCA_035308605.1 Bryobacteraceae bacterium
TTCTACGGACGCGGCACGCAGGACATGAAGAGCGGGGACGCCATCATGGTCACCACGCTGCTCCGCTTCAAAAAAGAGGGCTACACCCCCGACCGCGACATCATTCTGGCGCTTACCGCGGATGAAGAAGGCGGCAAATCGAACGGCGTCGACTGGCTGCTCAAGAACCATCGCGATCTGGTGGACGCCGAAATGGTCTTCAACCACGACGGCGGCGGCATCCTGGGCGATCACGGTAAGCCCGTCATGATGACGGTGGACGCCACCGAGAAGCTATATGCGGATTTTCAGCTCTCGACAACCAATCCCGGCGGCCACGGCTCGCTGCCCCGGCCCGACAATGCCATTTACTCCCTCGCGAACGGACTCGCGCGGTTGCAGCGCTATCAATTTCCGTTCGAACTCAACGAGGTAACGCGCGCCTACTACGAGCGCATGGCACGGGTGGAAACACTTGAGCGCGCGGCCGACATGAGGGCCATGCTCAAGAATCCGCCCGATATGGATGCGGTGGCGCGGCTTTCGCGCGATGCAATCGACAACTCGACGCTTCACACCACTTGCGTTGCCACGCGCCTCAACGCCGGCCACGCCAACAATGCTTTGCCTCAGCGCGCCGAAGCCGTCGTGAATTGCCGTATCGAGCCCGGGCATTCCGCGGAAGAAATTCGCCAACAAATGATCGAAATTCTAGCTGATCCGCAAATTACGGTGCGCTACGTCAGCGACCAGGGCGACATTTCCGATCGCGCTCCGGACAGGAAAAGCTTCGCGCCTCCGCCGCTGCGCCGCGACGTCTTTGGGCCGCTGGAGAAAATCACCACAGAGATGTGGCCCGGCACGCCCGTGATTCCCGACATGGCCACCGGCGCCTCCGACGGCATTTACACCATGGGCGTGGGCATACCGACCTACGGAATCGCGGGCACCGCCGTTGACCGCGACGACATCCGCGCCCATGGTCGCGATGAGAGGCTGGGCGTCGAGTCCTTCTACAAAGGAGTGGATTTTTATTACCGCTATCTAAAGGCTGTGACGTCACAGTAGGCTCGCGGCCGCGCAAGCCGGGACGGCCACGGCTATTTCTTTTCCCCGCCTCTTGCGCCGCCTGCGGGGTGTGCATCGGTCCTGGCGTTGTGCTTGTCGCGGTAAATCTGACGGCTCTCCCGATTTTGCTGATGCTCGATCTGATTGTGCTCTGCGCCGGTCAGATGGCCGCCGTTGGCCTGGCGATCGGCTCGCGCTTCGTTGTGAATGGCGGTTTCGTTGCCTTCGATGCGCGAAGTTTCACCCCGCGTGAGCTGCCCGGAATGAACTCCCTGATTGATGCGATTCTGCTGGCGATCCTGGCGTGCGTTCACGCCCATACCCTCCGGGTGAGCGGGAGTCCCGTGGTTAACCGCCGCATAATTGCTCTTATCAACTCGGGCGTAACGTTGCTGCGAGGCCTGATCCTCCGTCCGCCCGACATGCTCCTCGCGCATCGCGGCGCGTTCCCCGGCGTTTGGAAAGGCGCGGATGCCGCCCTCGCCGTTGAAGCTGGCGTGGTTGTACTCGCCGGGATGGATAAAGGCGCGATCCTCGTACACGCCGTGAAACCCGGCGCCCACGTGCCATGCGGCTGTGTTGTACAGGAAGTGTTCACCTTCCCAACGTCCACCCCAGAAACCGACGCCGCCATAACCAAAGCCATAATTAATTCCACCGTAAAACCCTACGTGCGGGCCCCAGAAGCCCGCATGCCAGCGGTAAAAGCCGCCGCCAAAACCCCAGTAGCCAGGCGTCCAAAGTAGGCCAACGCGCGGAGGGGCAACCCATAT
>DATGGL010000008.1:0-7369 GCA_035308605.1 Bryobacteraceae bacterium
GTAGCACAGCGTCTTTCCACTGGCGGTCGGCGTGACGACGACGACGTTGCGGCCGCCGTCGGTGTGGGCGAGCGTAGCGGCTTGGTGCGAGTAGAGTTTCTGAATGCCTCGCTTGATCAGGCCGTTGCGCAGTACCGGGGCGAGCGATTCGGGAAACTCGGCGAATTCGCCTTCACGGGCGGGCTGACGGCGGATGGCGCGGACGGGCGAATCGGGGTTCGCCATCCATTCTTCAAATCGCGCGATGGTGGCTTCGAGGCCGGTGGTGATGGAGGGGAGTCCTAAGGTCATTGTTCGCCCTTTCTTCGCTAAGGGACGAGAATAGCAGACTTGGGCGGGTGTGTGACACATCGGAACCCGCTTGCTGGCGCGCGCGGCTCGGTGTCGGCGATGTGCGGACGTGGTGGATTGAGAGCCCTGCGCGGTCGAAAAACGCCCCCACGAACGACAGTGAGGGGGCAGTCTTACGGGCAGGTGCGTCGGAACCCGCTTGCTGGCGCGCGCGGCTCGGTGCGACGGCAGGAGTGTCGGCGATGTGCGAGCCACGTCCGGCGGACGTGGTGGATCGAGAGCTCGAAAAACGCCGCACGGAACCACGAACGGCAGTGAGTGGGCAGCTTTACGGGCGGGTGCGGATGAATTCGTAGCGCTCTAAAGTTGCTGCGAAGCTTGCGTCGGCGTCGCCGCGGAGGACTTTGCCGACGCATCGGAGGCGAACGTCGACGCGCGTGCCGGAGGCTCTTGGAAGAGTGATGAAGTACTCGATCGGTTGGCCAATTTCGATGGGCACTTCGGAGATGAACAAGACACCGGCTGAACTTACGTTCTTCGTCTCACCAACTACGTTCTTAGGACCCGCCCCTCCTCGAATGATTTCTAGGGGAAGTCTGAGCTCGAATCGTTGATTGCGACGTTGTTCTATCACCGTACCTAACTTTATAGCCTAGAAATGAGTAAGGTCAAGACAGATAAGGTTTAAAGCGCGACATCGATGTTATAGTACGCGGCTTCCATGGTCCTACTGAAGCGGGTGCTCTTGCCGTGTATGGGAAAATAAGGGTCTTGCTAGATCGCATCACCGTGCATGGCGCACGTCAGCACAACCTGAAGAACATCGACGTCGAGATTCCCCGCAACAGTTTCACGGTTATTACCGGCTTGAGCGGCTCGGGGAAATCCTCGCTCGCTTTCGACACGATTTATGCCGAGGGCCAGCGTCGCTATGTGGAAACGCTGTCTCCGTACGCGCGCCAGTTTCTCGATCAGATGGAGCGGCCGGAAGTCGATTCGATTGATGGGTTGAGCCCTGCCATCTCCATTGAGCAGAAGACCACGAACCGGAGTCCGCGCTCGACGGTCGGCACGATTACGGAAATCTACGACTATCTTCGCGTTCTGTATTCCTCCATCGGCGTGGCCCATTGCCCGAACTGCGGTCATGAGATCTTTCGCCAGTCGCCGGAGCAGATTCTTGAACAGGTTCTTGCGCTTGGACGCGATGAGCGGGTAATGATCCTGGCGCCGATCGTGCGCGGACGCAAGGGCGAATACAAGAAAGAGCTCGAAAAGCTGGCGCGCCAGGGGTTCGTGCGGGCGCGAATCGACGGAGTGCTCCGGGCGCTCGACGACGAGATCACGCTCGATCGCCGTAAAAACCACACGATCGAAGTTGTGGTGGATCGTCTGCTCGTCAAGCCGGAGATCGAAAAGCGCCTGGAGGCGTCGATCAGAACCGCGACGAAGCTCGCGGACGGTCTGGTGCAAGTGGTTGTGGTGAATGGCGTAGAGAAGCTCTTTTCGCAAAAGCTGGCGTGTCCGGATTGTGGCGCGAGCGTTCCGCAGCTCGAACCGCGGTCGTTCTCGTTTAACAGCCCTTTCGGAGCCTGCGAGACTTGCAGCGGGCTGGGCAGCAAGTGGAGTTTCGATCCGGTCAAGATCATCATCGATCCGTCGCGCCCGCTGCTGGATGGCGGGTTGGGACCGGGCGGCAGTTCCAGCTACATGGCGCATGCGATGAATACGCTGGCCGCCAAGCATAAGATTGCAATCGCTAAACCGTTCGGCGATCTGCCGCAGAAAGCGCAGACCATCCTGCTGGAAGGCGCCAACGGCCAGCCCGGAGTTCTCGGCGTCCTGGAACGATATATCCTCGACGAAAGCGCCAGCGAGGCTTACCGCGAGTGGTACATGCAGTACATGTCGCCGTCCACCTGTCCCGATTGCAAGGGGCGGCGTCTCAAACCTTCCAGTCTTTCTGTTCGCGTCAACAGTCTTACGATCGCCGAATTGACGGAAATGTCGCTGACGCGGGCGCTGGAGACGGTGAAGAAATGGAAGCTGAACGATCGGGAGCGGCAGATTGGCGGACGGGCGGTGGAGGAAATCCGCAATCGGCTAGATTTTCTGGTCGCAGTGGGGCTCGACTATCTCAGCCTGGAACGGTCGGCTGCGACGCTCAGCGGAGGCGAAGCCCAGCGCATTCGTCTCGCGACCCAGATAGGTTCGCGATTGCGGGGCGTGCTCTATGTGCTGGATGAGCCGTCGATCGGCCTGCATCCGCGGGATAACGGCCGGCTGCTCGATTCGCTGGCCCGGCTTCGCGATCTTGGAAATACGGTCCTGGTGGTGGAGCACGACGCGGAAACCATCGAACGCGCCGATTACGTGATCGATCTGGGCCCGGGAGCGGGCCGGCTGGGCGGCAATCTGGTGGCCCAGGGAACTCCGCTCCAGATCGAGCACAACAAGGATTCTTTGACCGGGCAGTATCTCGCGGGCGTTCGCAAGATTGCGTCGCCTTCGGTTCGCCGCACGCCGACCGACCGGCAGATCGTGATCCGCGGCGCGACCGAGCACAATCTGAAAAACATCGACGTCGAGTTTCCTCTGGGGCTCTTCATCGCGGTGACGGGCGTGTCCGGAAGCGGAAAGTCCACGCTGGTTAACGACATCCTCTATAGGGCCGTGTCGAAGGAAGTGTACGGCTCGCGCGCCGAACCGGGCGCGCACGAATCGATCTCAGGCCTGGAAGAGGTCGACAAAGTGATCGAGATCGACCAATCGCCGATCGGCCGGACGCCGCGCTCGAATCCGGCGACGTATACCCAGGTATTCACGCTAATCCGCGATCTGTACGCCAAGCTGCCTGAATCCCGCGAGCGCGGATACAAGCCGGGACGGTTCAGCTTCAACGTGAAAGGCGGGCGCTGCGAGGCGTGCCAGGGCGACGGGCTGAAGCGGATCGAGATGAATTTCCTGCCGGACGTCTACGTGACTTGTGATGTTTGCCGGGGCCGCCGATATAATCACGAGACGTTGCAGGTGAAATACAAGGGTCAATCGATCGCCGATCTTCTGGAAGCGCCGGTGGAAGAAGCGCTGGCTCTGCTGGAGAATATCCCGCAAATCAAAGCCAAGCTTGCGACGCTGGTGGAAGTGGGTCTCGGCTATCTGCACCTGGGACAATCTTCGACGACACTTTCGGGCGGCGAGGCGCAGCGGATCAAGCTCGCGCGCGAGCTGAGCCGGCGGCAGACGGGAAAAACGTTGTACATCCTGGATGAGCCGACGACTGGCCTGCACTTCGAAGATGTCCGGAAGCTTCTCGACGTACTGCACAGCCTGGTGAGCCTTGGAAACACGGTCGTGGTGATCGAACATCAGCTTGACGTAATAAAGACCGCGGATTGGGTCATCGATCTCGGACCGGAGGGCGGCGACCGCGGAGGGACGCTGGTGGCGCAGGGAACTCCGGAAGAGCTTTTAAAGCATCCGAAAAGCTACACGGCGCAGGCGCTGAAAACATTCTTGCAAACCGGGCGGGCGGCGTGAAGGATTACGACGTCACGGTGGAAACGGTCGCGGAACAAACGATTGCAGCGGCGGCGCAGCGGACTACGTTCCGGATGGTCTCGAAGGAAATCAGGGAGCTGCTTTCGAATCCGTGGACTTTTGTGCGGCAACAGCCTGGGCTTCGCACCGACGGTCATAATGTCGCGATCTATTGGGAAACGAACGGTGGAGGCTGCGTTGAAGTGGGTATACAAGTGGTCCGGCGCTTCGACGGGAATGCAGAGGTCGTCTGTTCGGCAACGCCGGGCGGGATGGTAGCGCGAACCGCGCACTTCGGTCCTTACATCGAACTCGGCGGCGCGCACGAGGCTGTTCGGGAATGGTGCCGGAGGAATCATCGTGAAACCGCTCCGCCGTTTTGGGAAATTTACGGCGATTGGGAAGACGATCCGACGAAGCTCCGGACCGATGTTCTCTATTTACTGAAGTGATATGAGCCGCTATTCCGAGAAACCGCTGGGGTTCCATGGCCTGAAGACCGTGCCTATTGACGCGCGAGGGGGCAAAGTGCGCATCGAGCACTTCGCGAAGCCCTATGCGAAAAGTGCAGGCGTCCGCGGGCTCCTTGAAGCCTTTCCGAAAATTCTGGCTGCTGATTCGTTTCGAGGAGTGGTAGATGCGCTCCGCACCGCGCGCGAGCAAAAGCGCGCAATCCTGTGGGGGATGGGCGGGCACGTCGTGAAGTGCGGGCTGTCTCCCGTGCTTCTCGACCTGATGTGCCGCGGTTGGGTGACCGGATTCGTGATGAATGGGGCGGCTTCCATCCACGATTTCGAGATCGCCATCGCGGGGCAGACGAGTGAAGACGTCGAAGCTGTGCTGCCCGACGGGCGCTTCGGAGCCGCTGAAGAAACGGGACGCGAAATGAACCTGGCCATCTCCGCGGGCGCCGCCGCCGGGCTCGGCATGGGAGAAGCTCTCGGAAAGCGCCTGACCACGCTGGTCAAGCCGGAGTTCGCGCCTTATAGTGTTCTCTACGGGGCATACGAAGCCGCGACTCCGGTTACGGTTCACGTCGCGGTCGGCACCGATACGCCGCATACGCATCCCCAGGCCGACGCCTCGGCGATCGGCGCCACGACGCATCACGATTTCCGCTTGCTCTGCTCTCTGGCCCGCGGCCTGGATCAGGGCGGTGTGTATATCAATGTCGGCTCGGCGGTGGTGCTTCCCGAAGTTTTTCTGAAGGCGGTTTCCGTCGTTCGAAACCTGGGCCATTCGCTGGCCAACTTCACGACCGTTAATTTCGATTTTCTGCAACACTACCGGCCCAAGCTGAACGTGGTCGAACGCCCGCATGCGCGCTCCGGCGGGCGTGGATTCGCCATCACGGGCCATCATGAGTTGATGATCCCCCTGCTGGCGGCAGTTCTCATCGAAGGGGATGCCATTGAAGGCAAGCCATGACGCTTTCCGAGCCGCGTCGCGAGAATCCCGCCTGGAAATACGAGGATCTCGCGCTGTTCCTCGGCGCCATGCTTCCCTGCTTCACGGCTGCGCTGGTCCTGGTGCACGCGATCCGCTTCCCCAGCGACGGCGTACAGACCATGACGCTGCAGTTCGTGTTCTATGTGCTTCTCCTCGGAGCCTTGTACGCACTCGTGGCCGGACGCTATCATCAGCCGTTCTGGCGATCGCTCGGCTGGACCGTGCCATCCAGCGGAACGTGGCTATGCATCATTACCGGTCCATTCCTGGCGATCGGCCTGGCGGTCCTGAGCGCCCTGCTGCACGCTCCCGAGGAGCCGGTTATTCAAAATCTGATGACCGATCGAATGTCCCTGATCGCCGTGGTCGTGTTTGGCTCGTTTCTTGCGCCGGTCTTCGAGGAACTCGTATTTCGCGGATTCATTTTCCCGCTGGTGGCCCGTTCCCTGGGCGCATGGCCGGGCATTCTTCTAACAGCTCTCGCCTTCGCGCTGCTGCACGGCTCGCAATTTCACTGGTCGTGGCAGTCCATTCTGATCATTGGTCTTGCGGGAATTGCATTCGGACTCGCCAGGTATAAGACAGGCTCAACGGCGGCCGCTACGGCGATCCACATCGGGTATAACTCCACGCTGTTCGTCGCGTTTCTGGTCCAAAGAGTGGTTGGGCGTTGATGTATAATGGCCAATGGAATGCCACGAACCGACGGACCTCAACCCACACGATCAATCCAAAGCCTGGATCGGGGATTAACCATCGTGGAGGCGGTGGCAAGATCCAACGATCCGGTCTCGCTGGGTGAATTGACGGCGCTGCTCGGAATCGACCGGAGCAGTGTGTTCCGGCTGGCGAACACGTTGAAACGGCGGGGATTTCTCGCGTGCCCCAGCGGGCGGAAGGATTACATCCTCGGACCTGCGATCTGGCGTTTGTCACGTCAGTATGACTGGAGTAACATGCTGATTCAGGTCTCGCATGAGGCCCTGAAGATGCTGGCCAGCCGCACGGACGAGACGGCTCACCTGGCGGTCCGGGAAGGGCGGCAGGCTCTGTTTATCGATCACGCCGGGTCCAGCCGTGTCATCGCGGTTTCCGGGCAGGTTGGGGAGCTGGTTCCGCTGTATTGCACGGCGCATGGGAAGGCCCTTCTGGCGGATTTCGATCAGAAGGAGCTCACGGCGATCTTTGGCACGGCGCCACTGCGCGGGTACACTACGCATACCATTACTTCGCTCGAGGAGCTCGCCAAAGCCTGCGCTCAAATTAAGGCTCAAGGCTACGCGACCGACGACGCGGAGTTCACCGAGGGAATCCGCTGCGTCGCCGCACCGATTCGCACGGACGAGGGCGTGATTGTGGGATCGATCGGGATCTCGGCTCCGACGTCTCGATTCTCGAGCGATTTTTATCGCACCGGCGGGGAGCAGGTCCTGGCGACGGCAGCTCAAATCCAGGCGGCGCTGACCAGTTCGGTGCGCGCGGCGTAGAATTTCGCGCGATTACTCCGTCGTGACGGCGGTTTTAGCAGAACCTTCCGGGACTTCGGAATTGAAGCTGTAGCCGAAGCCTCGGACGCTGCGGATGAACGGCGAGGACTCATCCATTTCGATTTTCTGGCGCAGGCGCAGGATGTAGACGTCCACGGTGCGGTCGGTAACGGCGCGGTCGTGGCCCCAGACGGCGTCCAGCAACTGTTCGCGGCTGAAAACGACGCCGGGGCGGCTCATCAGGAACTCAAGTAAGCGGAATTCGGTCGCCGTAAGGGAGACTTCCTGCCCGGAAAGGTGGACACGGCAGCGGGCACGGTCCAGTTCGAGATCGCCGCTCTTGAGGAGTTTCGAAACGGGCGGCTGACCCCGGAAGTGGATTTTGATCCGGGCGATCAGTTCGCGCACGAAGAACGGTTTTACTATATAGTCGTTCGCGCCCAGTTCCAGACCAACAATGCGATCGGTTTCCGAGGCGCGGGCGGTCAAGAATATTACCGGGATATGCGCCAGTTCCTGGTTGGCTCGGATGGCTTTACAGATCTCCAGGCCGTCGGAATCGGGGAGCATTATGTCGAGAATCACCAGATCGGGGCGTTCCC
>DATGGL010000009.1:0-13524 GCA_035308605.1 Bryobacteraceae bacterium
CCGGGCAAGGCGGTGAGTTTCTCCTGCAATTGTTCATAAAACGCAGCACCACGCTCGCGATTAAACGGGACCGAGGGCGGAAATTGGATCCGCATGGTCAGCAGGCGATCTGCATTGAATCCGGGATCGACACGGCTAAGCCGCGCAAAGCTTCGCAACAGGAGTCCAGCCCCGACCAGCAAGATAACGGACAGCGCCACTTCCGCGGTAATCAATAAACCCGCCGCCCGCCGCCGCGGGCTCGATCCACGCGAACTCCAATGCGCGCCCGAAGCCGCGACCGCGGGCGCCAATCCGAACAGGCAGCAGACCGCCGCCGTAGCGGCCAACGCGAATCCCAGCGCTCGCGCATCCACGCCGATTCTGACAACCGGAGGCAGGGCCGACGGATTCAACAGCGTCAAAATTCGAACGCCCCAGATCGAAGCGACAGTCCCCAGAACTCCGCCGAGCGCCGCCAGCACCGCCGCCTCCGTCATCCATTGCCGGATCAGCCGGCCGCTTGACGCACCCAATGCCCGGCGCACGGAAATCTCCCTTTTCCGATCCGCGGCGCGAGCCAGCAATAGATTCGCGACATTCACGCAGGCGATCAGCAGCACGAGCCCCACGGCGCTCAACAAGATCAAGGTCGCGAGCCGAAAATCTCCCAGCAACTGTTCGCGCAGCGAGATTACTTTAACGCGATATCCCGCGTCCTCTCCATTCGGCCCGCGATAAGGATGCTCGGTTTCGTCAAGATGTTTTGCCGCGGCATTCATTGCAGCCTGCGCTATTTCGATCGATGCGCCGGGCCGCAATCGAGCCAGCATGCGAAGATTTCCCCAATGCTGATCCGCGCCCATTGGCAATGGCGTCCAGAGATCCACTTCATTCGCGCCAAGGCTGAAGTCGAATCCTGGCTCCATCACCCCCGCCACCAGGTGACTTGCGCCATCCAGCCGGACTGTCTTTCCCACAATGCCCGCATCGCCGCCGAAACGGCGCAGAAAAAGGGAGCGCCCCAGGATCACGGCGCCGCCTTTCCGGTACTCCTCCGCGGTGAATCCGCGCCCAAGCGATGTTCGCGCGCCCAGCATGGGCAGGATACTCTCGCTTACCCACATGGTCGAAATTTCATCCACAGCGGACGCGGTTGTTAGCGTCCGGTCCGCCGGCCAGAAGACGCCGGCGTCATCGAAGATGTGATCCTGGTTTCGATAGACCTCGAAGGTATGAGTCTGGAGAGGAAATCGATCGACACCGATCTTCAGGAGTTGATCCCAGACCATCACCAGCCGGCTTGAATCAGGATATGGCAGTGGACGAAACAGCGTGGCGTCGGCGACGCTAAAGATCGAAGTCGCGGCTCCGATCCCCAACGCCAGCGTTAAAATCGCCGCGGCTGCAAATCCGGGCGCGCGGAAGAGTCCCCGCAGCGCATAGCGAAGGTCCTGCACGATTACCGGAAGCATGAAAACTTAGACACCCATCGTGCCGTGATGTTCCGAGTCACCATCGGCAGGCTCACGCGTCGGCCCGAGCAGACCAGCGAGTGCGTGTTCTTTGTGACGAACCAGATCCCGCAACGCATGAGATGCACTCTATCACGAGATGCACTCTATTAAGTTGCGCAGGTACGGGGTGGTCGTCCCCGGATGATTTGCCCATGTCGGGACCCGCTTACTTCGTGCGCGGTTCGGTGCCGGCAATGCCCCGACCTCGTGTTGGCTGTGTTCAACGCCGACGTGCAGGGAATTCAGCGGCGACTGGCTTGGGCGTCGAAATCGGGCGAAGCGCCGTCGCCTACGGAGTTATACAGTGCCGTTTCCGAACTTATGGGTGCCGATAAGATTTCGCGCCGACATCGCCCCAGCATACATAACGCGGAGCCGGTCAGCTGGATCGAGATGCCTCCGAAGATCTCTTTCGAGTTCCTCAACTGTAAAGCCCGTCTGAAGGTCCCATTGTGTGTTCATCACAGGCTCTGCGCCTAAGCAACGAAGTCTTCGGAAGAAACTATCGTAATGACGGTCCTCCCGCAATTCAAAAGTGATTGAAATTCGTCTCATTATGTGTCTCCAGAGTTTCGCCGGTCATGTCCTTGGACATGCGCCAGTTCATCACCGCGGGCTCGATGATGAGGACCTTAGAGTGGGTGACCAACTCTATAACAGGAGCAAGTCGCGCCCGCCACAAAATGAACTAACGGCGAGTCTAGCTACAGCCGCTGGTCCCGCCGCAATTTTCGCACTTGTAGCACGAGCCATTCCGGGTCATCAGGCCGCCGCACTCGGAACACATCGGAGCATCCGCTGCGATCGGAGCGAAAGGCAGAGCCTGTTGTGGACTCGGCTCAGTTACCTGCAGCTTCGGAGTATCGCCCGCTTCACCCGCCGCATACTCGGGACCGATGAACTTCGCCCCCAGCCAACGGAAGATGTAATCCATGATCGACTTCGCGTACGGGACCTGCGGATTGCCGGTCCAACCGCTCGGCTCGAACCGTACGTGGCTGAACTTGTTCACTAAGAACTGGAGCGGGACTCCGTATTGCAGCGCAAGGCTTACCGCGGTCGCGAACGAATCCATCAGACCCGAAATGGTCGAGCCTTCCTTCGCCATCCGGATGAACAATTCGCCGGGTGTGCCGTCCTCATACAAGCCGACCGTGATGTAGCCCTCATGTCCGCCGATCGAGAATTTGTGCGTGATGGACGCCCGCGTATCGTCGAGCTTCCTGCGAACGGGCCGGTATACGATCTTTTCCTGCACTTCAACCACGGTAGTCGCGTTTACGGCGGTGGTGTTCGCCGGTTTCGCGCCCTTCGACGTCCCCGAGCTCATCGGCTGCACCCGCTTCGAATTATCGCGGTAAATCGCCACCGCCTTCAACCCCAGCCGCCAGCTCTCGGTGTAGGCATTCATGATGTCTTCGGCCGTGGACTCTTCCGGCATGTTGATGGTCTTAGAAATCGCGCCTGAAATAAACGGCTGCACCGCCGCCATCATCCGGACGTGACCCATGTAATGAATCGACCGCGTCCCATTCTGCGGGCGGAAGCTGCAATCGAACACAGCCAGATGCTCGTCTTTCAGGAACGGCGCGCCTTCGATGGTTCCGGTTGAATCGATGTGATCGACAATCCGGTTCACCTGATCCGGGGTGTATCCGAGCTTAATCAGCGCTGCCGGCACCGTGTTGTTGACGATCTTGATCACGCCGCCGCCGACCAGTTTCTTGTACTTCACCAGCGCCAGATCCGGCTCGATTCCGGTGGTGTCGCAATCCATCATGAACCCGATGGTTCCGGTGGGCGCGATTACCGTGGTCTGGGCATTCCGGTAGCCGTTGATGCGGCCCAGCGCATAGGCCTCTTCCCAGCAGCGCCGGGCATTTTGGTACAGTGCCTCCGGCACTCTTTTGCCGTCGATGCGCGAAGTGGAATCACGATGCATGCGCATCACTTCAAGAAACGGCTCTTCGTTGTCGGCATAGCCGGCGCACGGACCTGTCGCATCGCCCGCGATCCGGGCGCTGGTCAAATATGCTTGCCCGCACATGATCGCGGTAAGCGCCGCCGCCCAGTCGCGACCCTGATCGCTGTCATACGGAATACCCATCGACATCAGCAATGCGCCCAGATTGGCGTAGCCCAATCCCAGCGGCCGGTAATCGTGTGAATTCTGCGCGATTCTGTCCGTGGGATAGGCCGCGTTGTCGACAATAATCTCCTGCGCAACGATCACGGTATCCACGGCGTGGCGGTACGCTTCGACATCGAACTGGCCATCGGGTCCGACGAACCTCATCAAGTTGAGCGATGCCAGGTTGCAGGCCGAATCGTCCAGGAACATGTACTCCGAGCACGGATTCGAGGCATTGATCCGTGCCGTGTTCTTCGAGGTGTGCCACTTGTTGATGGTCGTATCGAACTGCATGCCGGGATCGCCGCACTCATGCGTCGCCTGGGCAATCTGCTTCATCAGATCGCGGGCCATGTAACGATCTTTCTTTTCGCCGTGGAGCCGCGACAGCGTCCACCACTCGTCGTCGTTTACCACTGCCTGCATGAAATCATCCGTCGCCCGGACGCTATTGTTCGCATTCTGGAAGAAGATCGAGCTGTAGGCCTCGCCATCGAGCGATGAATCGTAGCCCGCGTCGATCAGCGTATGCGCCTTCTTCTCTTCCTTCGCCTTGCACCAGACGAACGCTTCGATATCCGGATGATCCGTATTCAGGATCACCATCTTGGCCGCCCGCCGCGTCTTACCGCCGCTCTTGATCACGCCCGCGAATGCGTCGAATCCTTTCATGAAGCTCAATGGCCCCGACGCGCGCCCGCCGCCCGACAGCAGCCCTTCTTCTTCACGCAGGGTCGACAGATTCGTGCCCGTTCCCGATCCCCACTTGAACAACATTCCTTCCGTCTTGGCTAGATCGAGAATCGATTCGAGCGTATCGCCGACGGAATTGATGAAGCACGCCGAACATTGCGGCCGGGTTTCGCCGGCGTTCAGTTTCTTGATCGAATTGGACGCCTCGTCGTAATACCAGCCATACCCGCGCGGCTCCTTGACGCCGACGTTGAACCAGACCGGAGAATTGAAGCAGGCTTTCTGGGTCAGCATCAGGTGCGCCAGCTCATCGCGGAAGTTGGCTGCATCGGCGGTGGTCCGGAAGTAGCCCTGGCCAGCCCCCCAGTCCGCGATGGTATCCACGACGCGCCCGATCAGCTCCCGGACGCTGGTTTCGCGCTCCGGCGAACCCGTCTTTCCATAGAAATACTTGCTGACAACGATGTTGGTGGCGGTTTGCGACCAATCTGCGGGGACCTCGACGTCCGCCTGCTCGAAAATCACCGCGCCTTTGTCGTTGCCGATGGAGGCATTCCGGCGCTCCCATTTCACCTGGTCATAGGGATTTTCCTGGGCATTTGTAAAGAAGCGGGGGAAATCGACACCCACCCGTTCGTGAACCGGAACCGGTTTACGTAAGTCTTTCATTTTCATAGCAACACCAAGGCCTGATCCGCTTCCAACTTGTCCCATGAGTTTTCCCTTCCGATGGAGATTCCGCGGGCTCATTCGTTTTTGTCGAGCAAAAAGTCCGCGCCACTCATGCTACCCAAGATGTAGAGGCTGGTCAAGAACTATATCTATATGTGGTACACCACTTTGCAACTCTTCTTATTTATTAGATTGTAAAGAACCCCTTGCGGACCACAAAACGTACGTCACCCAGACCAGCCCGGTGTCGACCAGTAAGTTGAACAGAAACATATGCTTTACGTTGTCCCAGGCCTCTCCGTAGACCGGCGCGGCAAAGGCAATCAGGGTCCCCAGCGTCAACAGCAGGCCGAACTGGATCTGTAACCGCTTTCCCGGCAGGCCAATCCATGCTGCTATGAGGGCCACAGGCGCGATCAGCAGGACCACCAAAATCGGCTTGGCTACCCGCGCCAAAACATGCTCGTGAAATCCGCTCCAGAGAGAGAAACTCCTGCTCTTCGATCCCGGTGCAAAACCGGCTGCCCGCTCGAAATTCCCGCACCATTCCGGGCGCAGCAGGAACGCAACCGGCAGCATTACTTTCGCGTGCCGCCACATGCGACCCGGACGCGCCAAATAAAAACGAGCCACGCTCGCCGACGTCACGCGCTCTCCGATCAGCCCCGTCCGAGCCATATCGTACAGGGCCGTGCCTTCGGTCCAGGCGCCGCTTCCAGAGAACTTCGCATACTCCGGATCGAGCCCCAGCGCCGCCAGATCGGCCTTTGGATTCGTAGACTCAGGGACAATCGACATAAACAGCACATTGTATGTGGTCGCTAGTTTCAGCGATTTCGGTAGCGTCCATAGATTCGTCAAGCCGGCAAGCAGGATGACGAAGCTTCCGGCCACAGCGGCCACTTTACGCCATCGCCAGAAACTCAAGGCCAACGGCGCCAGTGCTAATACCAGCGGCAGATTTTGCGATTTCGCCAGAACCAGAAGCGCCGCCCAAAAGGACCACCGCAAGACTTGCGCACCTGAAGCTTCCCGGCGAACGCAAATCCTGACACTCTCGGCAATCAGGAGAATCAGAAAAATACACGAAGCGGGTTCGGCGTAGAACGAATTCCAGTACGCCGCATACCCGATGTCAGTCAGGATTAGGAGCCCTGCCAACCAGACCAGCGGCGGCGTCGCCCACATCAGATAGCCAAACGCTCCAAGAAACGCTGCAACGTGGACTAGCCCCATCAGCCGAATGTCGAGTTTTCCGTCTCGGGAAACCAGCTTGTTCAGTCCAACCGCGGATGCTACGAATAAGTATTCCGAGCCAGGCTGCTCCAGCGTGGGATACCGGAAACTCGGGTCGGGGACATACTTTCGTTTCACGAACGCATCCCAAATCGACCCTTTATCTTCCGGCCCGTATCCGAAGCGTCCGATCATCCGGGCGAAATCCCCCTGATCGGAAAGGCCGACAATAGGCGGGACGAACAACTGAAACCCGAGAATTCCGGCCGTAGCCGCCAGCACGCCCCAATGGAGTGCCGTCAACCGGGTCATCTAGGCCGGCGCGACGGCGGAGGCGGCGATTTCGATCGGCAACGGCGGCATTTTCCGATGCCCGACCCTCAGTTCCAGCTTCCGCGCCCCGGCGGCGATGCCCTCCGGCAATCGAAAATTCAGCTCGAAGCGCTGCGGGCGGGGATCGATGCAAAAGGACTCAAGCGAAATCAGCGGCGTCCCTTCAATCGAAGCTTCTACTTCGTCCGGGCGCGTGATCTCTTCCATGATCACCTTGACATAGCCCGTCTCGATCCGATTTTCGAGAATCAGGTTCACGCCGTCCGTGATCGATCGAATCCGCGGCACCGAAGGCCCCGGCGGAATCACGCGCAGCGTCGCGGTCGGTGAAATCTTGTGTCCCATCCACAAAATGTCCACCGGCAGCAATCCCGTAGCTTCCAGTTGCGGGAGCATCACGTTGACCTGCTGCAATCCGAAATTATCGGCTGGTCCGATGTAGCAGACTGTCCCCAGCGAACTGCCGACGGTCACTTGCAGATGATGCAATCCCGCGTCTGGCGGCAGATTCTCCAGCCAGATGGATATGGAGGCGAACCGTCCCCGGCACGGGGCGACCGGTTCTGAACTGTTCGCGTTCGTAATCCGCCGGATGCGCACCTCGACGCCCTCGGCCCGCTCCGGCCGGCTCGCCATCCACCCGCGAGGCTGTTTGCGCCAAGTGGTCCACATATACTGGGTTCCCGCGCCTTCGAGCGACAGCACCTGAAAATCGTTCTCGCGCGCGAACTCCAGAACCTCGGTCGAATCGAACCGGACGCCGTCCCACGTATCGATCGGTGTCAGCCGGTTCGCCAGTCCGTTGAAATGCAAAACCGCCAACGCCCCGGGCTTCATAACCCGATGGGTTTCGCGCAGATAGTTAAAAACCACTTCCCGCGTCGGGATGTGCTGGAACACCGCGTAGGAATACACGAACTCGAAATACTCGTCGGCGAACTGCGAGAGACTCGAACCGTCGCCGACATGCGGGTGGGCGTTGGGAATGTCGGCCAGCTTTTCCTTGGCCAGCGTGATCATTTCATCGGAGACGTCCACGCCGTGGATTTCCAGAAACTGCGTGCTCATCGGACGCATCACGCGCCCGGGCCCGCAGCCGATTTCGAGCGCTCGCCAGTCTCCACGCTGGCTGAGCGGAACCCTCCGCATCTCCGATTGCAGGCGATTGATCACCTCGCCCGCGGTTGCGAAGAATTCCGCTTCGTCCGAACCCCGGCGCCCGAATGCGACATAGTAGCCCGCGTCCTCACGGGCGCGAGCATTCCAGTCCTCGCGCATCCGCGCGCCGACGCCGTCTTCCGCCATCGCTATTTACGGCTCGAGTACTTGTTCAAGGTCGCGATCAGCCCCTCGGCCGGCGCCGGCGTCGCCATGCCTCCCAGGATCACCTCTTTGTTGGTGACCTTGCGGCCGTAGAGATCGCGATTCCAATCCTCGTCCTCGCGCAATGTCGCGCCGCTCAAGGAAATGCCGGCGAACAAACCGCGCGACCGCGACCAGGTCAGGATTTCCGCCGTCATGGCTGCATCGGTTTCCGCCTGAGTGGAACGTCCTACCGGCCCGGCCGCAACCGAGGCGTCGCCGCCCAGAGTGAATTTAGTCGCGAACAGCCGGTCCATCCCGCGCTGGTTCATGAGCAGCATGAAGACATCCGTCTCCGATCCGCCGATCTGGAATCCGAAGCTGCCGCCTTCCACGCGAATCGCGCCCGGCGCCGACCAGCCGACTCCATCTTTCTTCCGGCACGATACAAAGCCCTTACCGTACTTCGCGCCGACGATGAACGCGCCTTTCTTCAATCCCGGAACGATCACGATGCACTGGGCTTTGGTCAACAGATCCTGAGGGATGCTCTTATCCGGGGTATCCATCACCTCCTTGAACGTGTCCGTGGCCGCGTCCAGGCGCCTCGGAACATCCGATTCCGCGCACAACATTCCAGCGCTTACCCCCAGCGCCGCGGCAATCCATTTCCAATTCATTTTCCTGTCCTCCAAGACTGATGATACACAAGCGTGGATGCTAACATCAGTAACAAATCGTTCATCTACCGGAGAAGAGCATGAGTGTAAAGGATCGTGTGGCCGTAGTAACCGGCGGAGGCACTGGAATCGGCCGCGGCATTTCGGAGCTGTTTGCGCGCCAGGGGGCCCGCGTGGTCGTCAATTACAGCCGCTCCCGCGACGATGCGGAAGCCACCGTTAAAACCATCCGCGACGCGGGTGGCGTGGCCGTCTCCATTGCCGCGGACATTTCGAAACAATCCGGCGCGAACGACCTGATGTCCGCGACCGAACGCGAATTCGGACGCATCGACTATCTGATCAATAATGCCGGCTGGAGCCAGCGCGTGCCGCATCAACAGATGGACGAACTGACCGACGAAATCTGGAGCCACGTCTTCGAAACCAATCTGCATGGCGCGTTCTATTGCGTCCGCGCCGCGACGCCTTTTCTCAAGAAGCAACCGGGCGCGGCGATCGTGAATATCGCCTCCGTCGCCGCTCTCATGGGGCAGGGCAGTTCCATGGCCTACGCGGCTTCGAAGGGGGCTATGGTGACGCTGACCAAGTCGCTCGCCCGGGCGCTCGCGCCCGATATCCGCGTGAACGCCGTGCTCCCCGGATTCATCCGTACCCGTTTCGCGGGTTGGCCCGACTCGGCTTTCGACGAGGCTGAAAAGATCACTCCCCTGCGTAAACTCGCCAGTCCGGCGGATGTCGCCGAAGCAACCTTATTTTTCGCCGCCCACGCCATGGGGACCACCGGCGAAACTCTCGTGGTCGATGGAGGAGCCGCAACACTCGGGCCGAGCTTATGAAATCCTGGCGCGTACACGCTTGGGGCGAGCCGGAGTCGATGGTGCTGGACAATGTCGACGAGCCGTCGCCCAAGGCCGGAGAAGTCCGAATCAAGAACAAAGCCTGCGCCCTCAATTTCTTCGATATTCTGCAAGTCCAGGGCAAATACCAGGTCAAGCCTCCGTTTCCTTTTATCCCCGGCGCCGAAACGGCCGGCGTAGTGGATGCGGTCGGCGAAGGCGTTACTAATTTCAAGGCCGGCGATCGCGTGGCCGCCATGACTCATGGCGGCGGATTCGCGGAATTTTCGGTTGCGCCGGCCACCAGCGTCTTTCCGATTCCCGACGCGCTCAGCTTTGAAGAAGCCGCCGCGATGCCCATTGTCTATCACACGTCGTATTACGCGTTGACGCATCGAACCAAACTCCGGATGGGCGAATCCCTTCTAGTTCACGCAGGCGCCAGCGGCGTTGGCATGTCGGCGATCCAGATCGGGAAAGCTGTGGGAGCAACCATCATCGCGACCGCCTCCAGCGAAGCCAAGCGCGCCTTCGCCCAGGCCCAAGGAGCCCGCCACGTCGTCGACTATTCCGATCCGACCTGGGTCGACCGTGTGAAGGAACTCACCAACGGCCGCGGCGCCGATGTGATTTACGATCCCGTGGGCGGCGACATATTCGACGCATCCACCAAATGCATCGCCCCCGAAGGCCGCCTTCTGGTGATCGGATTCGCCAGCGGCCGCATTCCTTCCATTGCGGCGAATCGCGTTTTGCTCAAAAATATCTCGGTGATCGGAGTCCTCTGGGGCGGTTATGTTCAGGCTCATCCCGATTACCCAGGCCGCGTTCATTCCGCGCTGATGGAACTGTACTCGCTCGGAATGGTGCGGCCGCAGGTTGGCGCCAAATACTCGTTCGACCAACTACCGCAGGCCCTGCGCGACCTGGCCGATCGAAAGATCCTGGGCAAGGCCGCAGTCTCAATCTGACGGCTCCCCGGCCGGTTCAGTCCTTCTCCACCATGCTCGAAACTTCCGCGGACCGCACTCCGTAGACTTTCCGGATCATCCGGCAGATCTCGCTCGCCAAGCGCTCAGGCTTTTCTTTCTCATCGAGATCCAGCTCCACTTTGACGTAAAGGTCCGTTCGCGCCATCCTCCGATATTACACGGCGATGATACGATGGAGTTAAATCCGCGGTGAACGTTCCCTGCAAAGTCTGCGAAAAGAAGCGTGCGCGCCGCTACTGTCCCGGCGTCCACGGCGAAATCTGCCCGGTCTGCTGTGGTACGGAGCGTGAAAACACCATCGATTGCCCTTCCGATTGCGAACATCTCCAGGCCGCGCGCCGGCATGAGGAACCCGCGCCCATCGCCGCTGAGAACATCCCCAACAAAGAGGTCCGCATCACCGAGGATTTTGTTCGTGAGCACGAACACCTGTTGATGTGGCTCGCACTGGCGCTCGCCCAATCCATGGAAAAGGAACGCGCCGTCGATTTCGATGCCCGCGAGGCGATGGACGCGCTGATCCGCACCTATCGCACCCGCGAATCCGGCCTGATTTACGAAACGCGCCCCCAGAATCCGTACGCCGCTGGAATCCAGGAAGCCCTGCAAGCCTCCGTTGAAGAGCTGCATAAGAAGATCGGAGAAGAGACTGGTCTGCACACCCTTCGTGATTCGGATGTCATGCGGACCCTGGTCTTCCTGCAGCGTCTGGAAATGCAGCACAACAACGGACGCCGCCGCGGACGCGCCTTCTTCGATTTTCTGCGGGCTTCGTTCCCGGCGCCGGCGGCATCGTCCGCGAATCTCGCGTCATGACCGGCTATATCGTCTTCGCGCACGGTTCGAGCGTTGAATCCGCGAACGAAGCCGTCCGCGCGGTCGCCCGCCAGGCCGCGACCCAGGGCGGATGGGATCACCACGTCGCGGCCTTTCTTGGCGGTGGACGCCCGACTTTGGCGGAAGCCTCGGATGATCTGGCCGCGCGCGGCGTGACGCATCTTGTCGTGATTCCGTACTTCCTCACATCCGGTCTGCACCTGGAACGCGACCTGCCGGCCTTGGTTGCCGAAGTAAAGCAATCGCATCCGGCGCTGGAAATCGAAGTCACGTTACCCCTCGACGGTCACCCCGGTCTGGTCGACGCTCTGCTCGATCGCGCGAAGTCATTTTCTTCATGCAAGCCCGCCTGATCGAATCCTTCGAGATCGCCCCCGAAGTGAGGCATTTCGTCTTCGAAGCGCCCGAGGTTTCAAGACTCGACTTTCTGCCCGGCCAGTTCGTTTCCTTCACATATCCTATTCAGGAGAAGAACATCACCCGCGCGTATTCGATTGCGTCGGCCCCTTCCGAAACCAACCGCTTCGAACTGTGCCTGAATCTGGTCCACGAAGGTAAATTCTCCCCGCATCTCTTCGAGATGAAGCCGGGCGATGAGGTGGAAATGCGCCCGCCGCTTGGGCAATTCGTGCTGCGGCATCCCGATCGCGAAGCCGTTCTGATCGCCACCGGGACCGGGATCGCGCCGTTTCGTTCGATTCTGCGCGCTCACCTGAACGAAACTTCGCCCCCATTCACGCTACTATTCGGCGTGCGCCACGAACACAATCTCATGTATCGCAACGAATTCGAGGAAATGGCCCTCCACTATCCTCATTTCCGTTTTCTCCCGACGCTCACCCGCCCGGGCCCAGGATGGACCGGCCACACCGGCCGCGTTCAGGCTCATTTGTACGACGCGATCGGCGAGCGCCGCGATCTGGACGTTTTTCTGTGCGGGCTCAAAGCCATGGTCGACGAAACGCGCAATATTCTAAAAGGGATGGGATTCGACCGAAAACAAATTCTGTACGAGAAATACGACTGATGCAACGAATCCTGGTTCTGGTCCTGGCCGGCCTCTGCGTATTCGCCGTCGTGGCGGCGATCATGCTCGCGGTAATGCCGGGCCCGCTGAAGGAATCGGATTTTCTGGTGATCGGCTCGGTGGCGACGCTGGTGTCGCTGCTGGTCCTGTTCCTGGTCCTGATCTCGACGACGATGAAATCGTCGAACCTATTTTTCAAGAAGCGAAAGAAATAGACTGGCCGCAGATGAACGCGGATGCACGCAGATAACTAAAATTGTGTAATCTGCGTTTATCGGCACGTATCCGCGGCCAGGCGTCTTACCCGACTACGCGCAGTTCGACTTGCTTGTAGATTGCCCGCGTCTGGTCAAACGTGGGAAAGGTGAGCCCCGGTAGACGGGCCTTTGCTGTCCCCGCCGCTACACCCCAGCGCAAGGAATCCGCGAAGGTCTTTTTCTTTTCCATGCTCCAGGTGAACGCCGCTGCCATGACGTCACCCGCCCCGATCGGTGACAGCACGTCGACGTGCGGCGGCAACGCTTCGAAGGTGCCTTCCAGGCTCGATCCCATGGCGCCCCGGCTTCCCAGCGACAGGATCACCAATTCGGATCCCATCCCCTTGATTCGATCCAGCGCCTCCAGAAAATGGCTGCGCGTGATCAGCGCACGTCCCAGCAGCCGTTCGGCCTCGTGCTGATTCGGGGTAATAATCGTCGGTTTGGCGTCCAGCGAATGAAGCAGCGGATCGCCATCGGTGTCCACCAGTGTTTTCACGCCGTGGCGCTTGGCCAACTCGATAATCTCGGTATAGAAGTGCGAGGGAACCCCGGGCGGAATACTGCCGCAGATCATCAGCCAATGCGCCTTGGCGATGCGCGCCTCCACCAGTTGGCGGACTTTCTTCAGTTCGTCGGGTTCGAGCGGCGAGCCTACTTCGTTCAGCTTGATGGTCAGCCCCTGCTTATCGGAAACCGTAATATTGGTCCGGCTTTCCGCCTTCACGCGGACCACTTCGAACGGAAAATGCATGCTGGCGAGCGATTTCTCCATCCGGTCGCCCGCGTCGCCCCCGGCTGTGAGCAGCGCGATGGTTTTGGCGCCAAACCCGTGAAGCACCTGCGAGGCATTGATGCCGCGCCCTCCCGCCCTCTCGGTGCGAGCCAAAATATAAGCGCGATCTTCGAAAACCAGCTTGTCGACGCTAACGGTCCGGTCAATCGCTGGATTGATTGTGAGTGTAAGGATCAACGGTTGTCATTACATGTTACCGTGACCGTCGATTCGGACACCTAGTCGCGATCCAA
>DATGGL010000010.1:0-54929 GCA_035308605.1 Bryobacteraceae bacterium
AGGAAAGCCCGGCGTTCACCGTAGCCCTAATCCAGGATTTCCTGAAGGATCGCCTTCCCCCAGCGCCCTAAATGGACAGCGCATTCGCGCCGGTTGAATCAAAATTCGCGGCAGGCGAGGTCTGTTTGTGAAGTGTGGCCCGGACCGCGGGGCGTTATTCGATTGGATCTCCGAACGGCTTCATGCCCCTCTCCAGGATGGTCTTCGGAAATTTTCCCGACCCGCACAGGATAAACGACCCGAAATCCTTATACCAATCGCCTTCTGGCGCAGCCGGTCCGGTGCGAACCCACGATTGAAGAGCCAGAAGATCGGTTTCCGAGATACGACGCTCATCAACGCGGCGCAGCAAATGATGCCAGATACCGCGCGGAAGATCAGAAAATTGAATCTTCGGCAATCGAGTTCTTCCCGAAGATCGCCCGGATCAGATCGCGTCCGGCTTCATTCTTGCGTTCGGGCTCCGCCTCTTCGATGAAATTGCGGTACGCGGTCTTGAGTTGTTCTTTAGCCTCGCGTTCGGCGCGGACTCCACGTTCCGCCAGAACCACCAAAGCCCGGCTCATGGTCACGTGCCGTTCCTTGGCAACCCGCCGGACATCAGCGGCCAAGGTCGCCGGAATCGTAACGCTTTGTCGAACCGATCTCGGCGCTGAGGTCTTGTTCTTCACGGCCATGTTTTCAGAATAGCAAGGGTGCACCATGGTGGTGCGAATCAAACGCCGCGTCACCGGATCGGCGCGTCCCACCACTCGAAGCTTCTGATATGCTTCAAGAAACATCGCCGGTATTTACTTATGAAACTCGTCCGGCTCATCTCCGCGATTGTTCTTCTTCTGTTCTCACTTAGCATCGGTCTGTTCGCTTTCCAGTTCGGCCGCCAGCGGTATTACTCTTCGGGACCCAACGTGCCTTCCGAGTTCTATTGGACCCGCCTTCAGTACACCTCCAGCTATGCCGGCGGCAGCAGCTTCGGGTATCGGCGATTCTACGGCGGCTGGTCGCGCGACTATCCGAAAGCCGATAACGACTGCCTGATCGTCCTGCGGCGTCTGACCCACATCAACTCTCCCGCCGCCCTGAACGTCATTGACACCGACAGCGACCATCTCTTCGACTATCCGTGGATCTACGCGGTCTCCGTTAACAACTGGACCTTCACCGAGGAAGAAGCCAAACGCCTGCACGATTATCTGCTGAAGGGCGGCTTCCTGATGGTCGACGACTTCCACGGCACCGACGACTGGACGCATTTCATGGCCGGAATGCGCATGATCCTGCCCGATCGCCCGGTCGAAGATCTCAAGGATGAAGACGAAATCTACCACGTCCTGTACGACATCAACGAAAAGTTCCAGATCCCGAGCGAGGTCTACGTCAACACCGGCCGCACTTATGAGAAAGATGGCTATGTCCCGAAGTGGCGCGCCATCCGCAATGAGCACGGCCGCATCATGGTCGCGATCTGCGCCAACATGCACCTCGGCGACGCCTGGGAGTGGGCCGACAGCCCCGAATACCCCGAGAAATTCTCGGGGCTCGCCTTCCGCATCGTCCTCAACTACATCACATACGCAATGACCCACTAAGAGCATGAACCCCGCGCGTCTCTCCCCACATTCCGCAACTCCCCGGGCGCATGTTCGAATTTTTCTTTAGGTATCCAAGGTCGGTCTACGAACGCGGACAGTTCGCCCTGCTAGGCGCATGGCCGAAGTGGATGCTGGTCCTTCTTATCCTGATCGCGGCGGCGGGCTTGGCTTTCCTGATCCGATCCCGCCTCTCGCAGGCCGCTCCCGTTATGCGTAGTTGGCGAGCATGGGTCATCTGGGGACTCGAAACGCTTATGGCCGCGCTGTTACTCCTCTTGCTGTGGCAACCTGCGATTACCATTGCGGAGTTGAAGAAGCAGCAAAATATCATAGCGGTGGTCGTTGACGACTCGCGGAGCATGGCCATTTCCGAAGACGGCTCCACGCGTGAGTCGCAAGCGGTCAAAGCGCTTCAGAACGGCGCCCTCGCGAGCCTCAACCGATCTTTCCAAACGCGTCTCTACCGCATCGACTCAGTAGCCGCCCGCATCGACAACCTCGCAACGCTCGAACCTACCGCGCCGTCGACCCGCCTGGGAGATAGCTTGAAGCAACTGAGCGATGAAACTTCCGATCTGCCCATCGGAGCGGTCGTGCTGCTCAGCGATGGCGGCGACAACTCGGGAGGTATCGGGGCGGACGCGATCAGCGCCCTGCGCGCCCGACACATTCCCGTTCACACCGTCGGCTTCGGCCGCGAGCGCTCAGAACATGACGTCGAGCTGGACGATGTCGAGATCGCCCCCCGCGCGATGGCCAGCTCCCGCATCGCCGCGAAGATCACTTTTCATCAACGCGGATACGCCGGGGCAAAGCTCAACCTGACGATCCGGGATGTCAGCATCGGCCAACCGAAGGTACTTGCCGCTCGCGCCATCGCGCTTGGTTCGGACGGCAATCTGCAGACTGAAACCTTGATGTTCGATATTGGCGGCGCCGGCGCTAGAACCCTCCAGATCGCGGCGACCCCACTCCCGGCCGAACAAAACACCAGCAATAACACGTTGACCCGAGTCGTGAACGTCACCTCCGATCCGCGCCGGATCCTTTATATCGAAGGCGAACCTCGCTGGGAGTACAAGTTCATTCGCCAGGCCGAAGAAGACGACCGCATGGTGCAGATCGTCTCGATGGTACGCACCAGCGAAAACAAGATCTACCGGCAGGGCATCTCCGGGCCCAAGGAACTTGCCGACGGCTTTCCATCCCGGCCGGAGGATCTTTTCGGCTACCAGGGCCTGATCATCGGATCGGTGGAAGCCGGCTATTTCAGTCCCGTCCAGCGCGAACTGATTCGCGAGTTCGTCGATCGACGCGGCGGCGGTCTTCTCCTTCTCGGCGGCCAGTTTTCGCTCGCCGATGGCGGCTGGAACGCCTCCAACCTCACCGACCTCTTTCCAACCACGCTGCCAACGCAGACCGGCACCTTTCATCGCGAAGCCGACCCTAAGAACGGCACCACGCACACAACCGCCGAGCTGGCGCCGGCCGGCGTCGACAGCATCATCACGCGTCTGGTGGACGATCCCGCAGCGAACGCCGCCAAGTGGAAAAAGCTGCCCTACCTGATGGACTACGAAGATCCCGGAACACCGAAGCCCGGCGCCACCGTTCTCGCCGACATGGTCACGCCCGAAGGTCGGAAGCTGCCCCTGCTGATCACCGAAAACTTCGGCCGGGGCCGAACGGGAATCATGGCCACTGGGGGCAGTTGGCGATGGCAGATGAGTTCCCCCCTGGGAGACACCGCTCACGATCTGTTCTGGCAGCAGCTTCTGCGGTGGGTGGTATCCGACACGCCCGGCCACGTGGCCGCGTCCGTCCCCGCTCAGATGCTGCTCGACAACGGCGCAGTAGCCATCACCGCCGACGTCCGTGATCCACAATACAACCCCGCGCCTGACGCGAAGGTCGAAGCCCACATCCTGGGCCCCAGCGGCGTTAGCGCCTTGGTCGAGATGGCTCCAACGCCTGACACTCCCGGCCAATTCCAAGCTACTTGGTCCGCGCCGAAAGCCGGCTCGTACCTGACTGAAGTCACGGCGATTCGCGGCGGGAAGGAATTGGGCCGCGACGTACTGACATTCCAGCGCGCGGATGGCGTCGCCGAAAGTTTCCACACCGACCAAAATCGGGCTTTGCTCGAACACCTGGCGAGTCAAACTGGCGGGCGATATTGGAAGCCTGCGGACCTCGGAAAGCTAGCCGCGAGCATTCCTTTTTCCGAAGCCGGTGTAACGGTTCGCGAGACCAAGGACCTATGGGATCTGCCGCTGGTGTTTCTGGCACTGGTGCTGCTGCGCTTCTCGGAATGGTGGCTGCGGCGGAAGTGGGGAATCGTTTGAATCCCGAAAGCTACCGGCCGAGAACGATCAACTGACCTTGTGATCCGGCCAACTCGCCGATCCGAATCGCATTTCGCCGTAGCACTTCTGCCGCAATCTCCGTTGGATAATCGCAGGAACCGAGAATGACCACACGAGCGCCAGGAATGTGTCGGACCAGCCGTTCAAAATCGCCATCCGTCGAAACCAGAACGAAATCGTGAGCTGCGGCATACTCCAAGATTCTGCGATCGCCGACGCGAGCGAGCCCGTTCAGAAGAGCGCTTTCGGACTCGGGAAAAAGGTCACGCAATACCAGAACCAGCTTCGGGGATAAGCTCTCGTCGAAGAGGAGCTTCATCCCCTCGATACTTGGCCCGCTGCCAATTCGGCGGCGTAAGCGTACACGGCCAGGAAATCATCCGGTTCGAGCTGAGGATAATCGGCCAGGATTTGCTGCTGAGACGCCCCATTTGAGAGCCACTCCAGAATTTCCTGAACAGTGATCCGATGCCCGCGAACACACGGCTTCCCGAAGCGCACATCCGAATCGATCGTGATCCGCGTCAAGAGAGAATCGTGAGCCGTTGACACTTGTGAGTCCTGAGCCATTGTATACCGGGTGGAAAGCCGGAAAAGAGGAAACTCGTCAACGTGAACTAATTAGACAAGAGTAGTTCAGGTTGAGCCGTTTTTTCTCTGTTTTCTCAGTCGTCTCTTTCCTTTTCGGTTGTAGGAAACCCTTTTGGGAAGTCATACTGGCGCGTCACGAAACTCCCGTGGTTCTCCCGATCACCAGCGGCGGAAATTTCGCGCGGACGGCCGGGTTCGCTGTACCGCTTGCAGGAACCGGAATCAAAACCACGGGCGTGGTTCGATGCGACCAGCCGCAGACTCTCGATCTCGCCGCGCGGGGCGCGAAGAAACTGGAGAGCGTGCCGGACGAGATCATGGGCGAGGTGCTCGCGAGAATATCTCCGCTGTTCGAGTGACTCGTCAATTACGTTTATAATCGGAGTTCTCACAGCCCCCACGGGCCGACATCTGATGGCGGATAGCTCTTCATGCAGCGGCGTTCTTTGAATCCGCCAATCCTCGCCAGCATGATTTCCTTGCGGACGCCGTACAACCTTCAAAGAGGCCGCCGTTAAATGGGACTCTTCGCACCCTGGTTCCTCGCCGGCCTCGCGGGACTCGCCCTGCCGCTCTACCTGCATTTACTGAAACGTCTAAAAAGTCCGCCGAAGCCGGTCCCTTCGCTCATGCTCTACGAGTCGCACACCGTCAGTTCGACGCGCCATCGCCGGCTGAACTATCTTCTGCTGCTCTCGCTACGCCTTCTGGTTCTGCTGGCGTTGATTCTCGCCTTCGCAAATCCTTTCATCAACCGGAACGCCGCGAGCCTCGCCAGTAACCGCATTGTGCTCGTGGTCGTCGACAACTCATTCAGCATGCGAGCCGGTACTCGGTTACCGGACGCCAAGAACGCAGCCATGGCTGTGCTGGCTGGAAAAGGAGCCGCGCGGGCCCAGGTCGCGGCGTTTGGCTCACAGCTCCGCTTCATGACGCAGCCGATTGAGGATCAAGGTGTTTTGCGCGCCGCGGTGCAAGCCGTTTCACCCGGCGATGGCCATGGCAACTTCGGCGAGCTGGCCCGGGCCGTGCGCGCCATGGCCGAGTCGGTCCATGTTCCCATCGAGCTTCATCTCTTTAGCGACATGCAACGCAGCGAACTGGCGGGGACTTTCTCCGATATGGCGTTGCCCGACAACGTCCAGCTCACGACGCATCCTGTCATCTCCAAGGCCGAACCCAACTGGACTGTCGAGTCCGTGGACGCTCCAGGCCAGGTGTGGGGCAAGGACGCCAAGCCGATTCGCGTACAAGCTGTGATCGCCGGCTATGGCACTCCTGCGGCGCAACGCAGTGTTTCTCTGGTCGTGAACGGCAAGACCACGGCAACCAAGCCGGTTGCAGTCCCTGCGAACGGCCGGGCCACTGTCGACTTCCCCGCCCTTGAAGTCCCCTACGGCTTCAGCCGCTGTGAAGTTAAGCTCGACCAGGCCGACACGCTTCCCGCCGACGACCTTCGCCGATTCGCGGTCGAGCGTTCCGACCCGCAGCGCGCCTTGCTGATCCATAACTACGGGGAAACGCGTTCGCCGCTTTACGTCGGCGCGGCGCTGTCTGCCGCCGCGCAATCGGCGTTCATTCTCGAATCCATCAATGTGAACGAGGCCGCCGACCGCAAGCCGTCCAACTACGCGTTCATCGTGCTCTCCGATGTGAATTCCGTGCCCACGATTCTCGAAAATTCGCTGACGGCGTACGTACGTTCAGGAGGCAGCGTTTTCATCGCAGCCGGCACCTCCGCCGGGGCGCGCTTGCAAATCCCCATTTTCGGCGCGCGGATCCTCAAGACCCGCGACTACAACCGCATCCCGGAGCGCTTCATGGCAGTCGGCTCCAGCGATTCCTCGTATCCGTCAGTAGCCAAGTCGGGTGGATTCCCCGGCGTGAAATTCTTTTACGCACTGGAAGTGGATCCCGGAGACGCCAGTGTGATCGTGCGCCTGGGTGACCAGACGCCGCTGCTACTCGAAAAGCGAATTGGCGAAGGGCGCGTGGTGCTGTTTACCTCCGGGCTCGATAATCTGACCAACGATTTTCCGCTGGATCCCGCCTTCGTGCCCTTCATCGAACAAACCGCGCGTTATCTTGCCGGCAGCGAACGCCAGGGTGGCGCGCGCCAGGTTGACGCGTATCTCGAACTCCGGAGCGCAATGGAGCATTCGCAGGGCGGCCGGCCGCAAGGAGTCGAGATCACCGACCCCGAAGGAAAGCGTCCGTTAAGCCTGGCGGAAGCCGCAGCGGCGCAATCGTTCCAACTCACCGAAGCCGGCTACTATCAGCTCCGCCTGGCCAACGGGCATCAGAATGAAATCGGGGTGAATCCGGATCCCAAGGAATCGAATTTGGACGTGATCCCGGACGATGTCCTGGCACTGTGGCGCGGAAAAGGCGGCCCGGCGTCGCAAGAGGCTTCATCATCCGCGCCGGGGGCGCCGCACAACACACCACAGTCCCTCTGGTGGTACATCATGCTGCTGGTACTCGCGTTCGCGGTGGCGGAATCGGTGCTCGCGAGCCGCTATCTTGGGATTCAGCGCGAGGAATCGTAAGCCACGCTCTTCCCTGCCCGCCGTGTTATACGTTATGTATAACAGCGTGCAATTCGAATGGGACGCGGAAAAGAACCGGTCAAACCAAAAGAAGCACGCGGGAATCGACTTTGAAATCGCATCGCGCGTTTTTGCGGATCCGAATTTGATGCTCCGCAAGGACCGCGTGATCAACGGCGAGCAGCGTTGGCATGCGATCGGAGCTGTTCGCAGGGCCGTGTTGCTGGTGGTACACGTTTATCGTGAGGAGAACTCAAATGGCGAAGAGGTTATCCGCATCATCTCGGCGCGGGAAGCAGATCCGCGTGAGCGCAGAATCTATATGGAACAAGCCCCTCACTAAGCGGCAGCAGAAAGCGCTGGACAAGACTGCCAACCGCCAGAAACGCGCGGATGTTTCTCAGATCGACTATTCCGAGATCCCGGCGCTCGCCCACAACCAGCTCACCCAGTTTCGGCAGCCCCCAAAGAAATTGGTAGCCGTGCGTTTGGATGCCGACGTATTCGAATGGCTTCAGCAGTACGGCGCTGGCTATTCGACGCGCATCAACCGCGTTCTTCGGATGGTGATGTCGCATCAAAACCGGCAGACGCCTGAGTAAGGACAATTCCCACATCATCGCGCTGCCCCAGCGCTAGGGTGTCGCAGCGCCCAAGGTCACATAGCGTCTCCCGGCAACACGACAACTTAGGCGGTCTGGCCAGAATAGTAGCACGCGAAATCATCCGTTCTAAAAACTGCGATTGGCCGACTTCGACCGTCCGACTCCTTCCGGCTACTAGCATTGATCGGAAATGGGTTACACGGAGTCTGTTCTGATTTCAGAACAGATGAACACCTGCAAGGCTATAAAGCTGGCCCGCAAACGACCCGATCTTTCAGGGGAGACGCCAAAAGCGATGCCACTGATTTCGTTACGAAAAGCGATGGATTCGCAGCAGCAGGAGACGGCTGCATCCACTCTGTCGGTGTTTCGATCCGCTCTTCGGGCGGCAGGCGATGCAGCTTTTCGAGCATGTCCGCCGATCGGCGAGGGCATCAAGGCGGCGCTGAGCAGTATCTCGCAAAGCCTGGATACGGACACATCGCCGGCCCGCTTGCAGGAGATCGAAAGGGCCGTGGAAGCGGCGCTCCATTCCTGGGGCGACTATGCGGCTCAGTATCATCAGGACAAAGCGCGCGAAGTGAAGGACCTGCTCGCGCTTCTCGGGAAAACGGCGGGAGAGGTGGGCGAGCGTGACAGTCGCTACGCCAGGCGCTTCCAGGAGGTCAAAGGGCATCTGCAGGCGGCAACCAGGCTCAACGACGTGGCGCTGATGCGGCAATCGGTGGGCACAACCGTCACGGAGCTGCAAAGCTGCGTGACCAAGATGGCCCAGGACGGGCAGGAGTCGATCGCGCAGCTCCGTTCGCAAATCACCGCTTACGAAGCGCGCCTCGGGGAAGTCGAGCTGCTTGCCAGCATCGACCCGCTCACGGGCATCGCCAACCGGCGGAAGGTGGAGAGGGAACTCGCCCTGCGCATCGAGAAGGGGCAGCCGTTCGGTGTCGTCTACCTGGATTTGAACGGATTCAAACAAGTGAACGACACATTCGGCCACGCGGCCGGCGACGAGCTGTTGAAACAGTTCGCCGGGGAATTGCGGGCGGCGTTCCGTTCCACTGACCTGGTTGGTCGCTGGGGCGGCGACGAGTTCGTGGTCCTGATCGACGGGAATGTGCGCGACGCCCGCGCCAGTACCGATCGGATCACCAAATGGGTAAACGGAGAGTATCTTCTGAAGGGCAGTAGCGGCTTACAGAAGGTCGCGATCGGCGCGGCGTTCGGTTTTGCCCCGTGGAAGCCGGGCCAGACTGTGACCGAGGTTCTGCAGTGCGCCGACGTCGCAATGTATCGCGATAAAGGGAACACGAAATCCTGGACGCACGTAAAGATCCACATCAAGTAAGTGGATTCATCTGACAGATTCTTCGTCAGATCTCAATTTAGCTCCGGATTTCTCACGGTCCTGAGGAAACTCTCGAGGTTTAGATCTTCATCTTGATGATCCTTTTTCCCCAGGTTGTCTGACTGGTGAATTCCCGCGGAAGGGCATATCATAAGACGTACACCTTGCGACATACACTGTGCAAGTTCTCTCTATTTGCAACTGAGTTTGTACCATCCTCAAAGCTGGACCCTCAGTAGCCATGCAGCCAGACCTTGAGCTCAAACGTCAGCCCGAAGGCAGAGCCAGTACGCGCTACCCCCTGAATCTTTCGGTTCAATACTACGGACTGGGCGGCGAGCTTGATGTCAACGGATCGGGAAAAACGGTGGACATCAGCAGTTGCGGTATCTCGCTGGCGACGCAAAGCACCGGCATTCCGGAGATTGGGTCGCGGATCGAGATCCGCGTGGATTGGCCGGCGCTGTTGGGAGGCGTCACGCCACTGAGACTCGTAGCGGAAGCGGTAGTGATCCGGTCGACGGAACGCGGCTTTGCAATCCGTTACAAAAACCACAAGTTCATCACGCGCAAACGAGAGCCGGAATCCGCTTCGGACGAACCGAGCCGGATGGCGGCGGGCTGAGTAGCCTAGCCGAGCTTGGCTCCGGCTTTTTCTTCCAGATATTTCCGGCTGATCATGGCCGACTCTTTCGGCGTTCTGGATTTCTCCGGCACGCGGTCCAGTTCCACCACGGCCCAACCGCGATATTTCACCTTTTCGAGAGCCGCAAAGACCTTTGGCAGGTCGACTTTGCCGCGCCCCAGTTCGACAAACTTGAACGGATAGCGCGCCTCGGGGGTGTCCATCGGGATGTCGACGACGTCCTTGAGGTGAAGAAGGATCAGCCGTTCGTGATATTTCATCACCTGCGCAGCCGGATCGCCGCCGCCGGCGACGGAATGTGCAGTATCAAGAAGGATCTTTACGTACTTCGGATCGGACGTTTCGAGGACGATGTCAAAGTTCCCGGGGTGCTCGCTGATGGTGTTCAGATGATTGTGATACGCCAGCGGAATGCCGACATCGGCGGTACGCTTTCCGAGTTCGGTGAGCACTTTTCCCAGCCGCTTGCACTCCTCCGTGGTGACTTTGCGCGGGTATGGCTTCAACTGATCGAGAATCTGGAGATAAAGGCCGCCGGCTTCCTTGAGATACTTCGCGTTGGCGGTATGCTTCGCCAGGGTCTCCGCTTCCGCCGCCGGATCGATGACGATCTCGCCGCTCGATAGGGCGGTAAACGTGAGCTTGTGCTGCTGCAGAATGGTCCGCAGCTCGGCCGGCTTAAATTCCGTGGTTGCATCGGCACGAAGCTGAATTCCTTCGAAGCCCGAACCGGCGATCTCATCAATGGCTTTGCGCTGCTCTTTTCCCCAAGTGATCGCGGCGTATCCATAGTGGATTCCACTTGCGCCAGCCGCCAAACCAACGCCCGGACGCATCGCAGTCGCGGCGACCACCCCGGCTCCAACGAGGAACTGCCGGCGTGAAGTTCGTAGTTGCATTCTCAGATCTCCTTTTGACATTGTCGCTTACTCAAGAATGTTACAATGGCACGGCCTGAAGGCAGAGGCCGCCTATGTTCTCCCGCGTCGCGTCCCCGAAACATTCCGTCCTCCTGATGGTTGCCGCTACGGCGTTGGCGCAGACGCCGGAACAAATCGATCAAGGAAGGCGGCTGTTCGAAGCTTCCTGCGCGTCCTGTCATGGGCAGAATGCGAAGGGAGGACGAGGGCCGGATCTCACCGGAAAACTGAACCGCGGGTCTCTTGAATCCGAAATCGCCGATAACATCACCGGCGGAATCGCGGGGACACAGATGCCCGCGTTTCCGATGCCCGGCGAAAATGTCCGCGCCATTGTGGCGTTTCTAAAATCCCTCAGACCGGGCGAGACCGATCTGGCGCTTGCCGGGAACGTGGATAGCGGGCAACGACTGTTTTTCGGCGCGGCAGGATGCAGCCGGTGCCATATGTATCGCGGACAAGGCGGCCGGCTGGGTCCGGATCTGAGCCGCATCGGAGAAGCCAGAAGCGCGCGGGAACTGCAGCGCGCCATCGCCCAACCGCATCGCGACATGGTACGCGGTTTCGAAACGGTGGAGGTTCATCTGAAGAATGGATCCGAGATTCGCGGCGTCCGCAAGAACGAAGACACCTTCTCTTTGCAGGTGATGGATCCATCCGAGAAATTGCATCTGCTCGCGAAGAAGGATGTTGCCAGCGTCCGGCTCACGGGAAAGTCGCTGATGCCGGAGGGCGCGGCTTCCGGCCCGCAACTGGATGATGTCATTGCCTTTCTGAAAGCCGCGCCTTCGGTCAACGCGCCATCCGGCTCGGCGGCGGGTGGCGGGGTTTCGTTTGAGCGATTAAAATCAGCCGCGAAGGAACCGCAGAACTGGCTGAGCTATTACGGCGATCTTGGTGGTAACCATTACAGCGGACTCAGTTCGATCACGCCGTCCAATGTTCGTTTTCTGGCCAGCGCCTGGGCCTATCAGTTCGGCGGAACACGAGTCGAAACGACTCCGTTGGTTGTCGACGGCGTTATGTACGTCACCGGGCCTCGCAATAACGCTGCCGCGCTCGATGCTCGCACCGGGCGGGCGATCTGGCATTACGCGCGAAGATTGCCGGCGGACATCCACTCAAATTGCACTGTGATGACCAACCGCGGGCTCGCGACTTTAGGCGACCGCTTATACATGGCGACCTTGGACGCCCATCTGGTAGCGCTCGACGCGAAGACCGGAAATCCCGTGTGGGACGTGATGGTGGACGATTACAAACGCGGCACATCGATCACGCACGCTCCGCTGGCCATTGACGGGAAGATCATTGTCGGAATCACGGCAGGCGAGTGCGCGTTGAGCGGGTTCCTGGATGCGTATGACGCGGCGACAGGCCGCCGGCTCTGGCGCTTCAACGTTACGCCCGCGAAAGGCGATCCGGCCCGGTCGACCTGGGCCGGCGACTCGGCGGATTTCGGCGGAGGTCCGACGTGGATGACCGGCACTTACGATGCCGCCACAGATACGCTGTTCTGGTCCACCGGAAACCCTTCGCCCGACTACGACGGCACGGTGCGCGCGGGCGACAATCTTTACACGTGCAGCGTTCTGGCGCTGGATCCGAACACAGGGAAGTTGAAATGGTATTTTCAATTCACCCCGCACGACACCCATGATTGGGACGCGGCCGAAACCAACGTTCTCGCCGACGGCTTTTTCCGCGGCAAAATGCGCCATGTGATCCTGCACGCGGACCGGAACGCCTTCTTCTATGTACTGGATCGTGAAACCGGCGAATTCCTGTTGGGCAAACCATTCGCCAAGCAGAATTGGGCCACCGGCCTGGATGACCATGGGCGCCCCGTGCTGGTGCCTAATATGGATCCGACTCCGCAGGGGACCTACGTTTGCCCGGACGCGTCCGGGGCAACCAACTGGGCGTCGCCATCGTGGGATCCGCAGACGAAGCTGTTCTACCTGGCGGTGCGAGAATCCTGCGCTGTGTATACGAGCGTAACGAAAACTCCGAGACCTGGAGAACCGTACACGGGAACCGGCCAGCAGGAGGAATGGGGCTTGTTCCCGGGCGCGATTCGGGCAATTGATCCGCAAACGGGACAGGTTAAGTGGAGTTTCAATTTGCATCAGGGCTCAGTCGGAGCCGGTGTGCTCGCGACGGCCGGAGGAGTTGTGTTCGCGGCCGCCAAGGATGGCAACCTGATCGCGCTCGAAGCGCGCACCGGGGCCGAACTCTGGCACTACCAGACGGGAGCGGAAATCATCGCGTCGCCGATCTCGTACAGCGTGGACGGGAAGCAATACGTCGCGATCGCAACGGATTCCGCCCTATTTACGTTTGCACTGCCGTGATGCGGCATTGATAAAATCAGACGATAAAATCAGACGATAAAATCAGACACTATCAGAGTCAACCCATGTCAAACACTCAACCGGAACGAACCTTAGGTTTCAATACGCGGGCCCTGCACGCAGGCTACGCGCCCGATCCCACGACGAAGGCTCGCGCGGTGCCGATTTATCAGACGACATCGTTCGTCTTTGATAACTCCGATCACGCCGCCGCTCTGTTCGGGTTGCAGCAATTCGGCAACATTTACACGCGCATCATGAATCCGACCACGGATGTGCTGGAGCAGCGGGTCGCATCGCTCGAAAACGGGGTGGCGGCATTGGCGATGGCGAGCGGCCAGTCTGCCCAGTTCGTTGCAATTTCGAGCCTGATGGAGCCGGGCGACCATTTCGTCGCCGCCAGCACTCTGTATGGCGGAACGTACACACAGTTCGACGTCAGCTTTCGTAAATTCGGCTACGACGTGACCTTCGTTGAACCGGACGATCCGGAAAACTTCCGCAAGGCGATCAAGCCGAATACCAAGCTGCTGTATGGAGAAACGATCAGCAATCCGCGCGGCAATGTGCTCGATATCGAGGCCGTGGCGAAGATCGCGCACGGGGCCAATATTCCGCTGATGATCGACAATACATTCGCCACGCCCTACGTGTGCCGCCCGATCGATTACGGCGCTGACATCGTGGTCCACTCGTTGACAAAGTTCATGGGAGGGCACGGAACCTCGATTGGCGGGATGATTGTGGATTCGGGCAAGTTCGACTGGTCGAAGAGCGCGCATCCGCAAATCAACACCCCTTCGCGCGCGTATCATGGCATGAATTTCAGCCAGGTTTTCGGCGCGATCGCGTTCATCATCCGCTGCCGCGTGGAAGGGCTGCGCGACCTGGGGCCCTGCATGAGCCCGTTCAACGCGTTCCAATTCATTCAAGGAGTGGAGACGCTGGGCATGCGGATGGATCGCCATCTGTCCAACACAATGGCTGTCGCGCAGCACCTGGAAAAGCATCCGCACGTGAGCTGGGTGAAATATCCGTCGCTGCCGTCGAGCCCGTATTTCAAGATGGCGCAGAAATACACGCCGAAAGGCGGCGGCGCTGTCTTTTCGTTCGGCATTAAGGGCGGATTCGACGCGGGCAAGAAGTTTATCGATAGTCTCAAGATTTTCAGCCATCTGGCGAATGTCGGCGACGCGCGCAGCCTGGTGATTCACCCCTCCTCGACGACGCATCAGCAGTTGTCGCGGAAGGAGCAGGAGGCGGCGGGCGTTTCGCTTGACCTGGTCAGGCTGTCCATTGGCCTGGAAGACATCGAAGATATTCTGTGGGACCTCGACCAGGCGCTGGCGGCTTCGCAAGGCTAGCTTCGAGTACACATAATTTTTCACGGCGCTCGATTGTAAGAGTTCGACCAAAGCGACGACACTGGAGATATGAGTGTTGTCCGGTTGGAGCACGTCTCGAAGGACTACATCACAGAGGGCATCCCGGTGCCGGCGCTGCACGATGTATCCCTGGAATTCCGGGCCGGGGAATTTGCCGCGCTGGTGGGGCGCAGCGGATGCGGGAAATCGACGCTGTTGAATCTGGCGGGCGCGATGGACGTCCCTACGTCAGGAACCGTCACGCTCGATGGCATGATCACTTCGCAGCTCCGCGATGCCGCGCTGACGAAGCTGCGGCGCGAAAAGGTCGGGTTCATTTTTCAATCGTTCCAGTTGCTGCCGACGCTGTCGGTGGTGGAGAACGTTGAACTGCCGCTGCTGCTGGACAACGTCGCGAACGCGCGCGAGGCAGCGCTCGCAAGGCTGCATTGGGTGGAGATGGACGGCTACGCCGCGCGGATGCCGTATCAGCTTTCCGGGGGCCAGATGCAGCGGGTGGCAATTGCGCGGGCGCTGGTGCATTCTCCACGGCTGGTTCTGGCGGATGAACCGACGGGCAACCTGGATAGCAGCACCAGCGAATTGATTCTGGCTCTGCTGCGCGGGATTGCCACGGAACAAAACACGACCATACTGATGGCCACGCACAGCGCGGAGGCCTCGGCGGCCGCGGACACGATCGTGCGCCTGCGCGACGGGCGGGTCATCGAACTGCTGCAGCCGCTAAAGCAAGGTTAATGCGATTCACGCTGTTCTATCGATTGACACTCCGGCCGCTGCGGCAGGACCGTCTGCGAACCGCGATCACGATTCTGTCCGTCGCGCTGGGCGTGGCCGCAGTCCTGGCGATTGAACTAGCGGGCGATGCAGCGGCGGGGTCCTTCCGGTCATCCGTGGAATCGCTGGTAGGAAACGCGGCTTTCGAGGTGACCGCGGTCGGCGGAGTGCCTCCCGATGCGGTGGCGCGGCTGGCGGCGCTTCCCTTCCCGATCCGGATTCATCCGCGGATGGAAGAGTACGCGATGATTTCCGGGACGCGCCGGACGGTGCTGTTGTTGGGCGTCGACCTGGTTGCCGAATCGATGGCGGGCACGGCGGCAAGCACGGAGAGCTCCGGCTCCGGCGATTTCGATCATTCCGTCTGGACGGGCGATCAACTGGGATACAAGGCCGGCGACCGTATCCAGTTGATCGTCAACGACACCTCGGCCGAGTATACGGTGCGCGGCGTTCTGGCGGCCGGTTCCGGCGACGTCGTTTTGATGGATCTGGCTCCAGCGGCGCGCGTACTGCGGCGCGACGGAAAACTGGATCGGATTCTGATCGACGTTCCGAAAGGCCGCAGCCCGGAGGAGTGGGAAATGACGTTTCGCCAGGCGCTTCCCGAAGGGCTGACGGTGTCGCGCGAAGGCACGCAGACCGAAGAGAATCGCCACATGCTGGCGGCGTTCCGCTGGAATCTCCGTGTACTGAGCTATGTATCGCTGGCGGTCGGGGCGTTCCTCATCTACAACGCGATTTCGGTGACCGTGGTTCGCCGGCGTGTGGAGATCGGCATTCTTCGAGCTCTGGGCGTCACGCGCGAAGGCATTCTCGCCGGGATTTTGGGAGAGGCGGCGGCGCTGGGCCTGTCCGGGGCTCTGGCAGGCATCGTCCTCGGAAGATTCATGGCGATCGGAGCCGTGCAGATGGTCGCGGCCACCGTCGAATCCCTGTATATCAGCAGCCAGCCAGGCGCGATCTCGCTCACGTGGGTAGACGCGTGGATCGCCCTCGTGATCGGCGTCGGCGTGTCGGTGGCATCGGCGTTTGGACCAGCTTTTGAAGCCTCGCAGGTGGCTCCCGTGGAAGCGATGGCGCGCGGGCGCAGGGAGCACCAGGCGAGAATCCACAGCGGCCGCGACCTGCTGATCGCGGGCGTGTTGGGCGCGCTCGCCTGGATCGCATCGCGGCGTGGACCGGTGGCGGGCAAGCCGATGTTCGGATATCTGGCCGCGCTACTTCTGATCGGCGCGGCCGCGGCGGCGATCCCGGCCTTCGTGGCGGGAGCGTCGGCGGCGCTGGCGGGTGTTATGCGCGCTTGTTTGGGAGTTGAAGCGCTGCTGGCCACGCGCAGCCTGGCCGGTTCGTTGCGGCGGACATCGGTGCTGGTGGGGGCTCTGTCGACTGCGCTGGCGATGCTGGTGGCGGTCGGGATCATGGTCGGTAGTTTTCGCGAGACCGTTCTTGTATGGATGAGTGACCGGCTGCAAGCGGATTTGTACTTGCGTCCAGCAAGCCCACCAGGAGCGGACCGGCATCCGACCATGTCGCCGGAAATTCCGCGGGAGTTGGCAAGGCTGCCTGAAGTCGCCGCGATCGATATGCTGCGTGCGTATGAGATCAGCTATCAGGGCCTGCCGGTAACCCTCGGCGGAATGGAGGCGGCGGTGGTGGGGAATCACGGCAATCGCCCGCTGCTCTCGGGCGCGCGGCCGCAAACTGTGTGGCCGAAACTCGTAGGCCGTGATGCCGTGCTGGTGAGCGAGCCGTTCGCCAATAAACACGATGTGCACGCCGGAGACACGCTGACGCTCGCGCTGGGGACATCGCGCGTTCCTTTCCAGGTTCTCGATGTCTTTTACGATTATTCGAATGAACGCGGCTTCATTCTGATGGACCGGGGCACGCTGCTCAAATATCTTCCGGATACGGGACCGTCGAACGTAGCCATTTACGTGAAGCCGGGCGTGCCGATCGATCAGGCAGAGCGCGCGGTTCAAACTGCGCTGGCGGGACGCAAGGTTCTTGTGTCCTCCAACGGATCGCTGCGCCGTGAAGCGATTCGCGTTTTTGACAGGACGTTTGCCATCACCTACGCGCTGGAAGCGGTCGCCGTTTTCGTGGCGGTAATGGGCGTGGGCGGCGCTTTGCTCGCTCTGGTGATCGACCGTCGCAGGGAGTTCGGACTCCTGGGCTTTCTCGGCGCGAGTAAGGGCCAGTTGCGGCGCATCATTCTCTTCGAGGCGGGCCTGCTAGGGCTGCTGGCGAACGTGGCCGGGGTGATCCTGGGGTTCTTTCTGTCGTTGCTGCTGATCTTTGTAATCAACAAGCAGTCCTTCGGATGGACCATTCAATTTCACTGGCCTGTCACGGTGCTTCTGAGCGCGCTGTCGGTGGTTTACGTTGCAACCATCGTTGCGGGGATTTATCCGGCGCGGATGGCGACGCTGCTGGCGCCCATTGAGGTGATTCATGAGGAGTAGCGTCGCCGTATTGATTGCGTTGCAACTTTGCGCCGCGACCAGCGACTCATTTCGCGTCGCGCTGCCCGGCTATCGCTACGAGTTCCCACGAGATCATTTCAACCATCCCGAATTTCAGACGGAATGGTGGTATTACACCGGGAACGTCCACACGGCGGATGGCCGGCGATTCGGATTCGAGCTGACTTTTTTCCGCCAGGGCGTTGACCGGAAGTCCGAGCCGCCTTCGGTCTGGGAAGTGCGTGATCTGTGGCTGGCGCATTTCGCGGTGAGCGATCTGGATGGCGGGCGGTTTCTGCATACGGAACGGCTCAATCGGTCGGGTCCGGGTGTCGCGGGCGTGGATGAGGGCACAGCACGCGTATGGAACGGGAATTGGTCGGTTCAATGGAATCTCGATTCGCAACTACCTTCGCAGCGATTGAACGCGATCGCGGATCGTTTCGCCGTCGAACTGGAGATGAAGACAACGAAACCGCCTATGATCCACGGAGAAAACGGTGTCAGTCAGAAGGCAGAGGGGCCGGGGCGAGCTTCGCACTACATCTCGTTTACGCGGCTCTTGACGAGCGGAGCGATCATCATCGAAGGCCAGCGATTCAAGGTGGAAGGCGAAAGCTGGATGGATCACGAGTTCTTCACCCACCAGCTCGCGGCAAATCAGAGCGGATGGGATTGGTTCAGTCTGCAACTCGACGATGGATCGGAGATCATGCTGTTCGAGCTGCGCCGGAAGGATGGCACGATCGATCCCTTTTCGGCGGGGACGTACGTCGATCCGCGCGGACGCTCGACGCACCTTTCGGCGAAGGATTTTTCGCTTGAACCGGGGAAGCTGTGGAAAAGCACAGACTCCGGCGGACGTTATCCGATTGAGTGGCGCGTTCGCGTGCCTTCGTTAAGCCTCGATGCCGCGCTCTCGACGCGGCTGGCCCAACAGGAGTTGACGGGAAAGACGCGCACGGCGCCGACTTATTGGGAGGGCGCGATCGAAGTGAAAGCAACCAAAAAGGGACAGCAGGTCCACGGCGTCGGATACCTGGAAATGACCGGTTACGCGGGACCGACTCCGCTTAGCGAGTGATGGTCAAATAGTGCTGGGTAACTTTGGTGTTGCCCACCAATAGCGCCAGGCGGTCGATGTCGAAATCCTTGAACAGGTCCAGACAGAACAGCTCCGGCGCATCGTGAAAGCGAACCGGCGCGTCGAGCAGATACTTCAGGCTGTACATTCCGTCGTGGACGATCACCTCTGAGAACAGTTCGGGCTCCAGGGCGGCGGCGATCAGCGCCGTTACCTGATTGCGCTTGCCTGTGGTGTCCAGACGGACCGGCGCGCCAGGAGAGCGCTGCTGCATCCAGCGGGCGACGGCGATCAGTTGTGCCGCCTCAATGCCGAGCGCTCGCTGGCCCATGGTGGAGAGCGTCAGTGTGTAGCTATCCAGTTCCCGATCGGGTGGCGCGGCGTCGCCGTGGAACAAAAGATCCAGAGCGACAACCTGCTCGCCGCGATTCGCGCGTTCGGAAACTGCGGCCGGCCATCGCTTTTTTGCCGTCGTCGTTCAGCACGATGGTGATGGCGCTATTCGGATCCGTTGCGGCAATGGGATGAACCCAGATCGAGGTGGCGCTCAACTGGTTATCGAACAGAAATTGCCGCGAGATGGTTTCCACGCCGCGGTTCTTTGTGTTCGCCAGAGCCCAGGCGTGTTCGACCGCAGCGGGTTGATAGCGAACCGTCGATTGCAAGCGCCGCCGGGCGGTCTCCATCCATTGCGCACGCGCTGCGGCATCCGCGGGCACTGGATCACGATGAATGCCGTCGGCCAGTTTACGGGCGAAACCGAGGATGGTGAGATTGTCGCTCGGGAGTCCTACTCTGAGCTCGTCGACGGTTTTGATATCGCTATCGACGGGGATTTCCTTCTCGATCGGCGGCAACCCGAGGTGCTTGCTCAGGAAACGGTAGGCCTGCTGCCGGTTGTCGAGCTGATAGTTGTGCGTCGATGGATCCGTATTCTCGTGCCATGCGAACACGTCCTCTTTGCCAAACAATCGGAAGAACGGGCGCACTTGATCGTAGGTGTAGGGTTTCACGAGAGGCGCACGGAAACAGCAATCGTCCTCCGCGTTGTGAATCAGGAGGGTGGGACGCGGCGCGCGGAGGGCGGCCAGGTGAGGATAGTCCACTCCATTCAGAAAATCCGCGGGAACCTGCTCGGCATCGCCCCGATCATCCTGATGCTCGAGTTTGGAAATCAGCGCCGAAAATCCCGCTACCGGGACCGAAACCAGGACGCGCGGATCGAGAGAGCTGAGCACGATGGTCTGCCATCCGCCGCCGGATAAACCTGTCATCGCCAGGCGGCTGCGATCGACGTTGGGATGACGATCGAGATAATCGAGGCCGCGGCGCATCGCCAGGTAAAACAGACCGACGGTATTCGCGCCGGCCAGATCGACGTGGCTGCCGAATTCGTGACGGTTTTCGGGAACATTGAGCTCGCCACAAGCGAGCCATTCCGTGCTCAGCGCGAACATTCCATGGCGCGCCAGGTTAATACAGCGTTTCTGCTTCCATTCGGTCGCTTTGCCCAAGTCGTAGTCGTGGCCGTTGACGTTGAGTACGGCAGGCATCTTGCCATTGATTTGTTCCGGTTCGTATAGGATGGCCGTGGATTTGAATCCGGGCACGATCTCATAACGCAGTTTTCGCATACGATACCCGTGGCCGGTTTCGATGACTCCCAGATCCTCGAAATTCGGCGGTGAATCCACCCATTCCCGCGGCCAGCCGTGAAAGACGACGTCGTCGACCAGATGCTTGCGGATGCGCTCTGCTTCGGCGGTCCAGGCGGCCTGGGTGGTGGGCGCCGCCAGCTTCGGGAGACGCTGGTACAGGTATTGCCGAAGCTGATAGGTGACGACGTCGGGAGTTTCCAGGGGCTTCGCGAGAATCGCGGCTAGATCGTTGGGACGGCTCTGCGCGCGCCCGGCCCCGGCCGAAAGCAGCAGAAGGATGGAAAACCGGACGGTCTTCATGGGAACAAGAGTAACCCAAACGAAACAACACAGCAGGTATATAATCGTTCGAGGCCAAGGAGGACACGAGGATGAAGCGTCACGTTCAGGTTGCCGTATTTGCGCTCATGGCGGTTGCGCCGTTGCTCGCCCAGCAAGCTCCCAAGGGATGGAAGATGCGAGTGGATCAGAGCAAGGAAGCGTCAGATCCCGACGCCAACGGATCCATTAAGTTCGTCACCATGGGAACCGGCTTCCACGCGACGAATCCGCAGGCTGCCGTGTACTGGAACCCGATGCACAAGGTCACCGGCAATTACACGCTGAAGGGGACGTTCACGCTGATGAAGCCGAGCGGTCACACCAACTATTACGGCCTGGTGTTCGGCGGCGCCGATCTGGATGGGCCGAAGCAGCAGTATATGTACTTCATGGTGGCGCAGAACGGGACGTGGCTGGTGAAGATGCGCGATGGCGAATCGACCAGCACCATCGCCGGAAAGTCGCCCAGCGAGGCAGTGAAGAAGCCCGACGATACCGGCAAGTCGACGAATGCGCTGGAAGTACGCGTCAGCGCCGCGAAGATCGATTTCGTCGTGAACGGCACCGTGGTGAACTCAACGCCCAAGATGGGCACGGCGGATCACACCAACGGGATCTACGGCATTCGCGTCAACCACCTGCTGGAAGTGCACATCGACGGGTTCGGGCTCTCGAAGTAGCGGCACTTAGAAGTAAGCTCGCAGTTTTTTGCAACGATCGGTCCGCGGCCAGCGGTTCTGCACGAAGTCTGTCTTCAGGTATTCCAATCCTCAGCATCGAGGCTGTAATGATTCGTCACAAATACAAATATTTGACTCTGCTTGTGTCGCTCATTGTTGTCTGCAATCGCGCGGCGGCGGCGAACGAGACGATCACCGAACCCACCACCGGGTTCTTTGGATGGTTGACGCGTCCGTATCGCGCCAGAACGGTTGCGGAAATCAACTTGACTAACTCACAGCGACTGGAGTCTCTGCTGCGCGCCGGCAACCTGTATCTGTCGGCCCAGGACGTGGTTGCCTTGGCGATCGAGAACAATCTCGACGTCGAGGTTCAGCGCTACGGTCCTCTGCTTGCCAAGGAAGTTTTACGGCGAGCCGAAGCCGGCGGCGCCTTGCGCAGTGTTGGACTGGGCGTGGCGCAGGGGCCGCAGAGCGTCAGCCTGCAAGGCGTCAGCTTGAATCTTAGCGGCAATGTCGCGAGTACGGCCGGAAACGGGGTCAGCTCCGGCGGCGGCATCGTGACGCAGCTTGGTCCGTCGATTCCCTCGCTGGATCCAACGTTCTCGCTGGTGACGAACTTCCAACACATCACCAGCCCGCAGAGCAATACGGTTCTCACGGGAACCACGGAATTCATTCAGGACTCGCGCCTGGGGCAGGCCCAGTATCAGCAGAATTTCGCATTTGGCATGAGCGCGCAGTTGACCTACTCCAGCCAGCACATCCATGTGAACAGCCAGTCGTTCAGCGTGAATCCGTACACCTCCGGCCTGCTGGACCTGCAAGTGACACAGAATCTTCTTCAGGGATTCGGAAGAGCGGTGAACGCGCGCAACATTCGCGTGCAGAAGAACAATCTGAAGGTGACCGACCTGCAATTCAAACAGCAGTTGATCACGACAGTTTCGGCGGTGCTGAATCTGTACTGGGATCTGGTGGCGTTCCATCAGGACTTGCGAGCCCGCCGGCGGGAACTGGAAGCCGCGCAGCAGTTGCTACAGAACAACAAGGCCCAGGCGTCGGTGGGGGCGCTGGCCGAGATCGAGATCACGCGCGCGGAGGCGCAGGTTTATGCAAGCCAGCAGGATCTCCTGCTCTCCCAAACCAACCTCTTGCAGCAGGAGACGGTCCTGAAAAATGCGCTCAGCCGCAGCGGCGTGGCTAATTCGACCCTGGCGGAGGTTCACGTAATTCCTCTCGACCGGATCGCCGTGCCGGAACACGATGACGACAAGCCGCTGGATGAACTGCTGACCGAAGCCATCAGCAAACGGGTGGAAATCGCGCAGAGCCGGATCAACATCGACAGCAACAAAATCAACCTGGTGGGGATCAAGAATTCTCTAAAGCCGACGCTTCAGGCCTTCGCCGAATTGACCAACAACGGCTTGAGCGGACAGCTCACAGCGTTCGGCGCGTCCGAGCCGGGGGTGGCGTTTCTGGCGGGCGGCTACGGAAATCTGCTGGGCGAGATCTTCCGGCGGAATTATCCCAACTATTCGGCCGGTTTTGCCTTGAATGTCCCGCTGCGCAATCGTGCGGCGCAATCCGATTACGTGACCAGCCAGATCGAGCTGCGACAGAATGAGCTGACGCTCCAGAAGAATATCAACCAGATCCGCGTCGACGTGCAGAACGCAGCCATCGGGCTGCAACAGGCGCGGGCGCGGTATGACGCGGCGGTCAAGGCGCGACAGCTTCAGGAACAGACGCTGGACGGCGATCAGAAGAAGTTCAATGTCGGATTCGGTACGGCATACCAGGTGGTCCAGGACCAGCGCGATGTGGCGAGTTCGGAGAGCACCGAGGTGCAGGCGCTGGCGAATTACGGCCACGCACGCATCGCGTTCGATCAGGCGCTGGGAAGGACGCTGGAGGAGAACCACATCTCGCTGGATGAGGCGTTGTCGGGGCACGTCTCTCGTCTCTCTGTGCTTCCGGCGAATCTGCCGCAGGAGAACGGGAAATGAACCGGCGATTTGCGACTCCGGTTCTTGCGTTTCTTTATGCGGTGTCTTCGATTGGTGCGCAACAGGCGATCGAGCCGGTTCGGCCGTCCGGGTTCATCGGTCTGCGGCCTTATCGCGCTCCGGAGATCCCGCCCGTGCGGCTTGCAAATTCCAGCCGGTTGGCCGCGCTGTATCGAGGCGGCGCGCTGTACCTGACGGTGCAAGACGCGATTGCGCTGGCGCTGGAAAATAACATCGATATCGAAGTCGCGCGCTTCAATCCCATCGCATCGGAGTGGCAGATCGAACGCGCGCAGGCGGGAGGCGCACTTCCGGGGATTCCGAATAGCGCGTCCCAGGCAGGATCGGTCGCCAGCGGACAAGGCGTCGCCGGCAGCCAGGCCGCGGCCGGCGTTAGCGCTGCCCCCAGTTCCTCCACCACTTCCACCGTTGGAAACGCGCAGATCTCGCAGGTCGGTCCGGTGACGCAGACTCTCGATCCGGCCATCCAGGAGAGCAGCGTGTTCAGCCACACGACGGCGCCCCAGGCCAATATCGTTCAGAGCATCACGCCGGTCCTGATTTCGAATACGCGTTTCTACAACGGATCGATTCAGGAGGGTTTTTTGACGGGCGGCGGCGTCACGGCGACCTACAGCGATCACTATCTGAACGAAAACTCCCCGACCGATGTCTTGAATCCCTCGTCGGCGCCGAATCTTGCGGTGTCCTTTCAGCACAATCTTCTGCAAGGGTTCGGGATCGCGGTCAATGCGCGGAATATCACGGTGGCGCGTATCAATCTGAGAATTTCGGAATTGAATTTCAAGACTCAGGTGATCGGGACGGTGGTAAGCGTCCTGAACCTCTATTACGCACTGGTCGCGGATCATGAAGATCTTAAGGCCAAGCAAAGCATCCTGCAGGCGTCTCAGAAGCTCCTGGAAGATACTCACAAAGAAGTGGTGGGCGGGGTGTTGGCGCCGCTGGACGAGGCGACGGTCCGGTCCTCTGTAGTTTCCAACGAAAGCGACGTGGTTCTTTCCGAGACAAACCTGCGCCAGCAGGAGCTGCAGCTTAAGAACCTGCTGGGCCGCATGGGCGTGGCAGATCCGATTCTCGCGTCCGCGCGGATCGTGCCGTTGGACAAGATGATCGAGCCGGATCAGGGCGATGATCCACGATTCAACGATCTGGTTCAGAAGGCACTGGCCAACCGAAGCGACCTCGCGGCGGAGCAGCTCAGCCTGCGCACCGCTGAGGTGTCCGCCTCGGGAACCAGGAACGGACTCCTGCCGACCCTGCAAGCGTTCGGCGGCGCCAGCCAGGCCGGGTTGAGTGGCACCGCAAGGACGGTGGACCTGAACGGTTTTGTCGAACATGCCAACGCTTATTTCGAAGGCGGCATCTCGAATGCCCTCGGCCAGGTGTTCCGGCGGGACTTTCCTACCGAAAATATCGGCGAGTTTTTCCGGGCTTCCCTTCGGAACCGGCAGGCTCAGGCGGATTACGGAATCGATCAGCTTCAGCTCCGCCAATCGAGGCTCACGAACGCGAAGGATGTGAATCAGGCGGGGGTTGACGTTTCAAACACCATCGTCGCGCTGAAGCAGGCCCGGGCGCGCTACGATGCAGCAGTCAAGAACCGGATCCTCCAGGAAAAACTGCTGGCGGAAGAGCAGAAGAAATTCGCGGCGGGAACATCCGTGCCCTATAACGTGATCCGGCAGCAGCGCGATCTGGCTACGGCGCAGTCGGCTGAAATCGCCGTTCTGGCGGCTTATACAAATGCGAGGATTGCGCTGGATCAGGCGGTGGGCTCCACGCTCGAAACGAACCATGTGTCGATCGAGCAGGCCCGAACGGGGATGGTCGCGCCGTGATCCGTCAAAACATTTTTGCAGAAAAATGTTGTAATCATCAGAATCTTGTAATAAACTGTGGCGGAGCAGCTTCGTGGACGCGCAAACCGCAAATGTGCGAACGGCCGACGCCAGTTTGGTGTCTGTGACGGTGCTGGAGCCACCTTCGAAAGGGAATATCGAGGCTGCGGTTGTCGGTGCCTCCCAAACACGCCTTCGAGTCCGTTTAAGCGCCCCGCTTCCGCGGGATGCCTATCTGGTGGTCAACCTGAAGAATCACATGCTCTTCGGCGAGGTCGTGTACTGCTGCGCGTCGAGCGGAGCGTATGAGGCCGGGTTGCTCATTCAGGAATCTCACTGTCTGGGAGATCTGGGAAATCCGCCCACAACTCTGACGGAGATTCTGGAGCGGGAAAAGATTGCAGCGCCGGATTGTGAACCCGATTCGACTGCCCTGCCCGAGGCTGAGGCTGCCGGGCAATGGCGGTTCGTCCGAAGCGTCGGCTGAAACCAGCTTTATTGCGCGGCTTGACCAATTATTTACGCGGTTTGACCAATTACTTGCGCGGCTTGACCAATTATTTGTGCGGTTTCTCCGCGGCAGGCGCCGGGTCCACTTTCTGCCCCTCTTGTACGGTGTCGCTGGGGTTCAACACGATCGTCGCGCCTTCGGTCAGTCCGTTCAGGATCTCCAGGCGATCGCCGTAATCGCGGCCCACTTCGACTTTTTGCAAGTGGATGCTGTGATCCGCCGCCACGATCGCCACCTGCGCACCCTCCCCGCGCACCATCAGCGCCTCACTGGGAACCAATAACGGAGGCCGGTTCCGGGCGCTGGAGAATTCTACGCGTGCGTACATGCCGGGCAGCAGCAGGTTCTCCGGATTCGGCACCTGAACCTCCACCAGCAGCGTCCGGCTGCCGGCATCCAGCGAATTCGAGGTCCGTGCCACGGTGCCGGTGAATCGCCGGCCGGGCAGGTTGGGAACGGTCAGAGTCGCCGCCTCTCCCGGACGCAGGGAATCCGAGAAAGCCTGCGGGACGTTCACATAGGTTCGGAGCGTGCCTGTCTGCGCAATCCGGTAAAGCAGCGTGCTCCCGGCGTTCACCAGCGCTCCGGTGTCTACGTTGCGCTGCGTGATCACGCCGTCGAAAGGCGCCCGGACGATCCGGTAGCTCTGCATCTTGTCGAGCCGCTGCTCGTTTGCCTGCGCGGCAGCCAGGTTGCTGTTCTGGACCAGAATCGCTTTTTCAAGAGCCTGAATGTTGGCAAGTTTCGCCTGATACTGCGCCTGATTCTGATCGTCCTCCTGCCGCGACACGACGCCCTTCGCGCGCAGATTGCCGCTGCGCTGCGCTGTGACGCGGGCCAGCTCGGTGTCGGCCTTACCCTGGAGCAGATTGGCCTGGGCGAGCTCGATGGCGGCCTGCGTCTGCTGGACCGCCGCCTTCGCCTGCATCACCTGCTGGTCTAATTCCGGCGCATCGATTTCCGCCACTTCCTGACCGGCGCGGACGCGGTCTCCGATGTCGACCAGCCGGCGGGCGATGTATCCGTCGGCGCGGGCCAGAATGGGAGCTTCCATGATGGGCTGAATGTTCCCGGGCAGCTCAAGTTCGCTCTGACGCGTGGAACGTCCCACCTGGAGCACTTCGACGCGCGGCAGCGATTCCCGTTCCTGGCGGGCTTCGTCCGCGATCACGGCGCGGCGGCTTTCGAGCGGAAGATATCCCGAGAAAAATGCCACGACCACCAGCACGGTGAGAGCGAGAAAGATCGCCCAGATGGTGATGCTCGACGGGCGCCAGAAGCGCGCTTGCGGCGCGGCGTGCGAGCCGTTTTTCAGCTCCTGGAGTTGCCGCTGCAGGTCGCGATTCTGGCGGCGAAGAACTTCTTCGGTTGTTTCCGTAGAGGGAGTTTCGATCTGGGATCCCGGTTGGTCAGGTCGCATGGGAATGTGTCAGGCGGTAACGGCCTCGTCGGTTTCCCGGTCGTGTAGACGCCGCTGATGATCCACCGGGGGCTTTGTCCGCAGATAGCTATAGGTGATGGGAACGATGAAAAGCGTGGTAACGGTGGCGAGCATGAGACCGCCGATGACGGCTCGTCCGAGCGGCGCATTCTGTTCGCCGCCTTCCCCCAGCCCCAGCGCCATCGGCAGCATTCCCAGGATCATCGCGCTGGCGGTCATCAAAACCGGCCGCATTCGCGCGTAGCCGGCGGAGAGCATGGCTTCACGCGCCGACGGGATCGCTTCGCGTTCGTCATTGGCGAAGGTGACCATCAGGATGCTGTTCGCGGTCGCGACGCCGATGCACATGATGGCTCCCATCAGCGACGGAACGCTGAGGCTGGTCGCGGTGAGAAAAAGCATCCAAAGGATTCCGGCCAGCGCACCGGGAAGGGCCGTGAGAATGATGAACGGATCCAGCCAGGACTGGAAGTTCACCGTCATCAGCAGATAGACCAGCACGACTGCGAAAATCATGCCAAGCGCCAGCCGGAAGAACGACGATTGCATCGTTTCCACCTGGCCTCGCAGATTAAAAGTTGTCCCGCGTGGCAGGTGAGGTTCTTCCTCACGCATGATCTTTTCGACTTCAGCGCCGACGCCGCCCAGATCGCGCCGGTCGACGTTCGCGTACACGTCGAAGACCGGCCAGACGTTGTAATGATTCACGATGACTGGCGTGTAGTCGCGCTGCACGGAGACCAGATTGGACAGAAGCTGCGTGCTCCCGGTCATGGCGCCGGGGTTTCCGTAGGCCTGCGACGCACCGCTCGGGGACGCTCCAACGTAGGTGCTGCCCGCGGTTGCCGTTCCCGCTGAATTCGACGTGGTGTTCTTCAGGGCGCTGTCGCCGGGCGAGATCGGGGTTCGCAGCAGAGCGTCGAGCGAATCAAGGCGGTACTGCGGTGTTTGGACACCGACCTGGTAACTGACGCCGTTTTCCCAGTTCATCCAATAGTTTGGCGCCACCGTGGCGCTGCCGCTGAGAGAAATCAGCATGCTGCTGGTTACGTCGCGCTGCGTAAGACCAAGCTGTGACGCTTTTTCGCGGTCGACGTTCAATCGAATTTCCGGCTGCGCGGCGACCTGATGCACGTGCACATCGGCCGCGCCGGGGATCTGCGCGATCCTGGCGGCGAGCTTCTGCGCAATTTTATAATTCGCGGCGACATTTCGCCCGACCACTTGCAGATCGATCGGCGCCGGAAGGCCAAAATTCACGATCTGACTGGTGATGTCGGCGGGCTGGAAGAAAAAGTTCATGTCGGGGAACTTGTCGCGCAGCCGCTTGCGCAAGCGGACCTCGTAGTCGCGGGTGGGCGCGTGCTTTTCCTTGTTCAGGGAAATCAGCAGCTCGCCATCCGCGGCGGAAATCGTGGGATTGTCCCCTTGGGCGATCGCCGGCCAACTATTCGGGATGCCGATGTTGTCGATCACCATGTCGACTTCATCGGGTGGAATCACAGCCCGGATCTCGCGTTCAAGCGCCGCGAAGCGCATCTCGGTTTCTTCGATGCGAAGACCCGCAGGGCCGCGGGCATGCAGACGCATCTGGCCGGCGTCGACGGCAGGAAAGAAATCCTCGCCGATCAGCTTGGTCAGGCCCAGCGAGGCGATCGCGAAGATTGCGAATCCCGTCAGCACGCGGCCGCGATGATACAGCGACCAGTTGAGCAGCCCCATATACCGAAATCTGAGTTTTTCGAAAAGCGCGTTGAACAAGTGATGCGCGGTCGCCAGGATTCCGCGACGCCGTGCGCCGGGATTGTCATGCCCTTCACGATAGAACTCGATTTCCGATTCGAGCAGGTACGCCATCATCGTGGGGACTAGCGTCCGGGAAAGCAGATAGGAAGCCATCATGGCGAACACTACGGCCATCGCCAGAGGCGTGAACAAATACCGGGCGGTGCCGGTCAGCAGGAGCACCGGGACGAACACGATGCAGATCGATAAGGTCGCCACGAAGGTCGGGACGGCGATCTGCGACGCGCCGTCGAGGACGGCACGAATGATCGGCTTCCGCATGGCGATGTTGCGGTGGGTATTTTCGATTTCGACCGTCGCATCGTCCACCAGGATTCCGACGGCGAGAGCGAGGCCGCCCAGGGTCATCACGTTGATGGTTTGACCCATCAGGCTCAGGATGCAAAGTGACGTAAGAATCGATAGCGGGATGGAAATGCAAACGATCAACGTGCTTCGCCAGCTTCCCAGGAACAGCAGAATCATCAGGCCGGTGAGGCCAGCGGCGATCAGCGCCTCGCGTACTACGCCGTTGATGGAAGCGCGCACGAACACCGATTGATCCGCGAGCGGGACAACTTTCAGCTCCGGCGGAACGTTCGCGAGAATACGCGGCAGCGCGGCCTTTACGGCATTCACGATGGACAATGTCGACGCCTGGCCGTTCCGCGTGATCGTGATCAGAACCCCGCGCGTGCCGTTGGTGCGAACAATATTGGTCTGCACCTGATAGCCGTCGCGCACCTGGGCCACGTCTTTTATGTAGACCGTCGCCCCATTAACCGTTTTGATCGGCAGATTGTTTAAATCCGCAAGCAGCGTGGGACTGCTGTTGACGCGGACCTGATACTCGGTATTGGCGAGCTTTGCCGTACCCGCAGGAAGAATCAGATTCTGCAGATTCAGTGCGTTTGATACGTCGATGGGCGAGAGTTGCTTGGCGTACAAGTCGTCCAGATTCAGATCGACCATTACAGCGCGCTGCTTTCCTCCAAAGGGATACGACACGCTCGCGCCCTGGACCGTGCCGAGCGGGGTGCGGATGAAGTTATTCCCGATGTCGAAGATTTCCTGCTCCTTGAGCGTCGCGCTCTGGAGCCCTAATTGAAGCACTGGGACGCTCGCGGCGTCGTACTTCAAAATGTTGGCGGGGAACATCCCCGGCGGCATCTGGCGCAGCGAGGTGTTCATGGTTGCCGTCACCTGCGCCACCGCCATGTCGACCTTCACATTGGGATGAAAGTAGACCCGAACGACTGCGTAGCCGTTGTACGCCTGCGATTCGATGTGTTCAATGTCGTTGACGTTGGATGTCAGGCTGCGCTCGAAATTAGTGACAACGCGCTTTTCCATCTCTTCCGGCGACAGGCCCGAGTACACCCACAGAACGCTGACGATCGGAATATCGATGTAAGGGAAGATGTCGACCGGCATGCTCACGATCGCCGCGCCACCCAGGATGGCAATCAGGAGCGCCATGACTACAAAGGTGTAGGGGAGACCGAGGGCGAGCCGAACAATCCACATGAATACTTAGTTCTCCGACAACATGGTCAAGAAATAGTTCGTAAGAGAAGTATACATCGAGGCCGCAGACCGGCGGTTTCAGGCCGGTTCAGTACCATTATCAAGGGCCCGGCTTTCCTGGGCGAATACACGGCGAAAGGGGGAGGGGGAGGCTGCGGAAAAAACGCAGCAGTTGGGTTATGATTTTTAAAGCTAGATCTTCTTCAAGTCAATTGCCGCACCGTGGTTGTTACTCTCAAATTCACGCCTGCCTGGACTGTCCGCTGCCTCAGCTTGGCGGAAGCGGTCCTGCGATCCCGGAGGAATTGGCCGCGTGTTCTGGCGGGCGCGCTATCCGGACTAGCGGTCAGCGCGATCACCACGGCGGATATCCCGCCTGACCGCATGCCGCGGATGCCCGACCATCGCATCGCACGGTTGGAAAGATTCTTCCAGACCTATCATTGTCCGACGCCGTATCACACCTCAGATTACTTGCGGGCGGCGGACGGCTACGGGCTGGATTACCGGCTTCTTCCCGCGCTTTCGATTCGCGAGACCCTTTGCGGCAGAGCGGAACGGCAGCAGCACAATGCCTGGGGATTTCATCCTGGGCATCAGACCTTCCCCTCCACGGAAATCGGCATCGACTTCGTTGCGCAGCGGCTCGCCCAGCATCGGCTCTACAAGGGCAAGACGCTGGACGCCAAATTGTTCACCTACAATCCACGATCTGCGTATCCGAACGAAGTCAAGCGGATCATGGGCCAGATCGAATAGGCCCGGCGCGTAACTCCCGGACTTGCAAGTGATATTATGCAAGACCGTGGAGGATCGCATATGAAAGAAACCCTCAAAGCGGCAGGATACAGTTTGCTCGCTGCCATCATCTGCAGTGCGCCCGCGATGGCGCAGGAAAAACTTTACAACACGGCCAAGCAAAAGCTGCTGGATGGCAAACAGGTCTTCAGCGTAACGATTTCGAAGCCAGACCCGCAGGCGTATTGCGAAGCCGCCAAGCACTACGACTACACGTGGTTTGAGATGCAGCACAGCACGCTCACCTGGGCAGATATCGAAAAAATGGTGGCCACTTGCCCCCACGTCGCCGCGACGCCGATGGTGCGCATTCAGGACGAACTCGAGAGTTCTATTCAACACGCGACCGACATCGGGTTACTGGGCGTCATCATGCCTACAGTCGACACGGTGGAAAAGGCGCAAGCCACGGTTCGCTACGCCAAGTATCCACCGGAAGGCCGCCGCAGCATGGGCGCAGGTCAGGCGGCAAGAATCTGGTGGGGCGAAAAGCCGGACGCCACGATGAAATATCGCATGAGCGTCAACGACAACATGCTCGTTGTAGTGATGATCGAGACGCCCGTCGGGGTCGAGCACATTACTGAAATCTCGAACGTGCCCGGCGTGGACGCTGTGATGGTCGCGAACACCGATCTGGGAAATTTCTCAGGGTTCTTCGATCACAACTCGGCTCCTTACCAGGCGATGGTCAAGCGCATTCACGACTCAGTGCTGCACTCCGGCAAGTTTCTGGGTGCGACGGATGCATCCTACGCAAAAGGTCGCCCGGACAGCGCGGACTATCGCTTCCTCCAGAACGGGCCATCGAACGACGGCTGGGTGAATCCGAATCGCCCCGGCGCCGCACGCGGGCCATCGCAATAAATTACCGCTTTCGAACCTCGAGTTGTACGGGCTGCGCGACGGAGTTCACCTCGGGATCGTAGTATTCGTAGATTCGCGACTGGAACGTCCGCGCCCGGATCGGATATTTGGCGCGCAGGCGAAACGGCAGAGTGACGGTTTCGCCTGGCGCGATGGAATCGAAGTAAAGAATCGCCTGAGTTGCCGTCAGGCTGAACTTCTCCAACCGCCCGCCTTTGCGATTCGCGCTTTTCTCCTGGTAGGCTTGCAGATCTTCGCTGAGCAGGTCGAAGCCGGGCGGGATTCCAACGTCGATCATGACCATGTTCGCGACCTTAGTCAGGTTGTTCCGGGCCGTGACGGTCGCGGTGGCGACGTCGTCCTGCGCGAGGTTGGTGCGATCGTATTTCACAGAGATCGAGAGCGCTTCATGAGCGGGCTTTTCTTTCCAGGGAATGAAATATCGTCCGACGACCTGATACGCGAGCCCGCCGGTTCCCTGGAACCGGATTCCGACTGCGTTCGCGTTGTTCGCGTCGACATTCTTCAACACGAACTGATGCAGCAGGTCGTTATTTTGGGCCGTCAGCTCGAGGTTCTCGACGGGCTTTCCGTTTAGCGTCACCTCTACATTGCCGCGAACGTCGGCCGATCCTTTTTCGGTGGAGAGCAGCATCGCACGCAGCGCCATAATGGTTGCCTGCGTGGTTCCCCATGTCCCGGAGGCGTCCTTTTTCGACGCGAGATAACTCAGGGCTTTCTGAGCGGTACCGTTCGCCTGCCCCCACTTGAGCAGCGCCTGCACGGCTAGTCCGGTGGTCTCGACGGCGGCGCTGGCGCCACGGGCATAGACGCCGGTCTCCTCGGCCGTCCACCAGGCTTGCTCGTCTTTCTCGGTATGCGCGTCGAGCAAGGAGTGCATCGCCTGATTCGTGAATGCCGGGTCTTTGGCGTAATCGATTGCGAAGTTTGCGATCACCGCGCGCGTGTAGGCGTCTGTGTTCGGGCTGATGTTCTTCTCGACGAACTGGCGCGCTTTCTCGATTGCGGGTCCCTTATAACCGGTGTTGCCGAGGGACCAGGCGATGTACGCGGTGATTCGGAGGACGTCCGTGTTGTAGCGATTGGTGGCGCCTTCGTTGATGAAGTTGGTATCCGGTTTCCAGCTCCCGTCAGGCTGCTGCTGCGACGCGAGCCATTGCTGCGTGCGCCCGATCACCTTCGCGTCTACGTCATAAACCTTCGACATGTCGAAGAATTCCATGAGCCCGTACGCGGTCAGGATCTTGTTGGCGGGAGCCTGTCCGAACCAGGAAAAACCGCCGCCGGGCACTTCAAACGTCAACAAACGCTGGTATCCGTTGGCGATGTATCCCTCGGCTTTGGCGTGAACTTCGGGAGTCGACTTCTTGGTCCGCTTCATGTAATCGAGCGCCAGAACATTAGGATAGGTGCTCGAAGAAGTTTGCTCGAAACAGCCGCCGGGCATGCGGAGAATGGCGTCCATGCCTTCGATCACCTGGCTGAGCGGACCGGGATACAGGCGGACGAAGATTTTTGCGGATTCTGGGATGGTGGCGGCCGGCAACTTGAGTTCGTGCTGTACGGTGGTTTCCAGGCGTCCGTTGAAGACGGCGGTCTGTTCGCGGCCGTCGGGAATCACTTCGATTTCGCGGACCACGATATCGGCGCGGCCCTTCATATTGGCCGCGAGCTTCAGTTTGAATTTGCCGATGCGCTTCGCTGCAAGCGTGAACTGCGCCGCGCCGACGCGGTTGGGCTCGACCGCGAGCGACTTGCCGGGAACATCATCGACGAGCGAAAACCAATCGTCCGGCTGTAGTTGCAGCTTCACTTCGCCGGGCATTGTCGAATAGTTATAGACCGCGACCGGGACAGACACGCGATCGCCCTGGGTCAACGTCACCGGCAGGTCGAGGTCGACGAAGAAATCCTGAAAGACTTTGAGGCTGGACGTGCCGCTGCCGAGGGCGCCGTGAGCAGTGGACGCGAGCATCGCCATCCGCCATGTGGTGATCGAGTCCGCCATGGGAATCGAGATGTTCGCGATGCCCTTCTGATCCGTGATGATTTCGGGGTTGATGTAGAGGGCTTCGGGGAAGTAGGATCGCACTCGGGGCTCTGGCGAAGCGAGTTTGTCGGTGACGATCGTTGCGCGGCTCGACAGGCTCAGCGATTCCGCCATCGCCAGGCCGGCGCGCGCAACGAACATGTGAGCATCCTTCTCCACCGGCATCGCCATCGCCATTGGCATTGGCATTCCCCCCGGAACGCCACCGGCGACACCGCCGATGATGCCGCCCATGCCCAGCCTCATTCCTCCGCCGCCATTTCCACCCATTCTGAATCGGGCCGCGGCGGCTTCGACCACCACTTGGTTGGCCCCGTCGATCGCAAGAGCCGAGGACACAATGGCGCGATCACGAGCGTCCAGTTCAATCGTCGACTGGACCGTGCGGAATCCTGGCGAAGTAATTTCGATCTCGTACTTCCCTGCGGGGACGCCCGCCAGGCTGAATTCGCCGGCGGCATTGGCAATCGCGACACGCACCTTTTTGGTGGAGACGTCCGTGACTTTGACGGCCGCCCGCGGCAGCGGTTCCCCCACCGGATCTAAGACGGTTCCCACAACGTCCGCAAAATCGGTCGCCGGTCCCCGGTTATGCTCGATTTTTAGAACGATGCCACCCGCTTCCGGTCGGCCTTGAGTCTCGCCACCACGTACGACCACGTACATCGCGAGATCGTCATTCGTGTTGAATCGCTTGTCCGGCCCCGCGCTGCGAATCGAATATTGCTTACGGTCCCAAGCAACGTGCTCGATTTGTAACTCGGTGCCCCAAGGGTCGCGAAGGCGAGAGCCAGAGGGCGCGGGTTTCGCCAGATCGCCATCGGTGTGCGCGAACGCCTGGGTCAGGCTCACGGGCACGGTCGCGACGAACCGGTCCCGGTAACGCGCAACATACGTTTGATATTTCGCCATGGACACGGTCTTGCCCGCCTCCGTTTGGAATCCGTTGCGGGTCACCAGTTCCGTGGCGGAAAACAGTGCGCGCGCGGCGCGATCACGCTGTTCGGCGCGAGCCTGCGCAACAGGCTCGACGATCTCGGGCATGCCGAGCGAATGAATCTCATAGCGGGGCTTCAAAGCTTCCTGCTCGAGATAGAAGAAAACCTTCGCGAACCCCGGTTGCTTTTCGGCGAGCGCAAACACCGCTTCGTCCACCACCTGAACGCCGAGCGCGGCCTGGACGCCTTCGCCTTTCGCATTCGTCACGCGAAAGCGGATGCGCGCATCGTCGCCGGGTTTGTAGACCGGCAAATCGGACTCCGCCGCGATCTTCAGTTCCTCGGCCGGCTCGACGAACACCAGACGATGATCCGCCACCGGGCGCGCATCGGCTCCGAAAAGATAAGCGCTGAAATCGAGCGTACCGGCGAGTTCAGGCGTGGCGGCGAAAGAGAGCTCGGCCTGCCCGCCCCTGATCTCTAAATCTCGCGTGAGGACGGTTTGGCCGTCTTTGACCACGTCGACGTACGCCGAGCCTCGCTCTTTGGTCGAAAACACTCGTAGTTGAATCCGGTCTCCTGTGCGGTACACGGCGCGTTCTGTTCGCAGAAGAATCTGATCGGAGCCCGCGCGCGTCTTAAGACGGATCGAACTGGAAGCACGATTCCCTTCCCGGTCACTCGCGTCGATTTGGAACGCGTCGGCGCCGGTTCCGGCTTTCAGACGGACGACGGCAACGCCGCCTTGGTCGGTGGCCACCGACTGATCCGGATTTCCGGCTGCATGAACTTTGATGTCGGCCAAGGCCGGCTTGCCGTCCGGATACGAGGTCAGGACGAAAATCTGATTCTCGAGATTCGGAATCAGCGTGCCTCCCTCGGGGATTGCCGTGACGATCAGCGGCGACTCGGTGACCGTGATGGACTCGCCGCGAGCTTCCGAATGCCCGGCGCCGTCTTTCACCGTGCCTTCGAAGACGACGCGCGCGGCGCCGCCGTTCAAAGGACGGCCTGCGAAATACGCAGGCAACTTCAGGTCGAAGTGATAGACTCCGTCGCGGTCGGTTTTGCCTTGGACAGAACCCACTTCAAACATTGCGACGTCCATGCCCGAGGCTTTGACCGTGACTTCCGCGCCGTCGACAGGCTTTCCGAAGAAATAGTTCGCATGCACGGTCCCGGTGACGTGATCTCCAGGCCGATAGCCGCGCCGGGCTTTGTTATCGGCGGCTGTGAAATCCACGGCTACTTTGAACTTCGGCAGCACGTACTTCTCGACGTTCAAAGCCAGCTCGGCCGAATTTCTACCACTGCCTTCGGGACCATCCATTAAGGCGCGCAGGTGATAGGAGCCGAGATTTACTTCCTCCGCCAGGCTGAACTCCGCGGACGCGATTCCGAATTTGTCGGTCTGCGTCGCATTGCGAAACACTTTGTTGCCGCGAGAATCTTCCACCTCGAACGTCAGCTTGCGATTCATCGCCGCTTCATGATTTGCCCGGTCCAGCGCCAGCGCGCGTACATGTATGGTCTGGCCCGGCTGATAGATGGGCTTTTCCGTCGTCAAAAGAATCGAAACTTTGTCCTCGACGCGGATCTGCTGGGTAAAGTCGGTCGAGCCGATTGGGGAATCGACGACGTAGCGCAGAGGATATGTGCCGACGACGCCGGCCGGAATCCGGAACTGCGCTTCCGCGGTTCCTCTCAGATTCAAGGACCCGGTGAACAGCACACGAGGTTTCTGATTGTTTTGCGCCAGCTCAATGCGCAAGGAAGAGGCGCCGGGGATGATCTCGTTCCTGGAATCAGTGACGATGACGCGCACTGCCGCCGCGCCGCCGGCCAGGTAGGATTGCTGGCCGAGAATGTGGATCACCGGCCGGCGCAGGATCTCGGAGATCGACTCCGTGCCTTCGACGGCCGCATCGGGTTGACCGGTGAACGCGAAGCGGTAGCGGACTCGCTGCCAGACCAGATCATCGGTTGGGATTTCCTTGGTGAGTTTGAGATTTTCTTCCCAACTTCCCTTGCTCGATGGAACGTCCACGCGGCGTTCGGTGCGGGCCAGTACCTGGTCCTCGGGATCTAGAACTTCCACGCTAAGTTGCCCGGAGCCGGCGCGAAGACCGTCGTAAGGAATAGTGACGTGCAGGCTGCCATGTGAATAGATCGCCGCGACGTCGGCTGGTTTTGGGGCTGGAAACGAGAGCAGCACAACAGCGGAAGCGATGGCCAGCAAGGCCGTAAACCACAGCAAAGGATGTTTCATGACGACTCCTCATTGCGACTTTCCGTAAACTGACGCTGCGGCGACGGAGGGTTGGACGGCAGATTAGCCGTAATAGTTCCCTCACGGACTGCGACCGCTGTTTAGGAATGCCGCGAGCCGCATTTCCCTTTCAATGAACCTTCCGGAAAACTCCCGCTGCAACGTTTGGGTAAAAGGAAACGTCTAAGATATGCTTGAGGAGGAAGCCGCAATGCGACTCGCGGTCATCACGTTGTTAGTGGCAGGTGCGGGAGCATTTGCGCAGCGTCCGAATCCTACTGGATGGGGCAGCGTGCTCTATCCCGGCACCGGCGGACCTCCGGGCCGCGGCGCAGTCAATGGCGGCTTCGGCAGTGTGCTCTATCCGGGCACTGGCGGACCTCCCGGAACGCAAGTGGCGGGAGCGCGAGCAGGATCGCGGGCGCCTTCGAGATTTTTCGCGCCGCCTCCGCCAGCGCATCCGGCACACACAGGAACAGTGATCGTGCCGTACCCGGTTTATTACGGTGGATATTACGGATACGATCCGTCCGCGGGCTATGTGCAGTCCGCGCCGGGATACAGCGCCGATCCGAGCAATTATGCTTCGCCCACGCAAGCGCCGGTGGTCGTGATCAACCAAGGGTACCGGCCGGAGACGGCAAACCCGGTGATCCGCGATTATTCAAACGCGGATCTTCCCGATCCTGGACCCGGCTACGCTCCGCAGCGCAGCGACCCTCAGGCGACCATTTATCTGATCGCCATGACGGATCACAACATCCTGGCCGCGATCGCGTACTGGGTGGATGGCGATACGCTGAATTACATTACTCAGGAAGGCACGCAGAATCGAATTTCGATGGCGCTGGTGGATCGCGAATTCTCGAAAAAGCTGAATGACGATCGAGGCGTGGAATTCCGGTTACCGGCCAACAAGTAGCTAACCCGCGCGCGATCCGTCTGGCACGGGATGCTCGGGGATTGCGAGGGCCGGCTTGACGCCGTCGGCGTAGCCAATATCGAAAAGCATTCCTTCGCTCAGAACTCCCCGCATCTTGCGAGGTTCCAGGTTTACGACGAACAGGGCTTGCTTTCCTTCGAGTTCCCGCAGATTGGCACGTTCCTGTTTCATGCCGGATAGAATCGTGCGTTTGTGATCCCCGAAATTGACGCGAAGCGCGACGAGTTTATCGGAGTTCGGGACTTCTTCAACGGACTCAATAGTCCCGACGCGGATGTCGATCTTTTCGAGATCCTGACTGTTGATGAGAGGCTTGATCGGCGCGGGTGTCATGGCGCGTTCCCTGAGCGTACTTCGGTCTCGAATTCGGAAACCGCCGCGGCGAACGGGATCGCGAAGTCTGCCTGGAAAGACTGACGCCAGGCATCCGGCTCGCGAATTTCCTCGAGCATGAAGCTGTGGAACGCCTCCGGTCCGCGGGTTCGTTTCAAATACTCGAGAAAGTATCGCCATGCCGGGTAGTTGAAACGCATGTCCGCGCTTCCACCTTGAAACGCCGGCAGCAAGGTTTCTGACCGCGCCCGCGCGACGAACTCATCACGACTCAGATACGCCTGCTGGCGTCCAAAGCTCACCGCGATTCCTTCATAAAACCACGGCTGGCTGTTGAGTTTAAAGCTGCGGACCAGCGAGGTGTTCTGATCGAGAATCGCATGGGAGAGTTCGTGTCGAAGAAACTCGCCGACGTCCAGACTCTTTTCGGCCAATTTCGGTGTGACCCAGATTACGGTTCCCGTTTGCAGCGTGACCGCCCCCACGACGTTTCCGCGAATCGCGGGCATTTGCAGATGAAAATCGGTCCAGGTGCGGGACGCGATCACAGTAATTCGCTGCGGCATCTTCAACCCGTGAAAAATCTCGGCTTGTTCAATGAAGGCATCCACTTGCCGGTAAGCGGGATTCAGCTCGACGCCGGATGGATAGTAGACGTCAGCGCGAGACAAGGCGAGATGCGAATAGCCCGGCTTTACGGGCGACCAGGGAAACAGGGGCCCGTCGCACATCGCGAGCAGCACCAGCAAGAATGCTGCGTAGCCTAGCTTGCGCTTCACGAAAGGTTACGCGTCCACGGTTTCAAGCGACTTCGCCGCATAGCGGCGGTCCACGTAAGCGTCGAGAATCCCGATAAACTCCCTGACGATAGCGTCGCCGCGCAAGGTGCACTTCAATTTGCCGTCGACGTAAACCGGCGCCACCGGATCCTCAAAAGTACCCGGCAGCGAAATGCCGAGATTCGCGTGCTTCGATTCGCCCGGGCCGTTGACTACGCAGCCCATTACGGCGACTTTCATTTCTTCGACGCCCGAGTAGCGCGACTTCCACACCGGCATCTGCTCGCGCAAATACGTCTGGATCTGGTCCGCCATGTCCTGGAAGAAGGTGCTCGTCGTCCGGCCGCATCCTGGGCATGCCGTCACCTGAGGCGTAAAGCTGCGAAGTTCCAGCGCCTGCAAAATCTGCTGGCTGACGATCACTTCATCGGTTCGGTCGCCATTCGGCAGCGGCGTCAACGAAGCGCGAATGGTATCGCCGATACCTTCCTGGAGCAACACGCCGATCGCCGCCGTGGTGGCGACAATTCCCTTCGATCCGAGTCCGGCTTCCGTCAATCCAAGGTGCAGAGCATATTCGCATTCGGCGGCGAGCATCCGATAAACGGTAATCAGATCCTGCACGCCGCTGACTTTGGCGCTGAGAATGATTCGATCCGCCGACAAACCGTAGCGCTCGGCCGCTTTCGCCGATTCGATCGCACTTACCACGATCGCCCGCATGGTGACCGCCTTCGCGTCGAGCGGCTCCGGCAGAAGATTATTTTCATCCATCATCCGCGTGAGCAGCGCGGAGTCGAGCGAGCCCCAGTTCACGCCGATCCGCACGGGACGATCGTGCTCAATCGCCACTTCGATCATGGTGCGGAAGTTGTCGTCGTGTTTCTTCCCGATATTCACATTGCCCGGATTGATTCGATACTTCGCCAGGGCCCGCGCCGCATCGGGATATTTCTTAAGGAGAAGGTGCCCGTTGTAATGGAAATCGCCGATAATCGGCACGCGAACCCCGAACTTGTCCAGCGTATCGACAATTTTCGGGACGGCCTTCGCGGCGTCCTCGGTGTTGACGGTGACACGTACCAGTTCCGAACCGGCGTTGGCCAGCGCCATCACCTGATTCACGGTCGACGTGACATCGGCGGTGTCGGTGTTGGTCATCGACTGGACCACAATGGGATTGGGCCCACCGACCTTGACTCCGCCAACGTTGACGGCCACCGAACGGCGGCGCGACTCTGCTGCCATGATTCCTCCCAATGTCTTCTAATCTTTAATTGTAACGTGCGCTAAACTGGCGTTCACCCCGTGAACCCGGCTGAGCGAAGCGTCGAATCCCATAGCGCCGTCCTCAAGAAAGAATTAGGCCTGTGGGACCTGGTCTTCACGCAGATCCTTTTCGTGATGGGGCTGAGCTGGGTCGGCGCGGGCGCAAAGCTCGGTCCTTCGCACGTGAGCTTCTGGCTTCTGGCCGTCGTCCTGTTCTACATTCCTTCCGCGATCGTGGTCGTGCACCTGAGCCGCCGGATGCCGATCGAAGGCGGTCTCTATCAATGGGCCAAGATCGGATTCAACGAGCGCATCGGCTTCCTGGTTGCGTGGAATTTATGGATCTACGCAATGATCCTGACTTCCGAAATCGGTCTGAGCTCCGCCACTACCATCGCCTACGCGATCGGCCCGAAAGCGCAGTGGGTTGTCGAAAGCAAATGGTTCATCGGATCGGCGGCGACGATCGTCATTGGCGCGCTCGCGCTGCTTTCGATGATCGGCCTGGGCGCCGGTAAATGGCTGCACAGCGGCGGCGGCGTGACCATGGTCCTGATTCTCTGCGCGATGGTCGTGCTGCCCGTGATCCACTGGATGGGCGGAGGCAGACCCCAAGTCCAGCCATTCTCGCTCGCGCTTCCCGCCGCGACGCTCCTGAATCTGAACATTCTTGGAAAACTCGGATTCGGTGCGCTGGGCGGATTTGAATACGTCGCCATTTTCGCCGGCGAATGCAAGGAGCCGGAAAAACTGATCGGCCGCAGCGTGATCATCGCCGCGCCGATTATCGCGATCCTTTTCACCCTCGGCACCGGTTCGGTACTGTGGTTCGTGGGAACGGACAATATCGATCTGATTTCGCCTGTGTCCCAGGTTCTGGCAATTGCGACCCGCCCATTCGGCATCGGCGCACGAATCGCGAGCGTGGTCATACTCGCCGTCCTTGGAATGCGCATCGCGCAGCTCAGCGTCAATTTCTCAGCTACGGCGCGCCTTCCGATGGTCGCGGGCTGGGACCACTTGCTTCCCGCCTGGTTTACAAAACTTCATTGGAAATACAAGACCCCCGCGAATTCCATCTTTTTCGTTGGCGCGATGACGCTGGCGTTCAGTATTTCGGGGATGCTCGGCGTCGGCAGCCAGGAGGCGATGCAGCTTTTTAATAACGCATCGGGAATCTACTACGGGTTGACCTATCTGGTGATGTTCGCCCTTCCCATCGCCAGCCGCGACGCCTCCCTCGGAGTCAAAATCGCTTGTGCCTCGGGATTCCTGACGACGCTGCTGTACGTCGTCCTCTCCATCTTCCCGATCATCGAAGTCGGCAGCCGTTTCTGGTTCATGGCGAAGGTTTCGGGAATCGTGATCCTGGGCAACATCGCCGGCGTCGCGATCTTCGAACTGGCGGAACATCGGCGGCGCAGGGCTGTTACTATGGTCAGTCAATAAAGGTCAAACCACAAAGGTCAAACCATGAAACGCTTCATTCTCGCCTCTGTATTCGGCAGCCTCGCCGCAATCAGCTTGTTTCTCACGCAAGGCGACGCCCAGCCGAACACCGTCAAGCAGATCGCTCCCGGCGTCTGGTTCCGCGAAGGCGACATCGAGCATCAAGGCCACTGCAACAACGTCATCATCGAGATGAAGGATTACCTCATCATCGTCGACGCCAACTTCCCGAGCGGAGCTCGCCTGGTGCTCGAGGATGCCAAGAAGGTTTCATCCAAGCCCGTCAAATACGTTTTCGACACCCATCATCACGGCGATCACCTGTATGGGAATCCGGTGTGGACGAAAGCCGGCGCCATCACCATCGCTTACGCAGGCGTCGCAGAAGAGCTGAAGCGCTATGAGCCGGCTCGTTGGCAGGCCACCGCGAAGCAGCGGAAGGACGTCGGCGAACTCGGGCTCGATACCGCGGAACCGCCCAAGGAGACGTTCACGAAGTCCCCGCACATCATTGACGACGGGACGCGCCGCGTCGAAATGCATTTCTTCGGCTGGGCCCACACACGCGGCGACGGCTTTGTGTACTTGCCCAAAGAGAAAGTCCTCGCGACGGGCGACGCAATAATCAACGGCCCTTACAACGCCGTCATGGACGCCAACATCGGGAATTGGCCCAACGTGATCAGCAAAGCCCAGAAGCTAGCGGTCGATCATGTGCTCCCGGGCCACGGTCCGGCTGGAGGCAAGGAAGTGATGGAGAATCAGAAGCAGTTCTTCCTTCAGTTGCGCAGCCATGTGCAGGCTGCCGTGAAGCAGGGGAAGAAGCTAGAAGACGTCGTCAAGATGGATGGCGACCGGCCGGTCTCGACGTCCATTACGCTGCCGGACTCCGTCAAGACGTATGTGGGAAACAGTTTTCCTGGCCAAGTCCGCGCGGCGTATTTGGAGATCACCCAGAAAAAGCCCGCCGGCGATTTACCGCACTAAAACGCGACCTGGCTCGGGAAGTACTTGTTGATCAAGCCCTGATAGTACGGCTTCAATTCTTTTGGATCCGGTTTCGACGCGCTCTTCGAATACAGATCGTAGGGATTGAACGTCTTCACCCACTGGAACATCTCGCGGTCGTGATCGTTCATCAGGTAGTCGTACGCGCCTTCGCGATGCCCCGGGTAAAACGAGTGATACCGCAACATGTACAGCGCCGGCTCCGGCAGATATTCCTTCGCGATGTGATAGAAGAACTCGTCATGGCCCCAGGACATGTCGACCTGATCGAGTCCCCCGCCCTTTTCGTAGACGCCTAGCTGCGTCTGATATGCGGGATTCCTGGAATCGGGGTTCTCCGCGAAAAATTCGTGGAAAACGATCTTGTCCGAATACGCGCAGCCCGTTGGAAACGTATCGCCGACCACGGCCCACTGAGGCTCGCCCCACAACCACAGAACTTTTCCGAGATCGTGCACTAGGCCGGTGAGTTGGAACCAGTCCGGATGTCCGTCTCGCCGGATCGCTTCGGCGGTCTGCAAGTTGTGCTCAATCTGGCTCAAGTCAGTATCCGGATCGCTGTCATCCACCAGCGTGTTCAAATACTCGAGCGCTTCCCAGATCGCCATTTTGCTCGTGTTCAGGCCGCAGTACTGCTTTTTCTTGGCGAGGGCAAACTCGCGAGTCTGATTGGCGTGGTTCAGACGATAGAACTCGCGGACCCCGGGTGTCGCCTTCTCGTAATTGCGAAACTCTTCGGTTTTGCGATTTGGATCGTAGCGCTCTTGAACGAACTCATCCCATTGTTCGAGGTTTTGAAGCGGTCCTTGCATGCTTTCAGATTATCAGAACGGCTAATAGGTCCAACGCCACAGGTTGACGCCGACGGTAAATCCGGCCCCGACCGCGGCGAAAATCCCGAGGTCGCCTTTTTTCAATTTCCCTTGCTCGACGGCGTCGCGCGTTGCCAGTGGAATGGTCGCGCCGGTGGTGTTCGCGTAGCGGTCGATGTTGATAATGACCTGATCGCAGGTCATTCCCAAGCGCTCGGCGGCGGCAGCGATGATCCGGCGGTTGGCCTGATGCGGAATCATCACTTTTACGTCCTTGGCAGACAGGCCGTGCCGTTCAAGAAGATCGCGCGATACTTCGTACATCTTGCGGACCGCGTACTTGAATACCTGCTGGCCCTCCTGCTTAACGAAATGCATCCGGTTCGCGACGGTTTCGGCCGTGGCGGGCATGCGGCTACCGCCGGCGGGCATTTTCAAGTGATCCCCGCCGGATCCGTCGATTTCGTTCATGAACCCGATAAAGCCTTCCCCTTCTTCGCCAGGCTCAATGAGCATGGCGCCCGCGCCATCGCCGAAGAGGATGCAGGTCGACCGGTCTGTGTAATCGATAATCCGCGACATCGCGTCCGCGCCGATCACCAGAACCTTCTTGTGAGTTCCGGCCATGACGAAGTGCGCCGCCGTGGTCATCCCGTAGATGAAGCCGGAGCAGGCGGCCACGAGATCGAAACCCCAGGCGTGATTCGCGCCTAACCGATCCTGCACCAGGCAGGCGGTCGACGGGAAAAGCATGTCGGGCGTCACGGTGCACACGATAATGGCGTCGAGTTCCTTGGCCGAAATGCCGCGCTGCTCGAGCGCAATCTTCGCGGCTTCGACGGCAAGATCGGAGGTCGCCATCTCCGGCGGCGCGATGTGCCGCTCCGCGATGCCCGTGCGGGTCAGAATCCATTCATTGGTGGTATCGACCAGCTTTTCCAGGTCTTGATTGGTCAGCACGCCGGGCGGCACGTAGCAGCCAAGCGCAGTGATCTTAGCTCCGAGCAAATGTTTCTCCTTGAATGAAGGTGCCCCGATATTTAATGCTATGTTACATTCGGGAAGAATGGAAGTGCAGACCGCCGCGGCGCCCGAGCATATCTTTGCCCGCGTCTTTCGCGAAATGCGTCCGCGCACTCCAATGCCTGTGGTTCGCGTCCAGTTTCGCCGCTACGCCAGCGCGAATGCGCAGATCCGGCTGGAAGATGGCGCTCTCGATATCCGCATGGCCGACACGCTGGCGGAAGCGCCGGAAACGGTCATGGAAGCGCTCGCGGAGATCCTGTTGTCCAAGCTGTTTCGCCGCCCGGTCCCGGCTGTCAGTAACGATCGATACCGGCGCTATCTGAACCGCCGCGACGTTCGCAGAAGTCTGGATTTGGTCCGCCAGATTCGTGGACGGAAACGGGTGGAACATCCGCAGGGGCATTGCTACAACCTGGAAGAGATGTTCGAAGAGTTGAACTTCCGCTACTTTCATGGGTTGATGGCGCGGCCGATTCTTGGCTGGAGCCCGAATGCCTCCCGCACGATGCTCGGTCACTACGATCCCCCGCACAACGCGATCGTTCTGAGCCGCATTCTCGATCGCCCCGAAACGCCGCGTCTGGCAGTCGAGTATGTTTTGTTCCACGAAATGCTTCACTTGCGATACCCCGCCGAGCACGAAGGAGCCCGGCGCTGCGTCCATACGAAGGCGTTTAAAGAAGCCGAGAAACAGTTCGACCGATTTCGGGAAGCCAAAGCGCTTCTGCGACTGTTATGAATGGCTATGACGCCTATAAGGAACAAACTTGAGCCGAAGATCCCGAACTCGATTGGGTTTGGCGTACAATAACTCAGATCGATGCCGCGATTCAAACCAAAAGCCGTCCTTGAACGCAGCGCAATCAACGACTTGTGGAAGAATACCCTGTCGCGCATCGGGACGGTTTACGGACGCCTCACCTACCTGGCCTCTTTGCGCGATCCCAATTCGGGGGCGTACAAGCATCATGGCTTGAGCGCGGTATTCGGACGCGAAGAAAGTGGGAAGGCCCTGCGGGAAAGCCATGAGAACGCATTCGTCGACTGGCTCGGGCTCTCTTTGGCCGAGAAGCATGAAGATCTCAAGCAGTACCTGGCTCCTCTGGAAGATCCTTGGGACGTAGTGGTGGAACACTGGCTGCAATCGGGAGTTTTTCGTACCATCGCACCAAGCGCGGCAAGACCGGTGGAAACCGATCTATTCTGTCATGATCTGGAAGCGCTGCTCGAAACGTTCAGGCGTTCTGCGCGCGCGGGCGGGTCTGGCCCAGGGTCATCGCCACCTGAGTCACCTGACCGATAACTTCAATTTCAGATGGATAATTATATGATTCCGCATCACAAAATGACGCCGGATGCGGCTGCACGATGACTTTCTCGTCGCGCAACGTGCACCATCCGCACACATAGCCTTCCTTGTGTTCGAGAAAGTAGATCGGCCGGTCAAATTCATTGGACCAGCCCGAGTTCATGATTCTGCGCCTTGAATCGTCGATCACCACCAGGGACCCGGGCGGGATGATGGGAAACATCGACCAATCGCCGGTTCCGATCAGACCGTAACGCTGATTCTTCAAGTCCAGCTTATTCAATAACATCAAGGGCAACGTGCCCCACTTCTCGATCAACCGGCTGAGAAACCCGGTACGGCTCAGGTCGAGACCGGGATCGAGTGAGACCGGAACCTGAACCTCGCCGTCTTCCGGCTTGAACCCGATCATATGGGTCCGGCTGTGCTGCATCAAGTCGGCGTCGCCGGGAAGTCCGGGGAGCGAAATCCCATACCAGGAAAGCACTTCGGATAGCTCGATCCGGTAAATCGCACACAGCGAGTACAACCGGTACACCGAAGGCATCGTGCCCTTGTTTTCGATGTCGGCAAGCCGGCTGAGCGCGACGACGAATTCGTCGTTGTTGTGACGGGCGGCGATCCGCGCGCTGGCCTCTTCCACGTCGCGGAAGCGGAGGCGCAGCTTCTCCCTCACTCGCTTGAGTTTTTGGCCTGCTTCCTCCATGATAGAGGTTCTAGGCCCATCCGGCGGTTTGGAGGAACTTAGTACCATTCGCGCACGCGCCTATATCTTACTGAAAGTATAACGTCGAGCCGAGGACGGGGGCAAGGAGTTTCGGCCAGTTTTGTTCTGAATTCAGAACAAGGCCCATAAAGCGCCGTTTCTCCAGGCGTAAAGCGGTTTAAAGAGTCCAAAGAGGAGGCCTTTTGCGCATCGTGGTGGGCGTGACAGGCGCCAGCGGTTCCATCTATGGGTGGCGTCTGCTTGAGAAACTGCAACAGCGGGAGGGCGTGGAGGTTCACTTGATTCTGTCCAGGTCGGGTGAGCGGACCGCGTATCTGGAAATGGGCAAGACGGCGGCCGACTTCAGAGCTTTGGCGGACTGCTCCTATCCTGTCGAGGATATCGGCTGCCGGCTGGCGAGTGGTTCGTTCGCGACCAGCGCCATGGTGATCGCGCCGTGCTCGATTCATACCATGTCATCTATTGCTCAAGGAATCAGCTCTAACTTAATGATTCGAGCAGCGGATGTTATTTTAAAGGAACGCCGCAAACTGGTTCTTATGGTGCGGGAGTCGCCGCTTCACCTGGGTCACTTACGATCGATGACTGCGCTGGCCGAGATGGGCGCCATCCTCGCGCCGCCGATGCCGGCTTTTTATCACCAGCCGCAGAGTGTCGTAGAGATCGTGGAGCACAGTGTCGACCGGATTCTGGATCTGATTGACCTGCCATCCGAAGACGCCCGCCGCTGGGATGGGCCTCACAAGTGAGGGCATTAAGAGTCGCGTTCCAGGGCGAACTGGGCGCGTTCAGCCAGCAGGCGATCCGGCAGCTTTTAGGAGCCCGCGCCACGCCGGTTCCGCGCCAGCGATTCGAAGAGGTTTTCGATGCGCTCCGGGCCGGCGAGGTGGATGCGGCGGCGCTGCCGATCGAAAACACGCTGGCGGGGTCGGTCCATGAAAATTACGATCTGCTGCTCAAGTTCGATTTCGACATCACGGCGGAAACCAACGTCCGGATCGTACACAACCTGATCGCCCCTCCGGGAACGAAGTTCGGGATGATTCGCAAAGTCTACTCACATCCGGTGGCGCTGAATCAGTGCGTCGATTTCTTCGCGCGCTACAAGAAGATCGAGCGGGTGCCCTATTACGATACCGCCGGCAGCGTCAAGATGGTGATGGAGGATCGTCCAGCCGGAGCAGCGGCCATCGCGTCGGAGCTGGCGGCGAAGCTTTATGGCGGACGCATTCTTAAACGCGAGATCGAGGACGACCGCAAGAACTTCACGCGTTTCTTCCTTCTGGAACCGGCAGGCGCCAAGCCCCGTGCCGCGCGCGGGCGGCCGTGGAAAACGTCGCTGGTGTTTTCGACCGGCAATAAGCCTGGATCGCTGTTTCGCGCGCTCAGCGCGCTTGCACTGCGGGATCTGAGTCTGATGAAGATCGAATCCCGGCCGCGGCGCGGGAAGCCCTGGGAATACATGTTCTATCTGGACCTGATGGGCCATCGCGACGAGAAAACCGTGCGTAACGCGCTGGGGCACCTGGCGGAAATGGCCGACTTCCTGCGGGTTCTCGGAAGTTATCGCGCGGCGCGCTGAGCTTTTCTGACGACGGCTTTCAGCGCCGTGTGCGTTGCGGAGAAGGACGCGACCTTAACATCCGCCAGCCCGGCCCGGCGAATCGCACCCAGGACGTCTCCTTCAGTGATGCTTTCGATGCCCTTCGGATACACGATCCAGATACCGCCGGCGGGCTTGATCCAGCCGGAAAGTTGGTCGATTTTTTCGAGATCTGCTTTCTTCGCGGCGCCGAGAAAGATAATATCGGAGTCCTTTGCCGGGCGGCCGCGCACCGTGGCGCCGCGGGCTTCGAGCTCGGCAATGAAGGCGCTGTCTTTGAGGCCTGCCAGGGAGACGAGCATCCCGGCCTTCACGCCAAGTTTGTCGAGACGGGAGGGCGGATTGAGAATTTTCTGCGCCCACTTCTCCGCAGCAGCCGGACCCAGTTGCAGCGATAGCGTTCCTTCCTCAGCAGCGATTTCGAGCCATGGCCCTTTGGCGGCGACTGATTTCATCGCCCGGAATGGAATCTTCACGCGAAACTCGCCGCGAAACAATACGTAATCGGTCTCGAGCAAAGCTTTCCCTTGCGATACTTTCCGGTCGAGCTTTGCCTCGCAGTTTGCTTCTTGTCCCATCGAATTGAGTGAAAAGAACGAAATCCGCTCCCTATTGGTCGCGGTTCGGTGCCGGCGCTCTGCCAGGTCAATGACTTACAGCACCTATGTAATGTGCGCGCCGGTCGCGAGCACGTAGACGACGTACAACGACTGGCTTGCGGCCATGAATAGCTTGTTCCGCTTTGTCCCGCCGAAACACACATTCGCGCAGTTTTCCGGGAGACGAATAATGCCGATCGGATGTCCATCCGGGGCGATCACCTGTACTCCCGGAAGGGCCCCCGCCCACAGATTCCCATCCGTATCGCACCGCATTCCATCGGCTCCTGTGGGAGCGCCGCTGCCCGGAACGCTCATTTGCACGAACCGCTTTCCGTTACGCGCCGTTTTCCCGTCGAGGTCATAAACCCGCACTTCCCTGCCCGATCCGGTATCGGCGACGTACAGCTTCTTATAATCCGGCGAGAAACAGATGCCGTTCGGCTGATCCAGTTCCTCGGTGATCTTGTCCATCTGCCCGGTCTTGGGGTCGACGCGATAGACGGCTTCTTTCAGTTCCTTGGTCGACTTGAAGCCTTCATAGTCTCCCTGGATGCCGTAGGTCGGGTCAGTGAACCAGATGCTGCCGTCGGGATGGACCACGATGTCATTCGGCGAATTCAAACGCTTGCCTTGAAACTTGTCCGCGATTACCGTAACCGTCCCATTCTGCTCGTAGCGAGCCACGCGCCGGTTTCCATGCTCGCAGGCAAGCTGGCGGCCTTCGAAATCGAAAGTATTGCCGTTGCTGTAGCCGGACGGATTGCGAAACACGCTGACGTGCCCGTCTTCGTCGCCGTATCGCATCTGTACGTTGTTCGGAATGTCGCTCCAGACCAGATAGCGTCCAACTCCGTTCCACGCCGGACCTTCCGACCACAGCGTTCCCGTATAAAGCCGCTTGATGACTGTATTGCCGATCATGTACTTCTTGAAGCGATTGTCCAGAGCGATGATGTCGGGATCGGGATACTGAACGGGCACATGACCGGACCAGTCGCGCACAATGGCATGCGATGAATCCTGCGCGGCAGCAGAACCGGCTCCGGCAAGCGCCGTAAGCCCTCCTAGGGCAGTCATGAACGTCCGGCGATCGCAGCCGGGTTTCGACGTCTGGGGACGGGTGACGTGGGGCATATCAGTTATCTATACCGCAAGATAGCGAGCTTAGCTACTGCTTTGACCGTTTTTTCCAATCGAGCGGCTGCGAATGCGCGTAATGTTGAGATCAGGAGAGAACGAAATGACAGCCTGGGAGGCACGCCGACAAACGGCGCCCAAAAACGTGATCGCAGAGCTCTCGAAAATTCCTGGAGTCGGCCCATCTCTGGCGTCGGATCTATACCTGGTCGGCATCCGCGAAGTCGCCGAGCTTCGCGGTCAAAATCCTCAAGTACTTTACGACGAACTCTGCACGCAGGCCGGCTCTAGGGTCGACCGCTGCGTTCTGTACGTCTTCCGCTGCGCGGTCTACTATGCATCCGAATCGCGGCACGATCCCGAAAAATTGAAGTGGTGGAACTGGAAAGACTCGGCTCAGCGGCAAAATGTGCTAGCGTAAAATCTTCCCGAGGTGCTCGCGCCGGTCGAAAAATCGGACGAGTGAAAAGGGAAGCGGGTGAAAATCCCGCACGGTCCCGCCACTGTGAGCAGCGAGCGGCCGGCGCAGTCAGCCACTGTTTGGAATAAAACGGGAAGGCAGCCGGTAGCGCGACGACCTGCGAGTCAGGAGACCTGCCTCGGGCGATTGCGAATTGCTTCGACGGAAGGCAGGTCGTGAACGTGTTCAATAGCAGCGGCCCTCAGCGCATTGTTTGTCTCACTGAAGAGACGACTGAAACCCTCTACTTACTCGGCCAGGACCGGCGGATCGCCGGTATTTCCGGGTTTACCTGCCGCCCCAAGGAAGCCCGCCAGACCAAACCGAAAGTCTCGGCCTTCACCTCGGCGAAAATCGACAAGATTCTTGAACTGAAGCCGGATCTGGTTATTGGGTTTTCCAACCTTCAGGCCCAGATTGCCCACGATCTGATTCGCGTGGGCATCAACGTTATCGTCTTCAATCAGCGTTCCGTTGAAGAGATTTTCGAGATGATGCTGATGCTTTCGCGGATGGTCGGCTGCGAATCGGATGGTGTCCTGCTCGTCGACCGCCTCCACCGCGAGCTCGATCGCATTGGAGAATCCGCACGCCGATTCGAGCGGCGGCCGCGCGTTTATTTTGAAGAATGGATGGACCCGCTGATCAGCGGCATCCGCTGGGTGGAGGAGCTGATCGAAATAGCCGGGGGTGAATGCGTTTTTCCGCACCTGCGCGAACAGCACGACGCGAAAAACCGCATCGTCGACCCCGGCGATGTCATCCGCGCGAATCCGGATGTGATCATCGGATCCTGGTGCGGACGAAAAGTGAGTAAAGAAAAAATCCGCGCGCGACCGGGCTGGGAATCGATCAATGCCCTGCGTTCCTGCCACATCTACGAAGTCAAATCAACCTATATTCTCCAGCCGGGTCCCGCATCCCTTACCGAGGGTGTCCGCCAGCTTCATGCAATTCTCGCTCACGCCGCCGGGTGCGCACCGCTTGAAGGAACGGAACCGGAGGAATCACTCGACCCGGATCTTGCAAAGGAGCTGCATGAGTATCGCAACCAAACGCGGTGATGCCGGGCAAACCGGACTTCCCGGGGGCGTTCGCGTATCGAAAACACACCCGCGCGTCGAATGCTATGGCACTATCGACGAGCTGATCTCGCAAATCGGCCTGGCTCGCGCGCTTTGCGGCGACGCCGAGGTGAACGATCTGGCCCGCGCAATTCAGCGCGAGCTGTTCAAAGTCGGGAGCGCCATCGGCACTGCTCCCGAGTCGCGAAAGCCCGCACCCGAGATCACGGCCGAGATGGTCGAATTTCTCGATCGCGAAGTGGAGCGCATCGAATCGATGCCCGGCGTCTTGAACGATTGGTCAATCCCCGGCGAATTGGCCGGCTCGGCCGCGTTCGACGTTGCTCGCACGGTTTGCCGGCGTGCTGAGCGGCTGGCGGTCGCTCTGCATGAATCCGGAAATCTGCCGAATTCCCAAATCCTGGTGTATCTCAATCGTCTCTCGGACGTGCTCTGGCTCATGGGCCGTCTTCTCGAATTCCGCGCGGGAGCCGACGCGAGACTGCGTCCCGAAGGCCATCCTGGCAACCGCTGGTCGCGCGCCTGGTAGCCCCCACGCTTTATTAAGATGACGCCGCTTCGTCTCACCCTTGCTTACGCTCTCGATCTGGTGGCGGGCGACCCTCAATGGCTTCCGCATCCTGTACGGATCTTCGGAAAGCTGATTCAGGCCGGAGAACGCTGGCTCCGTCCTCGGGCACGAACGCCGGGGGCGGAATTGGTCGCGGGCGCCACGTTGACAGCTTCGGTTGTGTCGCTCGCATGGATGTGCGGACATCCGCGAGCCGCCGGGTGGCAGATTTCACTGGCATGGACGACTCTCGCCACGCGTAATCTGCTCGACGAGTCGCGCTCCGTGATCCGCGCCATGGAAGCGGCCGATCTCGTCCTGGCGCGCCGGCGATTGGCGCGCATCGTCGGCCGCGATACGGCGGATCTGAACGAAACCGAAATCGCGCGAGCCGTCATCGAGACTCTGGCCGAGAGCGCCTGCGACGGAATTGTCGCGCCGTTATTCTGGCTGGCGGCCGGCGGCGTTCCCGCAGCGATGGCTTACAAAGCGATCAACACGCTCGATTCGATGATCGGCCATCGTGAACCGCGATATCTTTATTTCGGCCGCGTCGCTGCGCGCGTTGACGATGCGGCGAATTTCTTTCCGGCCCGCCTCACGGCACTCGCCATCGCCGCCGCGGCCGACGTGCATCGCTTGAACGGCACGCGATCGCTCGCCATCTGGCGACGGGACGGTCATCGCCATGCGAGTCCGAATGCCGGCCGATCCGAAGCGGCGATGGCGGGCGCACTCGGAGTCCGTTTGGGCGGGACAAACTTCTATGACGGCCGGGCTCACCACGGCGCGATTCTTTATTCCGAGGGCCGTCCGGCCACCATTCACGATGCAAAGAGAGCCGTCAAGATTGTCGCGACGGTTTCAGCACTCGCATTCGGCGCGGCGTTACTGGTGCTTGCGCGCAAACGAAGATGAACCACGGAGGCGATGTCTGGAAAGCCGCGGCCGCGTTGGGAATAGCGCCAGAAGATCTTCTCGATTTCAGCGCCAACATCAATCCGCGGGGGCTTCCGCCAAGAGCCCTGGATCGCCTCAGGTCTAGCGCATCGAACCCTCGCACGTTATCTTTTTATCCCGATCCATCCGCCTCAGTCCTGCGCAAGGCCCTTAGCCTTCGTCTCGACGTGCCGCCCGAAGCGATCGTCATCGGCCCCGGCGCCGAGGCGCTGCTGAATCCGGCCTTGCGGATCACCAACGCTTCGCGCGCCCTGGTACCTATCCCGGCATTCAGCGAATACCGCCGTGTGTGCGAACAGCTACAGGTCCAGTTTGTCCCGTTTCCGCTCAGCCGCGCCGCCGATTTTCAAGTTCCCGTGGACGACTTTTGCGCGGCGATTCAGCCGGGCGCGGTTTTTCTGAACAGCCCGCATAACCCCTCGGGCGCTGCGTTGTGTAGCAGTGGGGTCCGCCGAATTCTGGACGCGGCCGGCACTGCGCGGGCAACCATGATTCTGGACGAAGCCTTCATCGATTACGTCCCCTCGGCAAGCGTATCTTCGGAAGCGGCGTCGCGGCCGGGAGTGATCGCGATTCGTTCGTTGACGAAGTTTTATGGCTGCCCCGCGCTGCGCGTCGGCTACGCTGTCGCGCACCCGGACACAGCGCGGCGTATCGCCAGGCTGCTGCCCGCCTGGCCGGTTACGCAATTCGCCATCGAGGCCCTGGCTGAAGCGCTGGGGGACGCGGAATACGCCGCCGCGTCTATTCTGGAGAATCAAGCCGCGCGGCAACAACTCGCTGAGGGTCTGACGGCGCTGGGACTGGTCTCATTCCCGTCAGCCGCGAATTTTCTTCTGCTCGAATTGCAGCCCGGCATGCTCTCGTCGTCCAACCTGTGCGTCAGCCTGGTCCGGCATCACCGGATCCTCGCCCGCGATTGCGAATCCTACGAAGGCCTGACCCGGGGACGATATGTTCGCGTTGCCGTTCGCAACGAAGCCGATAATCGCCTCCTGATTCGAGCGCTCGAACAGGAACTTAATAGACGTTGATCTCCGCGTGAACGTCGCGGGACGCGAAGCGAGAAATCCGCAGGCTGTCGATATCGATCGTGTGCGCGCGCCCATCGAGAATTTCTTCCGCGATCAACATCCCCGTGGCCGGCGAGTGCATCACCCCATGCCCGCTGAATCCGCTGGCGTCCACGTAGTTGGTCAAATCGGGATGACGGCCGAGAACCGGCAGATGATCGGGTGTGTTTTCGTACAATCCCGCCCAGCAGTTCCGGCGCACGATTCCGGTATTCGCAAGAAACGGAAATCGCTGTGCGCCGCGCTCCAGCACCGTCTCGAGCCATTCCCAGTCGACCGCGAGATTCTCGCTCGAGGGTTCCTGCTCATTCGTCACACCGATCAGCAGCTTCTCGCCTTCTGGACGCATATAAAATCCGCTCTGGACGTCGATCGTGAATGG
>DATGGL010000011.1:0-17972 GCA_035308605.1 Bryobacteraceae bacterium
CGTTTTTCCCGCGCCGGACTTGATACGCGCAAGTCACGAAGCGAGCTCCTCGATCAGCGGCAGCGTTTGCTGATTCTTGTTGGTGGTGTCTTCCACAACCACCGAGTTTACGCCGATCCGGATCACCTTATAGCGATTGCGGATCAATTCGTTCTCACCGGCCACCTGGATGTCTTCGCCGTCGAGAAAGAAGGCGCGCCTGGCGCCGCCGCGCGCTGTGTTCGAGTAGCCGTAAAACTTCAATGGAATGGGCGGCGGTGGGGGTGCTGGGGGCGGTCCTGCGGGCTTGGCGGCATCCGGGGGCGGAGCGGGCGCAGCGCCTCGTCCGGCGATCATTGGGCCGGGCTTCACGGGATCCACTTTCGGAGCCGGCGCGGCGCCGAAATCGAAAACGCTCCCCCGCGAGCCAGGTTCCGAAGGCGCATTCTTCAGGCGCGCGAGTAGATCGAGCTTCAATGTCGGATCGATGCGCGTGACGTCGATCTCATCTTTGGGCTTCAACGTCGGATGGAAATCCTCGACGCGCCGTTCCTGCCCGCGTCCGCCGGCCCGCTGCGGAACTGCGGGAGATCGGGAAGCTTTGCTAATCGCCGCAGGAGTGGCAAATGGTCCTTTGCCGGACGGTATGGCAGCGGCCGGCGCCGAGGGCGAGGAATCGCGATTGAGAAAGAATACGGCTATCAATACGACCACCAGCCCGCCCAGAACCATGAGGCGCTTTCGGTCGGCGCCGATCTTCGCCGGGACCAGTTTCATGGCGCGGGCGGCCCCTCATCCCGCACGAATGTGTCGAACTTCATGCTGACGGTCAGCGTCGGCGAATTCGCCAGCGGCGCGGCGGTCAGCGATTCGACGACCAGGAGATTGGGGGATCGATCGAGCTCGTGGACGAAATGCATGAGATCGCCGTAGGTTCCCTCATAGGCCGCCGTGATGCTCATCATGCTCAATGAATCCGAGCCTTCAATGGGCTCGGTGCTGAATCCGCGTTCCCGTTGTTTGATCTTGCTCTGGCTGGCCGCGGCTTCCAGTTGCGAAAGGACGCTAGAAAATGCTGTGCGGCTCGAAAGGAAATAACCGCTGAGGAATTGATCGCCTTCCGAACGTCCTTTTTCAACCGCGGTGGCATGCTGGCGGGTGCGCTCAAGCGTGGCCTGACGAGCTTTCAACTGCGATTGCAGGCTGATGCGCTGCTGCTCCAGGTCTTCGGCCGACCCTCCGGGAGGGAACAGAACCAGCCCGGCCGCAATCAGATTCGCGGCCAGTAACACTCCGAGCACCGTTCTGACCAGGGTTTGCGGGTCGCGAAACTTAAAGTTTTTGAGCATAGTTCACGGTGACCCGGTAGCGGTACAACGGCTCATTCTGAGAGGGCGGCAACGAGCTATGACCCTGCAATGGACCGAACAACGGCGATTCTTCCAGCTTCTTGAAAAATCCGATCGCGGATTCAGGCTCCTTCACGCCGACCACCATGTCGAGCAGCACTTCGTTCTGGGAGTTGATCTGCGGAAGACGCACCGAGATCAGCTTGACATTGTGTGGCAGCACGCTCTCGATATCGGAAAATATTTTGGTCCAACTGATCGACTTGCGCTCCAGCAGTTGATTCAGCAGCAGGCTGCGCTCCAGGACCTCGGCGTTGGCCGGCTGGCGAAGGAACGCGTCCAGTTTCGTCTCCTCGGCGGCTATGGTCCGGATCTGGGCGTTTAGCCGGCTCACCGCGATTCGAGTCTCCTTTGCGCGCGATCGTTCGCCGGCGACCAGAGAAATTAGAACCGCCAGCAGGGCGATGAGGAGCACCGCGCAGATGCCGGAAGCGACCAGAATCGGACGATCTTTCCGGAACGGCTCGCTCGAGAGATTGATCGGGACGCGCATTCTAATTCTCTACGGACTCCAGGTATCCCAACAGTCCGGCGTTGAAGCTTCCGGGAGCGCCGAGGCGGCTTCGCAAAGGCTCGACCGGGCAGCGCAGGCCGTGGATTGCCTGAGCGAAGGTTGGCTCATCGAAGATCGGCTGATCGAAGCCGCACAGAATCAGCTTGGCGACGGCGGCGCTCAATTCGTCCTCAACGTAGGCGAAGGTGGGATGCAGGACTCCGAGAATCTCCTCGTCGCTGATATCTTCCAGGGTCACGCAGCGGAACAGCCGGATCGAACTGCCGGACAGCACTGCGACGGTCAGGACGCGTCCGGAGAGCTTAGCAAGCACAGCCACGCCGTCGCCGTGGTAAAGATTTAAGGCGGCGATCGTCGAGGTGGTCACGACGCCAGGATGGAAACCGGCCGCGCGGAACAGGGCTTCATAACGCGCGATGACTTCGAGCGCGACGGTTACGGCCAGAACTTCTACTTTCTTGCCGGACTTGGTTGTCGACGCCGGTTGGACGAAATAACTGACGGCGGCGGAGTCGATGTCGAAGGGAACGGTTTTCTTCACCCGAAAACGCACCAGCGAGATCTGCTCCTCCGGCGCCGAGGGAAACGAATCGAAATCGAGAACCGTAACGCGCGCGGCGTAATCGGGCAGAATGACGGCGGCGGGGCGGCGCTTCTTGGAACCGTTTACAGGAGCGAGCTTCTGGACCAGAGATGCGATCGCATCGCCGCGCAGGATATTATCCTCGACGGGCGATGCCACCAGCGTTCCCGGCTCGAACGGCTGAAATCCCGTGCCGCCGCTGTGGGCGAAAGCGATACCGGCTTCGGACAGCTCGAAAAGATGCCGCGGCGGAGGATCCTTTACCAGGCTGGTGATTCGATTCAGAAATCCCATTTCGGCCCCAAGATCAACCCTCAATAAAGGTGACTTTATTGATTTCCTTCAGCGTGGTGACGCCGTCCCGCGCCTTATCGAGCGCCGATTCCCGCAGGAAAGTCATCCCTTCCTCGCGCGCCGCGCGGCGGATTTCAGAGGCAGGGCGCTTGCCCAGAATCAATTCGCGGATCTGCTCGCTCAAGTCGAGGAGTTCGTGAATCGCGCTGCGCCCCCGAAAGCCCGTGCCGCCGCATTCGAAGCATCCCGTGCCTTCGTAGAACGTGACGTCACGCCAGGTGTCGAGATTCAGTCCGCTTTCCACCAGATATTCGTCGGGATACTCGACGGCCTTCTTGCAATGCGGGCAAATCACGCGCACCAGCCGCTGGGCCAGGATGCAATTCAAGGCGGAGACGAAGTTGTACGGCTCGACACCCATATTGAGGAATCGTCCGAGCACGTCAAACACGTTGTTGGCATGCACGGTAGTGAATACCAGGTGCCCGGTGAGCGCGGCGTTGATGGCGATCTGCGCCGTCTCCTGATCGCGAATTTCGCCGACCATGATCTTGTCCGGATCATGGCGCAGGATGGAGCGCAGACCGCGCGCGAAGGTCAGTCCCTTTTTTTCATTTACGGGAATCTGCGTAATACCTTTGATCTGATATTCGACCGGGTCTTCAATGGTGATGATCTTGTCTTCGTCGTTCTTGATCTCGCTGAGCGCGGCGTAGAGCGTGGTTGTCTTTCCCGAACCGGTGGGCCCAGTGACCAGCACCATCCCGTAAGGCTCTTTGATATACCGGCGGAACTTTACCAGATCGTGTTCGGAGAAACCGACTACTTCGAGCGAAAGCTTGGAGAACTTTTCGCTCATCGATTCTTTGTCGAGCACGCGAAGCACGGCGTCCTCGCCATGAATCGTGGGCATGATGGAAACGCGGAAGTCGATCAACCGCGTCTTATAACGCACGCGGAAGCGGCCGTCCTGGGGGACGCGGCGTTCGGCAATATCCAGCTCGCTCATGACCTTGATGCGCGAGATGATGGTCGAGTGCCAGTCCTTGGAAATCGGCGGCATGGCGTAATGCAGAACGCCGTCGATGCGGTACTTGATGGCGACTTCCTGGTCGCGGGTTTCGATGTGAATATCGCTGGCGCGCCGTTCGAGCGCGTTGAAGATGGTGGTGTCGACCAGCTTGATCACCGGCGCGATGTCGGAATCAGCCGCGCTGAGCTTGTCGATGGAGAGAGTTTCTTCGGTGTTCTCTTCTTCGCCGACCACATCGAGCGTGAAGCCTTCGGTGACTTCTTCGAGAACGCGCTGGGACTGCTCGGTTTTCTTGAGCAGGTCGGAGATTTGAGACAGCGTCGCGACCTTGACGCGCAGCTTCTTTCCCAGCAGCACGGCCAGCTCGTCGATCAGATTGAGATTCCGGGGATCGGCGAGCGCGATATCCAGCGACCCGTTCTGCGCCTGAATCGGGACGAAGTTGTACCGGAACATCAGGTCGACCGGAATGGAATGGAAGAGGTCGTGATCGATACGGACTTCCTTCAGGTCGACGAAATCGTGATAATACCGTTCGGCAACGGCCCGGGCGCGCACAACCTCCTGCGCGGGGTCTACGGGGATAATTCGATCGATTGCCGCCATATCAGCCTTTAGAATCAGCGGGTTGGCCCTTGAGGACACTGCGGCCCTTCCACGCCTCTTAAAGTTAGACGCTCAGACCCGCCATCCCGTGCAAATGGATCTGATTGATTCTATAAACCTAGGACCGGATCGAATCGGCCAGCGAGAAGATCGGCAAGTACAGGGAAATCAGGACAAACGCCACAAAAATTCCCATGAAGATCATGATGGCCGGCTCGATCAAACTGAGGGCGGCGGTGGTGCGCGTGGCGACGTCGTCTTCGTAAAATTCGGCCACGCTGCCGAGCATCGCGGGAAGTGCGCCGGTCGATTCTCCCACTTCGATCATGTCGATCGAAAGACCCGGGAATACTTTGGTTTGCCGAAGCGATGACGACAACGACTGCCCTTCCCGCACCATTTTCACGGCTTGTTGGAGGACTTTCTTCAGCACCTGGGTACCCAGAGAATCCGCGGCGGTATCTAGAGCCTGTAACAACGGGATGCCCCCGATGAGGAGCGTTCCCAGGACCCGTGAAAATTGGGCAACCTGGTATTTGAGCCAAACTTCTCCGGCGACCGGCAGCTTCAATAGAAACCGGTCGACGAGTTCACTGCCCCGGTCCGTTCGCGACCACCAGCGAAAACCGAAGACGCCGGCGATCAGAGCCACGAATCCCAGCAGCACGTAGTTACGCGCCGTGGTGCCGATGGCGATCAACACCTGCGTGGGCATGGGCAGTTCGGCGTTCATGCTGGAGTAAAGCTGCGCGAAGTTCGGGACCACGTAGGTGACCAGGAACACGATCAAAGTGACCACCAGAGTCACAAGAACTGCAGGATACAGCAGCGAAACCAGCAGTTTCTTGCGAACCGAAAGCGATAACTTCTGGTAGGCGATGAACCGTTCGATCACTTCGCCCAGCGATCCGCTGCGCTCGCCGGCGAGGACCGAAGTCACGTAAATGGGCGGAAATACGCCCTGGCGCGCGAAAGCGTCGGAAAGCAGAGCGCCGTTGCGAACCTCCTCGCGGACTCCTTTGATGTAGCCGGAGAGCTTCGGATCGGTGAGCCGCTCGGCGAGAAGGTCCAGGGCCTTGAGGATCGGCAGACCGGCGCGAATCAACGTTACAAACTGTTGATTGAAAATGAGAAATTTCTCAAGATTGATCTTTTTGCGGCGCGGGGAACCGCTGCTGACCAGGCCGCTGATCCCGGATCGCGGCTTGATCGAGTAAACCAGGAACCCCTGCTGAACATAGCGGTCCCTCAGCTCGTTTTCGGACGCGGCTTCGGCTACTTGCTGGTGAATCTCGCCGCGGGCGTCCGCGTACTTAAGGCTCCATTCAGCCATGCTGTTTCGCCATGCTATTTTGAATGACGTGCCTGACCTGCGTCGCGTGCAGGTGTAAATTAAAGACAATGAAACCAGTTCGCGTGGCCGTGGGTCTGATTCTCGCCGCTTTGTTGATGCTGGCGGACGGTCCTGGATTCCGGAACAGGCACCTCTTTGAGGAGCATTACGCCAAGCACGGACGTGAGTTCGGCAACATTTCGCCACAGGAGTATTTGCGGCTGGCTCAGGCTCTTCGGGACGCGCCGGCCGGTGGGCCGATTCTGGAGGCGCCCAAGCCCGGGGGAATTTTCACACGCTTCGATAAAAGAAATGGGGCATTCGGAGCGTATAACCCGGATCGCACGATCCGGACATTCTTCATTCCCAATGACGGGGAGCGTTACTTTCACCGGCAAGCGCGCAGACCAAATGACTAACGTGAAAATTCAGGAGTATCTGCGCGACAACGGATATCCGGAACACATCGTGCGCGACGGCCGCGATGGTCTGGTGCGGCGCTGGCGCGAGTTTGTCGAGGCTGTGGAGCGCGGCTACTCGCTCGGGATCGAGGATTATCGAAACGATCTGGACGTGCGCGCGATTATCCAGTTGGCCGGCGCCGAAGACGATCAGGTTCGAGCACTCGATGCGCGGTTCGGCAGTCTTCTCACAGCACGGCAAATTCGGGTTTGGGAAAGCGGCGCGGGCGATCCCTTCTGGGATTTTGGTTATCCGCGCAATGCGGGAACGGACTTGGTTGACGATTTGCGCGGGGAAGGGCTCCTCTAAGTGACAATAAGCCTAGTAAGCTGTCCCGGTCATTTCGATAGCAAGGAACCCAGTCGCTGCCGCTCCTGGATGGGTGCCAGCACTGGGCTTCGAGCAGTCGTCGAACGCTAACCAATTCACCGAGAGAGCTTGCCGGAAGGAAACGTCATGCGTTTTCGCTTGGGCCTGGCGGCACTGATCCTGGTATCGATCGCCGGTTTCGCGCAGTGGCTCGGGTTTGAAGGGCATGACGAAGGTCCTGAGCCGGTCTTTCCGGCCAGCTCGGAATTCCACTTCATCCGGGTGGAATATACGGACCTGCCGCAATATCATCGCGGATGGGGATATGCGTCCCGGGCCGGAACGGGCACAGGATGGTGGCTGGTCGACTGGCCGGACGCGGACAATCATTTCACCGCCGGCGTCCAACGGCTGACGCGGGTAGACACGGGCGACCCGCGTCACCTGCGTCTCACCGACGATCGGCTCTTCGACTATCCGTGGATTTACGCTACGCAGACCGGATGGTGGGGCTTGAGCGCGGCCGAGATCAGCCGCTTGCGGGAATATCTCCTCCGCGGCGGGTTTATCGTTGTGGACGATTTCTGGGGACCGGAAGCATGGGAGGTTTTTCAGCAGACCATGAATAGAGTGCTGCCGGGCCACGAGATCACGGACATCTCGGAATCGGATTCTGTGATGCACGTGCTCTACGATATTCGGGAAAAAGATCGCACGTTCATTCCAGGGACCCGGCATCTGCGGCGGGGGCCGGGGGGATCGGTGATCGTGCAGCAACCGGAGGGCACCCAGCCTGCATGGCGCGCGATGTACGACGATAAGAATCGCATGGTGGTCGCGGTGAACTTCAACACCGATGTCGGCGATGCATGGGAATATGCCGATTCGCCGGTGTATCCCGAGCAGATGACGGCGCTCGCGTATCGCTATGGAATCAATTACCTGATTTACTCAATGACTCACTGAGTCTTCAACGGCTCGCGGCGCCGGTATAGAGCTGGAACGGGCCCCAATAAAACGGCTTCTTGTAGGCGTTATTCGAGTGTAGAAGATGCAATTTGGCCTGGCGCAGAGCTTCGGCGGGAGCAACGTTCTTGACCAGTTGCGCATAGAAATCGGCCATGAGTGTTGCGGTCGACATATCGGTGACATCCCACAAGCCCGCGACGACGCTACCGGCGCCGGCGCGCAGAAATGCCCACGACAATCCAACGAGGCCTTCACCCGAATACATCCTCGCGCCGGCGCTCCGGCATGCCGATAGAGTGACAAGGTCGGCGTTAAGGGGCACGTTCATGACGTCGCGAGCTGTGAGCGCGTAGCCGGAGCCATGCTGGGAAAGAATGAGAGCGGAATCCAGTGGGCTCTCACGATTGGTAGTCGCATGGGCGGCGAAATGAATCCAGGAGAAACGGGCCGGCTTAGATTCACGATACACCGCGGGATAGGCGTGCGCTCCTTCGGCGACCACGCGGCGGTCCGGGGAGAAACTCTGCTCGATCAGCGACATTTCTTTGGCCGCGTAGGGCAAGTGGGGGTATTCTTCGATGGCGGTTTCGGGGTCGCCGATCAAGAGGATCGACGGCTGCTTGTTCGAAGGCCGATGTGCCTCAGTGAGCAGTCCGAGGGACGGCGCAACAGACATTGTGACGCGATCAATCAGATATCGCGAGGAGTCATCGGGGTCGGGTAGAGTCTCGAGATTCAGGGAGTGCAAAGCGCGATCCGGCACCAGAATCAGCCGCGTTCCCTTGGATAGGAGCGGACGCAGGGGACCGAGCAGAATCTCGGAGAGCTTCTTCCCTGCGGGCAATTCCGATTCCAGCGGATCGCGCAGCTGTTCGATCTGGCCGCCATAGACCTCGATCAGTGTGGCGATCTGCTTCTCGGGCGGGAGGACGTGCAGCAGGACTGCTTCCGGTGTGATCACCCAGAGAAACGATCGCTCCGGCCCGAGCCAATATGAGAGAAGGGTGCTCCGTGACGATCCGGCAATTTTTCGGAGGGTCGCGGCACTCACGGAACCTTCGTTCTTGCCTGCGCGATGCAACTTTTCATCGAGCACCAGTGCGCGGCTCGATTCGACGACCTCCAAGGCTCTTTCGGGCTCGCCGCGGGCTACCAAGAAGTCGACGTAATACTGATAAAACTTGATCAGGCTCGAGAGATAGGAGAACTTGTACTCATCACGTGTAAGACCTTCGCGTTGGCGTTCGAGGGTCGTGATTGCGGTGCGGAATTGCGCATCAGCAACCGTGAGTTGGCCTGTTTTGACCAATAATTCCGCGAGCCCGGCTTGCGCCTCGACCAGGGGAACGGGATCCTCGGACGGGTCGACAAGAAGTGCGCGGAAGAGTTTCTCGGCGCGCACGAAATCCTTTCGTCCAGCGGCGATGCGCGCTTCATTCAGCCGCGAATAATAGACGGAGCGCTGCTTGAGCTTTTGTTTTAGAGCGAGAGCCTCGTCGTTGTAGCGTTCGGCGGCATCAAAATCGCCCAGATTGACAGATGCGATCGCGAGATTGTTTAGCCAGGTGGCCGTATCCGGCTGGTCGCCGAGGGCCTTGGTAATTTCCAGTGCGCGCTTGTATGGTTCGAGCGCGGCCGCGTACTCACCTTCTTCGACGTGTACGTTGGCGATGTTGCCGAGCCAAACCTGTTGATCCCCCGGATCCCCGCTTTGCCGCGCAGCGGCCTCGGCATCGCCAAGAAACTTGAGCGCCTGGGTATACTCTCCCAGCCGGTAGTAACACACACCGAGGTTGCCAACGGCATTCGTTCGTGAGCGTACCCAGCCAATGTGGTCAGCCGTGTCGCGCTGTTTTTCGAGCCAATAAGTGGCTTCGTCGAGCCGATGCGTCAATCGGAACAGGACTCCGAGGCTACCCATGGCCCTGACTTGAAGAAACGGGTCGTTGTGATTGGTGGCTTCTCGTAACGCCGATCGAAAATGCTCCTCTGCGGAAATACCGTTGCCCTGTTGGGCGAGCAGCGTACCCTGATAAAGCCCTATTTCAGCGTTCAGAAGAGGCAGGTTTAGCGGCGCCGCCAGCTTGCGAGCCTCGTCTAAATCTGCCTGGGCCTGACCATAATCCGAAAGAGCAGTCTCTGCGCGTCCCCGGTATAGCTTGTATCGAGCCTGGATTTCCGGAGTGGACGGGCGATCAGTCTCGTCCAAAGCTGGAATGACTCTTCGCGGTCCGATGGGAAGCAGGATTTCCGCTTTCAGAAAGCGAAATCGCCACGAAGGCTCGACTTTGAGACCACTATCTACAGTGGCGAGCGCCTCTTTCAGCTTGCCCTCGTACAGCAGAGATTGCGTTGTCCGGTACAGTACGTCGGGCGAGGGCTTCTTTGTGCAATCGCAGACCGCCAAACAGAGCAACAGCGACAAAAGCCAGGGTACAGTCCTCATCGGACTACATTTGCCTTTATGGCGGCCAGCCACCATTGGTATCGCAGCCGCCGGCTCCGTAGCCGCCCTCGACCGAACATCCCAATTCCACCCGGAGCATCAGGAGACGGTGCGCCGACGCTGAGGCATAATATTCCGCCAGGAAAACGGTTCCGAAATGCGGCACATAGATGCCGTGGTCCTTGCGGCTCAGGCCGGCGGGAAGAACATCAAGGTCTCTGGCAAGCGTGCAAAAGAGAGTTCCACCGGGCTTCGGGAAGCCGTTCTTCGCCAGGTCCGGGGAAAGAAGGTCCAGGTCCTCCTTCACGGATTTCGTTGCGGGGTCTTTTTTCTTTGCGGCGGGCTGCGCATATGCCTTGGCTAATGCGCCCCAGTTCGGGTTGTCTGCGAACAAGCCTGTCGCAAGGTTTACGTTGATGGGATGACCCGCGATTCGCAGATTCTCAAAGCGTGAACCAAGCGGAACAAAGGACGGCTCCGTCTTGTCGTCAGGATACTTGGCTGTAAGGCGCGCGACGATCCGGTCGCACGTCACGACGTCCATGATGTTTAATCCTTCGATGGTGGTCGTCGCCAACGTCCCGTACCCGTGATCGGTTTTGCTATGGCTGCCAACTACATGCGATTCCGCTGCGCAAAACGAGAAGTAATTGCGATGACGGCAGTTCTCGACACGAGAAGAGCCGTGCCCTCCAGTGATCGGTAAGGCCACCGAGGCCTGAATATCCATGTTTTCCAGCACCGGCAACGTGAGGAAGCCGGTGGCGCCGACTGCTCCGCCATGATAGAGGAATTCGAGTTTCATGGGTTGTTGCGAACAATCTTACTTGAACCGGAGGGTGAACGGGTAGCGGGCGACTTCGGTCTCTTTTCCAGCATCATCGATTCCTAAGATCCTAAGGACATGCTTGCCGTCAGAAAGCGCTCGCAACGGGGTCAGGACGTAAATGGGACGGCCGGGAGCGGGCGCTGTGAGATTCATGGAAAAGCGTTCGGTGGCGCCGGGATCTTCCTGAAGCACGGCCTTGTATGACGGGAAATCGCGCTCCCATGTCCGGTCCATATATAGGGAGTAAAACTCGGCTCCCGCAGGCGGAGAGATCACGGTTTCCTCACCGCGTGAAGCGGCGTACAGAGGGTAGGCGGAAATCGGTTCTATGCCCATTCCCGGACGGCGTATGCCTGTTTCGTATCCTGCGAACAGTGCGATCACGAGAAGAGCGAACGCCGGTGCGGCAACGGAGGGGCGCAGCCACAGAAGACCTTTTAAATCGCGCCACCAGCCTGCCTTGGTTCCAGGGGGTACGGGAACGGGCGGCAGGCTGACGGCGACTGGGCTTGGAACAGGCTCGACGAAAACGGCTCGAGCGTTGTCTTGAAGAATGGTCAATGTCCTCAGCTCCTCCGAGCACTGAGGACAATCGAAGAAATGGCGTTCGAACTCCTCGACTTCGGAAACGGAGAGATCGGCAAGCATGTAACGCTCAACGGCTCTCATGTGCATCGCTTCCGAATGATCCATCCTTCATGCCTCGCTTTGTATGTGATTCTCTAAGGCCGACCGTTTCACGTGTCCGAAATAAGTCACACTTGTCCCATACCGCTCTTGTCGAGCGCCGATCGAAAGCGATTCTTGGCGCGATGGACCAGCACCCGCAGGTAATCGCGATCTACTTGAAAACGCTTGCAAATCTCGTCCTTATCCGCCTCCTCCAGGAATACCGCGCGAAGGATGCTCTGATCGCTTTCGGACAGGGTCGAGAGAATATTTCGAACCAGCTCCTTTCGCTCGCGGGTGACCACGCCGGTTTCCGAGCTGGCACGTCCGTCGGCAAGATTCTGCGCTTCCTCGGGAATCGGAGGATGGCGTGTGGAGGCGCGCAAAAGCTCCATCATTACATTGATGCACACGGAGTGAACGTAGGCACCGAGACGCTCCGGCCGGTCGAGCGTGCGATCCGAACGAACGAAATTCAGGACCCGAAGGAACGTTTCCTGGCGAATGTCTTCAATCAGTTCCCAGGAACGCAACCGGTAGCGCATGGACAGCCGGATGACGTTACTGAAATGAGACACGAAATGGTTCTCCGTTTCCGCGTCGCCGTTGCGGAGCCGGGAGAGGTACTCGTTGTCAAAGGGGATTGGGGTCAAAAGCTTAGGATACTGGATATCATAGGACTGAGGTGCCACTTTCGTCCTTCGATCTGCCGTTTGATCCATTGGTCCAGCAATGGTTTTCGGAACGGTTTCGCGACGTTACCGAGCCTCAGCGGCTTGGATGGCCCGAGATTCGCGCCGGGCGAGACGTCCTGATTTCCGCTCCTACGGGATCCGGTAAAACGCTGGCGGCATTCCTGATATCACTGGACGGTCTGGTCAGGCAGGCCCGCGAAGGCGAACTGCCGAACGAGACTGCCATCCTTTACATCTCTCCGCTCAAGGCGCTGAGTAACGACGTTCACAAGAATCTGGAATGGCCGCTGGGGGGCATCGCTGAACTCGCACGCCAGGCCGGAGTTTCCCTCGGGAAGATTCGAGTCGCGGTCCGTACCGGGGATACCCCGATGGCGGAGCGCCAAAGGATGGGGAAAGAAGCGCCGCACATTCTGGTGACCACGCCGGAATCGCTCTTTATCCTGCTTACCGCGGAAGGTCCGCGCAAGATGCTCAAATCGGTGCGCGGGGTGATCGTCGATGAGATTCACGCGATTGCTGACGATAAGCGCGGTTCGCACCTGGCATTATCGATTGCACGGCTGGAAGCCCTGACGGGCGCGCATCTGCAAAAGATCGGGCTGTCGGCGACGGTGAGTCCGATTCAAGACGTCGCCCGATTTCTGAGTCCCGGCGCGAAGATTGTCCAAGTAGGACATAGGCGCGCGATGGAACTTGCGGTTGAAGTTCCGCGCGATGAGCTGGGGCCGGTCGCGAGCACCGAGATGTGGGGCGAGATCTACGATCGCCTCGCCGAACTGGCGCGTGAGAATCGCACGACGCTGGTGTTCGTCAACACGCGGCGATTGTCGGAACGCGTGGCGCATCACTTGGGGGAACGGCTCGGCGAGAATGCGGTTCTGCCGCATCATGGGAGTCTTTCGAGACAATTGCGTCTCGACGCCGAGCAAAAACTGAAATCGGGGCAACTGCGGGCCGTGGTGGCGACGGCCTCGCTGGAACTGGGAATTGATATCGGCACCGTCGATCTGGTGTGCCAGATCGGATCGCCGAGGTCGATTGCGGTAGCGCTGCAACGAATCGGGCGAGCGGGGCACTGGGTCGGCGCGCTTCCCAAGGGACGGTTGTTCGCCACGACGCGCGATGAGCTGATCGAATGTGCGGCTCTGGTCCGGGCAATTCGTTCGGGCGAACTGGACGCGATCGAAATCCCGCCGGCGCCGCTGGATATTCTGGCACAGCAGATTGTCGCGATGTCGGCCTGCGATGACTGGAATGAAGACGACCTGTTTGCGTGGATTCGGCGTGCGTATCCTTACCGGAATCTCGCCCGCCGCGACTTCGATGCGGTGATCGAGATGCTTTCCGAAGGCATCGCGACGTCGCGGGGGCGGCGCGGCGCGTTTCTGCATCGGGACCAGGTGAATCATCGGGTCCGCGGACGGAGGGGCGCAAGGCTCGCTGCGATCACCAGCGGTGGGGCGATTCCGGATACCGCGCAGTATCAGGTGATCGCCGAACCGGAAGGGACCGTGGTTGGAACGCTGGACGAAGATTTCGCGATCGAGAGCCTGGCGGGAGATATTTTCCTGCTGGGGACAACCTCGTGGCGGATCCGTCGAGTGGAACCGGGACGCGTACGCGTCGAGGATGCGCGTGGAGCCGCGCCGACGGTTCCGTTCTGGAACGGCGAAGCGCCGGGACGCACGCGGGAGCTTTCGACGGAAGTATCGCGGCTGCGCGTCGACATCGCGGCGGCCCGGGAGCCGGTTGAATTTCTAAAACTCGAATGTTGCATGGATCAGCGCGGAGCGGAGCAGGCCGTCGAATACGTTCGCGCCGGCGAGCGGGGGCTCGGCACACTGCCTAGCGAAGATGCCGTGGTGGCCGAGCGATTCTTCGACGAGGGCGGCGGCATGCAGCTCGTGATTCACGCGCCATTCGGATCGCGGATCAATCGGGCGTGGGGGCTCGCGTTGCGCAAGCGGTTCTGCCGGACTTTCAATTTCGAATTGCAGGCCGCGGCGACGGATAACGGGCTGCTGCTTTCGCTGAGCGACCAGCATTCGTTTCCTCTCGAAAGCGTCTTCAGTTTCTTGAGGCCGCACAGCGTTAAGCATGTTCTGACGCAGGCGCTGCTTGACGCCCCGATGTTCGGCACGCGCTGGAAATGGAACGCGTCGCGAGCGCTGGCGGTGCCGCGATTCCAAGGAGGCAAGAAAGTGCCTCCGCCGATTCAACGGATGCGCGCGGACGATTTGCTCGCATCGGTGTTTCCGGATCAAGTCGCGTGCGCGGAAAACTTAACGGGCGAGATTCGCATTCCGGATCATCCGCTGGTGAATGAGACGATCGCGAATTGTTTGCATGACGCGATGGATATCGATGGGCTGATCCGAATTCTCGAACGCATGGACGAAGGGACGCTGCGGACGGTGGCCGTCGATACGCCGGAGCCGTCGCCGCTGAGCCATGAAATTCTGAATGCGAATCCGTATGCGTATCTGGATGACGCGCCGTTAGAGGAGCGGCGGGCGCGAGCCGTGCAGCTCCGGCGGACGCTTTCGACTGAAGATGCGGGTTCCATCGGGGCGCTGGATCCCACGGCGATCGCGCAAGTGGCCGAGGAGTCCTGGCCGGTAGTGCGCGACGCCGATGAGCTGCACGATGCGCTTCTGACGCTGATTGTGCTGCCGCCGGTCGAAGAATGGCGGGAGTTTTACAACGAGTTGGTGGCTGCCGGGCGGGCGAGCACGATCGGCCAATGGTGGGTGGCAACGGAACGCGTCGAGCGAATTGGCGATGTGACCTCGATTCTCCGGGGCTGGATGGATTCCATCGGTCCGGTGACATCGGCGGCGCTTGCGGATCGGCTTGGACTGGGGATTTCCGACGTCGAAATCGCACTGGGACAGCTCGAATCGGAGGGCCAAGTTCTGCGCGGAAGATTCGCTTCGGAAGACGCGGAGTTTTGCCACCGGCGAATCCTGGCGCGAATTCATCGGCTGACGCTGGGGCGGCTGCGGCGCGAGATCGAACCCGTAACGGCCGCGAGCTTCATGCGGTTTCTATGCCGCTGGCAGCACCTGGCGCCGGGAACACAGTTGCACGGAGTGGACGGGTTGTTTCAAGTGCTCCGGCAGTTGCAGGGGTATGAGATCTCGGCCGCGGCGTGGGAGTCGGTGGTCTTGCCGCGGCGGGTTGCCGAGTATGATCCAGAATGGCTGGATCGTCTGTGCCTGGCGGGCGAAGTGATGTGGGGACGGTTGTCGCCGCATCCGGCGCTGGAAACCGAAGGCGCGCGCAGAGTGCGGCCTACCCGGGTCGCGCCGCTGGCGATTTTCTTGCGGGAGGATGCCGGACGGTTGTTGCCGGCAGGCCGGGGACCTGTCCCACTTTCGCATCAGGCGAATGATGTTCTGGCGGCGCTGGAGAACCGGGGAGCGTCGTTCTTTAATGATCTTGTGCGGGCTACCGGACGGCTAGCGAGTGAAGTGGAGGATGCGGTTTGGGAATTGGCGGCGGCCGGGCGCGTTACCGCGGATGGGTTTGAGAATCTGCGGTCTTTGATCGATCCGAAGCGGAGGCGCGGCGAGGGGCGCGGAAAACTTTCGCGGCCGAGGCATGCGGCTGGACGATGGGCGCTGCTGGAGCGAGGCGACGGCGAGGTGAACCCGGAATTCTTTGCGAAACAGCTTCTGGATCGCTGGGGTGTCGTATTCCGCGACATGCTGGCTCGCGAAACACTGGCTCCGGCGTGGCGAGAATTGTTGGTCGCGCTGCGGCGGATGGAAGCGCGCGGTGAGATTCGAGGCGGGCGCTTTGTGTCCGGCTTCGTCGGCGAGCAGTTCGCACGCCCGGAGGCGGTGGATCTGCTGCGCTTTATCCGGCGCACGGCCGCGGCGGAAGAAGAGATTGAGATTGCGCTGGCCGATCCGCTGAACCTGTCGGGAATCGTGCTTCCCGGTCCGCGCACCAGCGCTCTCGCCCAGGGATCGTTGATCCTACGCGACGGAGTTCCGCGGCTGGCGGCGACGGGAACCTAGACCGTTTACCACCATTTGGGCCCGGGCAGCCAGCCTCGGCTGTTGTAGTCGCTCAGGACGAATACCAGCAGAATCGCCAACCAGAAGAAGCCCGCGCCTACGAATAACTTGGTCATGGCGCTGGCTCCCTTGACGTGCATGAAAAACAGGACGACCAGTGTTCCTTTTATCACTGCGATGGTCATGGCGACGATAAAGTTGTATTCGCCGAGTTCGATCTTGGAAACCAGCACCGTCGTGATGGTCAGGGCGATCAGGATCAGGAATATGAAGACGTAATTTTTCACCGGAACAACTTTGTGGGTCATTTGGTGTGTCCTATCAGGTACAAGAGCGGGAACAGGAAGATCCACACGATGTCGACAAAATGCCAGTACAAGCCGATCATCTCCACCGGCGTGTACCAGAGCGCACTGAACTTGTTCCGCGCGGCCATGACGATCAGAGTGGTCAACAGGCCTGCGCCGACGATCATATGCATCGCGTGCATGCCGGTCATCGCGAAATAGAGAAAGAAGAGAATCTGCGCCTGGCGGAAGTACTGGGTTTCTTCATAGCGGAATCCAGGTCCCGGGATGTGATGATCGACCCATTTCTCGTGATATTCGAAATACTTCACCACCAGAAACACGCATCCGAGGATCAGTGTGAAGATCAGGAACCAGATCAGCGTCTTCTTGTTCCCGAGCTGCGCCGCGCGAACGGCCAGCGCCATCGTGAGACTGCTGCAAATAAGGACGCCCGTATTGAATCCGCCCAGAGTGACGTTCATGAAATGGCTGGTGGAGGCAAACGCGTCCGGATACATGTTCCGGTAAACCGTATAGCCGCCGAACATGCCGCCGAAGAACATGATTTCCGTGAGCAGGAACACCCACATTCCGAGCGTCGACGATTCGAGCTGCTGCTCGCTATCGTCGAAGTGATGCTTCAACTGCGGGGGATGTGCGGCGAGAGTGGCGTCAATGTCGGCCAACATGCACCTCCTCGGCGTAATTGTAGGCGTCCTCGGTGACGACGGGCTGCTCGTCGAAATTGAACGTCGGAGGGGGAGTGGGTGATTTCTCCCATTCGAGTCCTTTCGCGTTCCACGGATTTTGAGGCGCAATCGGACCCTTTCGCCAGGCCCACGTCAGATAGATCATCGGAATCAGGTACCCGATCCCCAGAATCGACGCGCCCGCAGTCGACAGGACATTCAATATCTGAAATTCTTCGGCGTAGGTCGCGTAGCGGCGGGGCATTCCGAGGTATCCGAGAATGAACTGCGGGAAAAACGTCAGATTAAATCCGACGAAGACGATGACAGCGGCGATCCTCGCCCAGTTCTCCGGGTACATCCGGCCGGTGATCTTCGGGAACCAGAAGTGCACGCCGCCCAGATACGCCAGGACCATTCCGCCGACCATCACGTAGTGGAAGTGCGCGATGACGAAGTAGGTATCGGTCAGGTGGACGTCAACGGCCATGGTCGCCAGAAATAAGCCGGTGAGGCCGCCGATGGTGAACAGGCCGATGAATCCGAAGGCGTAGAGCATCGGTGTTTCGAAGGAAATCGACCCGCGGTACATGGTCGCCGTCCAGTTGAAGACTTTGATCGCCGACGGAACGGCCACCAGGAAGCTGATGAACGAGAACACCATGCTTGCGTACATGGATTGGCCGGCGACGAACAGGTGGTGACCCCAGACCAGGAATCCGAGGACGGCGATCGCGACGCTCGAAAACGCGACAAATCCGTATCCGAAGATGGCCTTTCGGGAGAAGCACGCAATGATCTCGCTGATAACGCCCATGCCGGGCAGAATCATGAT
>DATGGL010000012.1:0-5956 GCA_035308605.1 Bryobacteraceae bacterium
GTGCCGCTTGCGGGGCAATACGTCGGCAGCGAAGCGTGTCGAACCTGTCACGCCGCTAAATTCGAATCGCAATCGAAATCGGGACACGCGCGAGCGCTCGCGCCAGCCAAACCGGACAGCCCGTCTCCCGGAAATCACGCCCAATGGGCATTCGGAGCCGGGGAAAAAGCAACCACCTGGGTGACCCAGACCGGCGAGGAAACCATCGCCGAACACGGCCTCAGTTACTATGCGGCTACGAAGTCCCTGGCTCTGACCCCCGGCCATCAGGACGGGAAAGATGTCGTCTACCGCACTTTTGATCCCGTCGGCACAGCTCTTCGATGCTTCAGTTGCCACTCGACCGGCCCGGTGATGCTCAAAGCCGCGTACAAAGTTGAGCCCTCCGAGCCCGGTGTGCGATGCGAAGCGTGCCATGGCCCGGGCGCGGCGCACGTGAAATCGGGCGGAGCGCCCGGAACCATTCAAAATCCGAAACGCCTGGCGCCCGCCGAACTCAACGTGCTGTGCGGCGCATGCCACCGGCAGGCGAGCGATCTCGACGACGATACCGACTGGAGCAACGCCTGGAACGTCCGCCATCAGCCCGCATACCTGCATCGCGCGGCCTGTTTTCGCAACAGCAAGGACGCGCTCTCCTGCATCACCTGTCACGATCCGCACCAGCCGCTGAAGAAGACCGCGGCATCTTACGATGCGCGTTGCGCCGGATGCCACAAGAACGTCCTTCACAAAACCGCGGTCGCGTCGCGAAGCTGCGTTAGTTGCCACATGCCCCAGGTCTCCACCAGTGCGTCGCTGCACTTTACGAATCACTGGATCGGTATTTACGATCCGCAGAGCCGGAAGCTCGCGCCGTCCAGGCGGGCCGTGAAAACGTTGCAGGCGGCTTCCGTTGTCAACAAAGACGCGAAATTCCTGGCGCCGTCCGACCCTTCGACGCTGGCGCCGGTTTACGAAGCGGCGTTGTCGCAACGCGAGAGCGAATCGGGAGCGCGCGATGCCAAGGTCGCGCGCGCGGCGGCGGATCTCGGATTGTTTCTGATGGAGACTGGAAACTACAGCGCGGCGGAAGCGCCGTTGCGGCGGGCGATGTCTATTGACGCGGGGAACTCGGATCCGGCCATTGATGCGGATCGCGAGAACCTGGCTGGTGCGCTTCAAGCGGAAGGAAAGCGCGACGAAGCACTTGCGTTGTTTCAGGAAGCTGCCGGCGGCGGAGACGCCAAAGTCGCCGCGCGATCCCACGCTCGGTTAGCGCAACTCGACCCCGAACATGCGGATTCACATTATCGGAGCGCCATCGCGGCCGAGGAAAAGGCTTCCGGACCTGAAGATCGCCGGGTGGCGGCATTGCTGCATGAATACGCGCTTGCGCTCCGTGCCCATAACGACGACGCTTCAGCCGAGCCGCCCCTGCGCCGCGCGCTCGCGATCCAGGAGAAGATCGCCAAGCCCGACTATCACTTGACGGTCGGAATTCTGAATACGCTGGGGAATTTGCTGGAAGGCCGCCGTCAGTTCGATGTGGCGGAAAAGCTGGAGCGGACCGCGTTGCGCCTGTCGGAAGAAAAGTTCGGCCCGGAGAGCGCCGAGCTCGCCATGACCTGCACGAACCTGGCGGACGTTCTGTGGAACAAGAAAGAGCTCCAGGCAGCCGGCCAGCTTTACCGGCGAGCGGCCGCTATCGACGCTTCCCTGTATGGTCCGGAACAGCCGGAGACTGCCGCCGATATCGCCAATCTGGGAATGCTGATGAAGGAGGCGGGGCAGAGCGCGGCAGCGGAGGCGCTGCTTCGCCAGGCCCTCGCGATCTACGAAAAAACACTCGGTCCGGATAGCGTGCAGGCGAAATTCGTTAGAGATAATCTGCGCCCTGCCGCTCACTGAGCGTAGCGGCAACATGACTGGTCAATAAGAAACCACCGGGCCGGTTGTCTGTGCAAATACTTGTATAAATGCGCGTAAAGGCCTTGCGCTCACGCGGAAACTCTGATATATACCTACGGTAGTTTTAAAAGTCTAGGGCGACTTCCGGGGAGTTTCTATGTTGAGACGGCTCGTGCGGGGAGTGTGCTTCGTTGCTATCGCGCTCCCGATTTTGACTACGCCAATCTTTGGCCAGGCATTTTACGGATCCATTGTCGGGACCGTGACCGACCAATCCAGTTCCGCGGTGCGCGGCGCCACCGTTACCTTGACCAACGTAGGAACCGACGAGCGGCACCAGACTCAGACCGGCGGCGAGGGCGGCTATCAATTCCTGAACCTTATTCCCGGCATCTACAAAGTCGACGTGGAGCAAAGCGGATTCAAGCGAGCCACGCGTGAGCAGGTTGAAGTAACCGTGGCGGGCGCTGTCCGCGCGGATATTGCGATGCAAGTCGGCGACGTGACGCAGACCGTCGAAGTCCAGGCCACCGCGCCGCTATTGCAGACCGAAAACGCGAACCTGAGCCAGGTGGTCAACAGCCGGTCCGTCGAGGAACTGCCGGTGAACGGGCGCAACATTTTGAATCTTGCCGCCTTGGTCCCCGGAGTTGTTCCGCAGGGCACCACCGACGGGAACGCCCTTACGGGAAAGAACGTCTTCGCCGCCGGCAACTATCAGATCGGCGGCGGCATCGCGAACCAGAGCGCGACGTATTACGACGGCGTCCCGGCCAACGCCGGCGTCGGCAACCTGACCGTGATGGTCCCAAGCCCGGACGCGATTTCCGAATTCCGCGTCCAGACCAACAGCAATAGCGCCGAATTCGGCCGGTATGCGGGGGGCGTCGTCAATGTCACGTCGAAATCCGGAACGAATGAATTTCACGGCAGCGCGTATGAGTTTTTCCGTAACAAGGTGCTGAACGCCAACACCTTCTTCGCGAACGCGAACGGCACTGGGAAACCGGCGTTTACGCAAAACCAATACGGCGTCACCGGCGGAGGGCCGGTAAAGAAAAACAAGATTTTCTTCTTCGGCGCCTGGGAGGGATATGGTTCGCGTCAGGGCGCGACGTTCCTGGCGACGGTGCCGTTGACGCCTATGTATTCCGGTGACTTCTCCGGCTACAAGAATTCTTCCGGGCAACTGATCCCGATTTACGATCCGCTCACGCAATGCGGCCAATACAATAACGCCGCCTGCGGATCCGGTACGGTTCAGCGCACGCCCTTCCCCGGCAACATCATTCCGCTTACCCGGATTGATCCCGTTGCGGCGAAGATTGTGGCGTTCCCGATATTCTCGCCTCCGAATCAACCCGGGCAGCCCTTCACGCAAAATATCAACTACAGCAAGAACGCAGCCTCCGGCGGCAACAACAACCAGGTGAACGGACGGTTCGACTATACCGTTACCGACAAGCTGCGCATCTTTGGCCGCTATTCGCGATGGTCTTCGAGCAACACGCCGTTCATTCCTTTCAACAACGGAATTTATGGCGGCGATCCTTACTCGCCGGAAACCTACGTCACCACGGAGGGCGTGGTGGGAGCGACTTATCTGATCAGCCCCACAACCATTCTGGACGTCCGCGCATCCTACGGCCGCTGGAATTATCTTCGCATCCAGCCCTTCACCGGAATCAACATGAACCAGCAGTTCGGGTTCCCGACGTACATGGATACTCAGCTCCCCATCATCCATGGTGGTCCAGGGACCTCGGTTCCCAGTTTTTCGATCGGAAACTACACCCCATTGTCTGGACAGCCGGGTTATAGCAACTCTCTGATTTATTCGATCGACGACGATTATGTCCTGACGCCGACACTAAGTAAAATCATCGGACGCCACACCTTGAAATTCGGCGCCGATCTTCGCGATCTGCAGAACAACTACTATCAGGCTCCCGGCGGCGGAGCGTTCACGTTCGACAACCTGGCGACCTCGCAGAACGCACTCAGCCCGGGCGCCAGCGGGAACGGCCTGGCGTCGCTGTTGCTCGGATACGGAGCCAGTGGCAATGCGCTCTCGTTCGCGCTTCCGTGGCAATCTTTGAACTATCAGGGATATTTCGCGCAGGATACCTGGCAGGCCACGAACAAACTTACCATCACCTACGGCGTACGCTGGGAAATCCCCGGTGTTTATAAGGAGCGCTACAATCGTGCCGCCTCTTTCAACCCCCACGAACTCAATCCTGCATTGACGGGAATTTTGGTGGGCGGCCAGCCGGTGTACGGCGCGGCGGACTTCATCAATACGCCTCAGCACCCGGAGATCGGCCTTAAGACCGAACATTTCGATCTCTTCGCGCCCAGGTTGGGGCTCGCCTACCGGCTCAATGACAAAACCGTGCTCCGCGCGGGCGCGGGTATCTATTATCTGCCCGCCAATCTGCAATTCAACGAAGGGCCGTATGGGAACGCGCTCAATCAGTTCACCAACCCCTGGCTATCGACGCTGAACGGCGAGGTGACGCCTCTTTACCCGATCAGCAATCCTTTCCCAACCGGGTTTATTCCGTCGCTCGGAAATCTTCCGCACACGCAAGCACAAGCCCTGCTGGTGGGCGCCGCGCCGGCTCTGCAGTTAGCTACGACGCCCTACCCATATAACGAGCAGTGGAACTTCACGCTTCAGCGTCAGGTTTGGGGCGGCGTCGCCGTCGAGGCCGCCTATGCCGGCGCGCACGGAGTTCACCTCCCTCGCGGAAGCTGGCAGGCGGACGCTCTTCCGACCCAATATCTGTCCATGGGAGCGGCTTTGAATAACCTGGTGCCCAATCCGTTTTTCGGTCTGGTGCAAACCGGAGCGCTTTCGCAGCCCACCGTCAAGCAGGGGCAGCTCCTGTTACCATTCCCCGAATACACAGGCGTTTCGGAAAGCGGCGGATATCTGGGGAATTCCACCTACCATTCGCTACAAGTCAAAGTCGAGAAGCGCTACGCGAAGGGCGGTACCGTCCTGGCGGCCTACACGTTCTCTAAGCTCATCGCCGATGTCGGAAGCCTGACGACATGGCTGGACAGCGGCGTCGGCCTGGCCAGCAACACTCCGCAGGATCCGAATAATCTGCGGGCGGAGAAGTCGCTCGCCGGATTCGACTCCCGCCAGCGGTTGACCATCGCGTATGCCGTCGATCTTCCGTTCGGACAGGGCCAGAGATTCCTAAACGGCGGCAATGGCGTCGCGAAGAAGTTTACGTCGGGCTGGACCGTCAGCGGCGGAAGCACGTTCCAGGAAGGCTTCCCGCTCGCCCTGACTGCGACTCCCAACGTCACCGGCTTCAACCTGGGTCTGCGCCCCAACGTGGTGCCCGGCTGCAATCCGGTGGTAAGCGGTTCGGCCCAGTCCCGCTTGAACGGTTGGTTCAACGTGGCATGCTTCACCGTTCCAGCCGCGTACACGCTGGGCAATGAGAGCCTGACCGATCCGCGGCTTCGCGGACCCGGCATCGCCAATTACAATTTCGCTCTGTTCAAGAAGACACCGATCACGGAGCGCTTCAACCTGGAATTCAGGTCGGAAGTCTTCAACCTCTTCAACCGCGTCCAGTTTGGATTTCCCAACACGACCGTGACTACCGCGGCGAACCCAACCACGGGTTATATAACTACTCAGATCAACCAACCGCGTCTGATACAACTCGCGCTCAGGCTAGTCTTCTGAGTCTGGTTTTTCTGGAGCCGGACCACCCTCCACTGATAGCAAATGCGTCGCCTCGTAGCGGGGATGCCGAGAATCAGTCTGTAAAGCTCCATTACGCACAGCGCCGACACCGAGCCGCGACCAACACGGAGCGGGCTTCCGATGCGCAGCCCAGCTAAGAGATATCCCTTAAGCCCCGGCCCAACATACTTAGCCGACTCGCACTCATTTGACGACATCCCCTACGTTGAGCGCGCAAGTGAGACTCACAAATGCCGTTGCAGCGCAACAGAATATCCCCGCTGCCGCCAGGCGAAGAGACGGGCGTAAGTATAAAAGCAGTAGTACGAAGTCTTGTGTAGTTCTAGACGGACG
>DATGGL010000013.1:0-16095 GCA_035308605.1 Bryobacteraceae bacterium
ACGTCTCTGGAAGCGCTTGATTGTAGCGTTCCACTTCCTGCCGGAGACGGCCATCAATCACATCCCGCAAGGTCACCGGGCCGGCGTCGAACCGGATCCCGCCGGCTTCGGTCCGCTGGCCATGGAGGGGCGCGTCGTATACGCGGATCGTCATGCGCTATCTTCCCGAAGCGGCACGTAGCCACCTCAGCGAAAGAAATCGGCTGCACGTCGCGCGCGCATTAGGGGCCGCGGCAGATGGGACGAATTTATTGAGGTCGCTCTCCCCGCATGATCCTCTCCCCGCATGATCTATGAAGCCGGCTTACGCCGCACAACTACGTGCAAGTTTTAACCGTTCCGAACGAAAGAGGCCGGAAAGTTGGGCTCAAGCGCCCGCCGCACTTGCCCGAGAACGTCCCGCCCGTCGCCGCGGATAACGACTCCGGCCGGCCGCCAGCGCTCGAAAAATCGCTCGCTGACTGCCCCTGCGAAAACGCAGATCGCCGGAATTCCGCAGGCCGACGCCACATGCCCGCCCGCCGAATCGTAGCCGATGTACAACTTCGATCGCGCGATCTGTCCCGCGAAGGAAGCAAACGATCCGTCGTGTGTCCGCATCCCCGGCTGCAACGCCTGTTCCACACGTTCGCGCTCTTCCGCGCTCCCGCCTAAATCGATCAGCACCCGGCGCCCCGCCAGCAACTTCATCAGTTCGCGCTCGAACTCGCCGCCAAGCGCCTTCGCCGGATTCTCTCCCACGCCCAGGCTGACGGTCACGTCCGCCGCCTCGCCGGTCGCAGCCGGCAGCGCGACATACGGGGCGGCATCGACTCCAAATACCGAGCGAACCCACATCGCAGCCAACTTCGGCAGCCGTCCCGGACCCTCCTGCTGACGGCTCGGAAACCAGAAATAGCGCGATTCATCGCATACGGCGATCGACCCGAGCTGCGTAAGGCGCGAATCCGGATCGATCACGATCCCATCGTCGAACCACAGCCGCGCCGAAGCGCGCAGGCGGTCGACCAGCGAACCCGTTCGCGCATAGGGCGCATCCATATGCTCGATCCGCGGATCCGCCGCGAACATTTCGTACGATTTTCGTGGCGCGACGAAAACAATCCGGGCGTCGGGATACCGCCGTTTCATCGCATCCAGCATCACACTGGTGACTGCGACATCCGCCCCCAGCGTCACCCGCGACAGCACGTAGACGCGTTCTGGCGATCGCGGAGGCGTCGCCTTTCCCTCACGCCGCAGCCGCGGACACAACTCGGGCGCGACCCGTTCGACCACCTGTGTAAACAATCGCCGGTAAATTTCGGTCAGGCGCGGCTCAAACAGATCCGCCAGCCGCTCGATGACGATGGACAACAGCGCGCGCCCTTCGTCGATGGCTATCGCGCGATCGAGCAGCCCGGCTGGCCAGTCTTCTCCTCGAAGGCAGTAGCCGAGCAACTCCTCACAAATATTTGCCAACGATGAGCCCCAGCTTTTTGCGCGTCTCGGGCGGGATCTTCGCGCGATCGGTAATCAGCGCATGCGCCAGCGCCGATCCGCATTTGCACTCGCGCGTCTCCGGCATGGCGCGCACCGCTGCCGCCACCACCTTACTCGCATTGGCCGCATTCGCCGTCAGGTTCGCGATGATGTCCGTCACCGTCACCGCGTCGTGATCCGGATGCCAGCAATCGTAATCGGTGACCATGGCGATGGTCACGTAGCAGATCTCGGCTTCACGCGCGAGCTTCGCCTCCTGCAAGTTGGTCATGCCGATTACGTCCATGCCCCAACTGCGATACAGATTCGATTCGGCCAGCGTCGAAAACGCCGGGCCCTCCATGCACAGATAGGTCCCGCCGGATTTCGCACTGACGCCCGCCTCGTTCGCGGCTGCGAGCGCAGTACTGGCGAGCTGCGGACAAATGGGATGGGCAAAGCTGATATGCGCGACCAGCCCTTCGCCGAAAAACGTCGAAATCCGCCCGCGCGTCCGGTCGACAAACTGATCCGGAATCACGAAATCGAGCGGCTTGTGCTCTTCTTTAAGCGATCCCACGGCGCTGAGCGAAAGAATCCGCTCGACGCCGAGCGTCTTAAACCCGTAAATATTCGCTCGAAAATTCAACTCCGACGGCGAGATGCGATGCCCCCGGCCGTGCCTCGCCAGAAACGCGACGTCTTTTCCCGCCAGCTTTCCGACTACATAGGGATCCGAAGGCGATCCCCAGGGCGTTTCGATGGTTCGTTCTTCCTGCGCTTCAAATCCGGGCATCGAGTACAACCCGCTGCCGCCGATGATTCCAATAGGTGCTGTCATTCCTGTATGAGTTCCAAAAGCACGCCGCCCGTGGACGATGGATGCACGAACACGTAAAGATGCCCGCCCGCGCCGGCGCGAGGCTCATTCAACAAACGGGCCCCGGAAGCCTTGAGGCGCTCGACGGAAGCATTCAAATCCGGAACGCGTATGGCCACGTGATGCAATCCCTCGCCGCGCTTCTCTAAGAACTTGCCGATCACCGAGTCCGCGGCCGTCGGTTCGAGCAATTCAATCCGCGGCTCCCCCAGCGGCAGCATCGCGACGTTCACCTTTTCCAGTTCCACCGTCTCGCGCAGCGAAACCTCCAACCCGAGCTGATCCCGATAAAACAGAAGGGCCTCGTCCAGCGACTTCACGGCAATCCCCAGATGATCGATCCTGTTAACGTTCATTCCTGTTCATTAACGGCCAAAAATCTTCTCGGTCCAGTCATGCAAAATCGAATACGGGTCCCGTCTGCGCTCAGCGACCTCACGCCCGCCTTCGGCGAACTCACTCGCCGGTAAGCGATCCAGCAGCCGCTCCCGCAGCATCTCCCGCAGGCGCATCGCCCAAATCTCCGCTCCGCGCGCCTGGCTCGAGCCGCGCGCACGATACTCGCGCGCCGCCGCCAGCGTCTCGGCAATTCCTCTTCCCTCATTCGCCACAGCCTGGATAATCGGCGGCGACCACCCATCCGGCCGATGCGAGAGACCCAGGTAGCTCTTTAGCTCTCGTTCGAGTTTTTCGGCTCCTGGAAGATCCGATTTATTGATGACGAACACGTCGGCGATCTCCATAATACCGGCTTTAATCGCCTGTACGTCATCGCCCATACCCGGCACCAGCACGACGAGCGTAACGTCCGCCAGGCGCGCGATTTCGACTTCATCCTGCCCCACGCCGACCGTCTCGACCAGCACCACGTCGAATCCCGCCGCGTCCAGCAGCATGGTCATCTCGGTGGTCGCCGCCGCCAGCCCACCCAGCCATCCGCGCGTCGCCATGGAACGAATGAAGACGCCCGGATCGGCATGATGCCGCTGCATGCGGATGCGGTCGCCCAAGATCGCGCCGCCGGTGTAAGGGCTGGTCGGGTCCACCGCGAGCACGCCGACCGTTTTCCCTTCCGCGCGCAAGCTCTGCGCGATCTGGTCACAGAGAGTGCTTTTTCCCGCGCCCGGCGCGCCGGTGACGCCCAGAATCATCGCGTGGCCCGTGCGCGGGAACAGCTCGCGTAAGAGCGCCTCGGCCTGGGGAGTTCGATTTTCGATCCAGGTCGCGGCCCGGGCCAACGCGCGGCGATCGCCGGCCACAATTTTCTCCGCAGCGTCAAACTTAGCGTCTAGCATCCGCTCTTGAGCAGTTGCCGCGCGATCACCAGTCGCTGAATTTCGCTGGTCCCTTCGCCGATCGTACACAGCTTGACGTCGCGATAAAACTTCTCGGCGGGATAATCTTTGGTGAACCCGTAGCCGCCGTGAATCTGGAGCGATTCATTGGCCGCCCGCACCGCGCACTCCGAGGCGAACAGCTTCGCCATCGCGGATTCCTTGTTGACGCTGTGTCCCGTATCCTTCAGCCACGCCGCGCGTAATGTAAGCAGCCGCGCGGCATCGATCTCGGTCGCCATGTCGGCCAGCTTGTTCTGGATCGCCTGGAATTCGGAGATGAACCGGCCGAATTGCTTGCGCTGCTTCGAGTATTTGAGCCCGGCTTCGTAAGCGCCCTGCGCGATCCCGACCGACAGCGCCGCAATCGAAATGCGCCCGCCGTCGAGAATTCGCAGACTGTCGACGAATCCCTCGCCGCGTTTTCCGCACAATTGCGAGTCGGGAAGCCGGCAATCGCTGAACAGAACTTCCCCTGTCGGCGAACAGCGCATGCCCAGCTTGTTCTCTTTCTTCCCGACCTTAAATCCCGCCGTGCCCTTTTCCAGAATGAACGCCGAGATCCCGTGTGACGATGCCGCGCGATCCGTCACCGCCATCGCGACGCAAACATCGGCGATGTGCGCGTTCGTCGTGAACGTCTTGCCGCCGTTCAATACCCACGAATCGCCGTCGGCCACGGCCATGGTTCGCGTGCCGCCCGCATCGGAACCGGCTTCGGGCTCGGTCAGCGACCAGCATCCGACCCATTCGCCGCTTGCAAGCTTGGGAATGTAGCGCTGCTTCTGTTCGTCATTGCCGGCGAGATAAATATGATTGGTGCACAGCGAGACATGCGCGGCGACGCTCAGCGCGATGGAAGGATCCACGCGCGCCAGTTCTTCCATGATGATCGAGTAGTCGACGTAGTTGTATCCCGCGCCGCCCAGCTCTTCCGGAAACACCGCGCCCAGAACGCCCATGCGGCCGAGCTCGCGGAACACGCCCAGTGGAAATTCCTGCGATTCGTCCCACTCCATCACGTGCGGACGAATCTCGGCCTCGGTAAATTCGCGGATGGTCCGGCGAAGCTGATTCTGTTCCGGTGTGTACCCGAAATCCATTACGAGTTAGACGATCTCTTCTTTCCTGGCATCCCATCCGACGGTGCGCCCCAGGTGATAACTCTCTATGGCCATTCTCGACGCGATGGATACCCGGAATCCCAGGTCAAAGGGACAGTTCGGTTCGTCGCCGCCGCGAATGCAATCCACGAAGTTCTGCATGTGCGCGTGGGGAACGCTGGTTCTGCGGCCCAGCATTTCGTTCGCATCCGGCCGGTTCACTTTCTGCGGCAGATACCGGATCTGGCTATCGCGTGAAATTGTTCCGTTGTCGCCGAGCACTTCCTCGGTCACCCCGAGCTGATTATTCCCAAAACCCGAAGCCCAACTGATCAGGATCTCTTCCGGTTGCTCCAGCGACACGTTCATCGTGTCCGGAACCTCGCGCCCGTCCTTCCACAGATAGACGCCGCCATTCATCGTCACCGTCCGCGGAATCTGCAATCCCAGGGCCTTGTACCAGAACGCGACCTGATGGCACATGTTTTCGTGCACGTTGCCGCCCGAATAATCCCAGAAGAACCGCCAGTTCATGTAGCGATTCGCATCAAACTCGCGCCGCGGCGCGTCGCCCAGAAACGACTCCCACAGGATGTTCTCGGCGTTCACATCCCGCGTAATCCGCGCCGTCCGCGACCATGGCGCCTTCCCCTGCGGAGTATTGCGATACATCCGCATATCGATCGCCGTGATCCTGCCTACGCGTTCCCGCTCCGAGAGAAACATCTGCGCGTCCGCCATGTGACCGAAGGAGCAGGCCTGATGCCCGATCTGCACTACATGCTTTCCGGCGTCTTTCTTAAAAGCCGTCCGCATGCGTTTGGCGTGGTCTACCGTAAACGCCATCGTCTTTTCCTGATACACATGCTTCCCGGCGTCGAGCGAGGCGCAGAAATGCTCGGCATGCAGATGCTGCGGCGTCGCGATTACTACCGCGTCGATAGACGGATCTTCCAGCATGCGGCGGTGATCCAGGTAGGTGGCAGCGTTGGGAGCCAGGCTCTTGGCGCGCTCCAATTGCTTGGTGAAAACGTCGGAAATCGCGACTGTCTCGGTATTCGAACACGCCCGCAGGTGATTCAACAGCTCCGCCGCGCGATCCCCGAAACCGATAAACCCTACGCGAATGCGTTCGTTAGCGCCCAATACATGAGCCGGGACCGCAGCCAGGGTCCCGATCCCGGACGCAACTTTGCCGAGAAAATTCCGGCGAGAATCCATACTAAGAAGTGTACCAGCGGCTCGCCGGGAATCTCTGGTTTATTTGCCTACGTGGCAGCCGACGCAGCGGGTCTGCTCCGCCGGCAGCGATTTCGTCTCCATCCAAGTGTTGGCGCGTTTGGCGTACGCGGTGCCGGGAAGATCCTTGAGAATCAGATCGAAATATTCCCGCGCCTTGGCTTCGTCCCCGAGCCGTCCATAGCCCTCGGCCAGGCCGAATAACAATTCGCCGTGCGGATGCGAACCCAGCGTGTTGAGATGATCCTTTTGCAGGTCGAAAGCGCGCTGATAATCGGAAACGCCCTGCTCGATCAGCGGTTTCGCCATATCGGGGGGCGCGAACCGCGATCCGGTCAGCAGTACTGCACCGCGAGGAATCCGTACCCCGACGCTATCCGGCGCCAGTTCCACCGCAGTTTTCATTTCTTTCAGCCCGCGCGTCCACAGGTCCATGCCCTTTTGCTGATCGCCTGCCCGAAACGCCTGTCCCGCCCCAAAATAGAGACCGGCGCCATGCCAGACCAGCGCCTCCGCGTTCTTCGGATCGGCCGCCAGGGTAGCTTCGCAGGCCTGCATGCCTCGATCCAACGCCTCCTGATTGCCCGCGAATCCGGCGAAGAAATCGTTCCGGACCTTCAAGTCGAACCGCGCGTCCTGCGCCGGCGCTGAGCGGATTGCCGACAGGAATCCCATCAGGAAAGCGATCGCACCGGCAATCGCGAATTTCAACTTTTTCCGCTTCATGATGCTCAGTACCTCTGCAGACGAGAATAGGTTACTGCGGCGGCTCGATTGACGGAAAACCGGCGAACAGCACAGTTTTCCGGACGAACGGCGAACCCCGCCCTTGGCACCAGCATCGACACGGAACCGCGACCGCCAGGAAGCGGGTAATGTTTGGTTGTCCGCTCTGCCGGGGTGGTTTGTGGTGGCTCGGGGATCCGCTCCCTGGCGGTCGCGGTTCGGTGTCGATGCTGGTGCCAATGGGCGGGGATGCTTTCGTCGTCTACGGCTGATTCTTCAGCGTCGCCGTCAGCGTGCCTGTAAGCCGCAAAACATTGAGCCTCGCCCGATCGACGGTATGCTGCGCATCATAATACGCCAGCCACTTTTCGTTCTCCACCGCGCGAGCCTGCTCCAGAGCCGTCGCCGGAAGACGCCCTTCCTGGTTCTGCGCCAGATCCACATTCACCTGCTCGCGCGCCAGATCCAGATCCGCGTGCGCGACTTCCCGAGCGCTGTCCGCTCTCTTCATTTCCTGGAACGCGCGCCGTATATCGGACGTTATCCGGGCCTTGGTGCGGTTGGCTTCAATGTCCGCCTTCGCAATGTCCGCTTCGGCTTGGGAAATATAGGCTCGAGAGGAGCGGCCCATCAACACGGGAACTTCGAACGAAGCTCCGAATTGGGCGCTGTTGCGCTGGAACACCGGATAGTAATTCTGGTAATAATATTTCGCGAACAGTTCGTACTGCGCGATCAGATTCACTTTAGGAAGGCGCATCGCTTTGTAGCCTTTGATCTCGAGCAGCTTCGCGTCCCTGGTCGATTCCAGTTTCTTAAGATCGTGGCTATTGGCTAACGCCTGCTCGATCGACTGATCCTCGGAGGCGGGCGCCGCGAGCGCAGGACGTTCGTCCGGCGCGGCGCGCACGCGATCGTCGGGTCCCAGCCCAAGCACCAGCGCGAGCGAGGATTCGGCGTTCAACTGATCGGTCGCCAATGATTCGACCGCGTATCGCGCTTTCTTAACGCTCAAGTCCGCGCGCGTTGCCTCAATCGCCAGCTCGCGTCCCTCCGTCACACGCGTCCGGACGATTTCGAGCACGCGAGCCAGATTTTCCGCTTCTCGCTGGCCGGCCTGCTGGCTCAGCGCAGCCTGTTCGGCATCCAGAAACAAAGACGCGACCCGGAACGCAATTTCATCTTCCTGCCGGCCGGATTCGATTTCCGTCGCGTGAGCATTTTCCTTGGCCTGGGCGATCTGATAGGTCTGCGGGCGGTCGAAGAGCGCCATCTGCGTCCGGGCCTGGAAAATGGAGGGCGCTGCGCCGTCGATACTCGCGGGGAAGCCGGTGCTATAAGCCGCGCCGCTACCCACAAATACCTTAGGCGAGAAGGGATCGCGCGCGATGGTGATCTGGTGGCGCGACTTCTGCTGGTCCAGCCGCGCGAGCATCAGGTCCGGGTTCTGCGCCAGCGCCAAATCGAGCGCCTGGCGCAGAGTCATCGTCTTTACTTCCGCGACCGCGCAGGCGGCGCATAAGAATAAGGAGAAGATCGTTCGCATACTGTCCACCAGTGTAGCGGCGTAGTATAGTTTCACAGAGGAGCACCCATGTCTTATCCCCGAATTCGCCTCGCCCTTGCAATGTCCGTTGCCCTGTTTGCGGCCGGCGCGTCCAATGAGCCTAACTCGCAGCCCAATCCTTATAAAACGATCGCCGGCTGGTATCACCTGCCCGATGGCCGAACTATGGGATCGTCGAGCGCCGTCGACATTGATTCCAAAGGCCACATCTGGATCGCCGAGCGGTGCGGGAAAAACAGTTGCGAAGGCAGCACGGTGGATCCGATTCTCGAATTCGACGCCAGCGGCAAGCTGCTCAAGAGTTTCGGCAGCGGGATGTTCATCTTCCCGCACGGCATCTGCATCGACAAGCAGGACAATATCTGGATTACCGACGGCCAGGGTAAGGATGGCATAGGCCATCAGGCGATCAAGTTTAGTCCGGAGGGTAAGGTTCTGATGCGGCTGGGTAAGGCCGGTGTGGCGGGAAGCGCGGAAGGCGAATTTGTCGCGCCGAACGACGTCGCGATTGCGCCAAATGGCGACATATTTGTTTCAGAAGGACACGGCGGCAAAGTCACCAACAACCGCATTCAGAAATTCGACAAGAACGGAAAGTTCATCATGATGTGGGGTAAGACCGGAACCGGCCCCAGCGAGTTCGATCAGCCGCATTCCCTGGTTTTCGACTCGAAGGGACGTCTTCTCGTCGCCGATCGCAACAACAACCGCATCCAGTTCTTCGATCAGGACGGCAAGTTCCTACAGGAATGGTCGCAATTCAGCCGTCCCAGCGGTCTATTCATCGACAGGCACGAGATGCTCTACGTGGCGGATTCAGAATCCGGTTCGGTGACGAAAAATCATCCCGGCTGGAAACGCGGGATCAGAATTGGAACCATGAAAGACGGTACGGTGACTGCGTTCATTCCTGATCCGGACGAAAACGCGAAGGGTACGAGCGCTGCGGAAGGCGTCGCCGTGGACGCCCAAGGAAATGTTTACGGTGCTGAAGTGGGACCAAAGGACGTAAAGAAGTACGTCAAGAAATAACGGAATCGCCCAAACGGGACATTTTGTCCCGATCGGTCCAGCTATCGTGGCTGGTCGATGATGTCCAGAAAGCGTTCCAATCTGGCCGCCTGAATTTTCAATTCGGCCAAGGATGAAACAAAGCCCGCGCGATTCTTGCTCGTCGCACTATGAAGAGTGTCAAACTGGGACTTCAACTGTGACTCCGCTCTCCGCAGCGCGCGTAAACGTCCATAGATGACTGGTTCAAGTTCAATGCTGGTTGCCATTATTCCTCCGATAGCGACTTACGGCTTTCTAGTAAGCATTTTCGTTGCCACGAAAATACGCCCATGACGCCCCACGTTCACCGGCGCACATTGCTGAAACTGCTTACAGCGCCGATTCTCACCGGACTACCCTCCCGAGGGGGGAGCACTCCACCCGAACACTCTATTACCATCGTGGGCGCTGGAATCATCGGCGCGTCGATCGGATACCACCTGGCGAAGCGCGGCGCGCAGGTCACCATCCTTGAGAAACAGCGTCCGGCAGCCGGAGCCACACAGAATTCCTTCGCGTGGCTGAACGCCTTCAAACAGCCGCAGCCATACTACGAGCTGAATCTGCTGGGCGTCCTCGGATGGCGGCGCTTGTGTGGCGAAATGGGCAGCGATCTTCAAGTTCAATGGGGAGGAACGGTTCAATGGTCGCCATCGGGCGCGCCCGCCACTGCGCTCGGTAAAACGGTCAATATGTATCGCCGCTGGGGTTATCCGTCCCATTTGATCGATGAGGCGGAATTCTCCCGCCTGTTGCCGGGTGTCACTCCCGGACCGTTCGGAGCGGCTCTATTCAGCGAGCTCGAAGGCACGGTCGATCCTGTTCACGCGACCAACGCGCTCCTAAAAAAAGCTCAGCAGTTCGGAGCGAAGGTCGAATATCCGTGCGAAGTGACGGGAATTGCCAAGGGAAGCGTAGCCACTTCGCGCGGCCCCATCGAAACCGATGTGTTGGTTCTTGCCTCCGGCACGGATACGCCGCGCCTGGCGCAGATGGCCGGCATCAGAGTTCCGTTGAAGAACTCGCCCGGCTTGCTGGCGCATACGGCTCCACAGGCGCGATGGCTCGATCGCATCGCCCTGGCACCCGGCGCCAACATCAAGCAGAACCCGGACGGCCGCATCGTAACCGGCACGGATTTCGCCGCCTCCGCAATAACTGCGCCCAGCCGCGAAGCCGGAGATAAGCTTCTGAAGAACGCGGCGCAATTTTTGCCCAAACTGAAAGACGTTTCGCTTGAAACGGTGACGCTGGGGCATCGGGTCCTGCCAGAGGATGGGCTTCCCATCGTCGGATTCGCCGGCGCCGGCCTCTACATTGCCGCGATGCACAGCGGGATGACGCTCGCGCCGATCATCGGACAACTGGCCGCGATGGAGATTCTCGACAGTGCGGCTGTCGATCTGTTGACACCTTTCCGGCTTTCACGCTTTTCCTGACGCTATTTCAGGTCGACCACGATCGCGCGCTCGCTTCCGCCCGTCACGAGCTGTTCACTGTGGATCCGATTTCTCGGATTGAACTTGGTAAATCCCGGGAAGTATTCGTTGACCACACCATGACCGTCCGCTGTTACGGCCTTCAGCGCACCGTCTTGAAGGTACACCGCGATCGCATCGTATCCATGAAAGTGCATCGGCGTTGTTACACCCGGCAGCCATGTGACGTCCCAGATCGTAACGCGGCTGTTATCGATCAGTTTCTTGACGCCCGGACGAGGGAACGCGTCCGGATAACCCGAGGTGTTAGGAAGCGGGGCGACGGGATGATCCTTTAGCTCGGTCTCGATGGTTCGCGCACCACTGCCGGCTTTTTTCGCGGTCCCCATCCGGCTAAACTCGACGTCGCCGGGCTTCTTCGACGAGGTCCCGCCGGTGACGAAGACGCGGACGAAGTCATGTTGATGACGAATCGGCTGCGTGTTTGCCGTCCAGGTCACGTCCCATACAGTGACGCGTTCGTTGTCGACGATCGGCCTCGCGTCACCCGACGGAACGAGGTCCTGGATGCAAATCGCGGCAAACCATAGCACAATAGGAACAAGCCCGGTCATGAGCGTCGTCTCATGGATGGAGCTATTGTAACGCCCCGCGTCCCGGCTAATGCTTTTCCCTGATTCTGCCGACCAGTAACGCAGCAGAATCGAGTAGTGAGGACAGCTTGATGAATCATAGACTTAACATACTTATCGCATTCTTTTTTATCGCAGCGACTGCTCTTCCGCAAACCATGCCTCCGCAGGCGTTGGGCGGGAACGCCATCGTAGGGGACGACGAATCGGTCGTCTTCCACGCCGGTACCCGGCTGGTATTGCTTCATGCAACCGTTACCAATGCCGCCGGCAAAGTGATCACCGACATCCCCAAGTCGGCTTTCACCGTCTACGAAAACGGCGTCGAGCAACCGCTGAAAATTTTCCGCCGCGAAGATGTTCCCGTATCGATGGGGATCGTGGTCGACAACAGCGCCAGCATGCGCGAAAAACGAACCCAAGTGGCCGCCGCGGCCATGGCTCTGGTGAAAGCGTCGAATCCGGACGACGAGATGTTCATCGTCAATTTCAACGAGGACGCGTATCTGGACCAGCCCTTCACGGGCGACAACGCCAAGCTCTCGCAGGCCCTCGACCGGATCGATTCCAAGGGCAACACAGCCATGTTCGATGCTCTGAACATGTCGATGAATTACCTGAAGGACAAAGGCTCGCAGGAAAAGAAGGTTCTGCTGGTCATCACCGACGGCAACGACAACACCAGCGCGACGACGCTGAAGCAGTTGGTATACAAAGCCCGCCAGCAGGAAGTGCTGATCTACTGCATCGCCTTGTTGAGCGACGATGAACCTCGCGAAGCCAAGAAAGCAGCCGCGGCCCTGAAAGCCCTGACCACGGCGACAGGCGGCCTCGACTATTACCCGAAGAGCCTCGCCGAAATCGACCAAATCACTCCCGAGGTAGCCCACGAGATCCGCAATCAATATATCCTGGCGTACTCGCCGACGAACCAGTCGCTGGATGGAAGTTTCCGGAAGGTGGATGTAGTGGTGAATGGTTTTGGCCACCCGACGGTAAGAACCCGCAACGGCTACTACGCGTCGCCGGAGGGCGGGGCGAGGTAATTTTCACGAAATGGGAGGTCCTGAGGGACTTCACCGTACGCTTGTGACCGAACCCTACATACCCTGCGGGGGCCATTCGTGTACGGTTGAGAACGGCGAGACGGTTGCGATGGGACAGTTGCCGTCGCGCGGGCTAAGTACACAATCCCGCATTCTCCAGGTAAACGATTCTTCCGTCGCTCGTTGGCCTGCGAGCAACAAGAGGGTTCTGCCGTCAGAATTAGGTACAGTGACGTGAAGACTAAATCGCTGACGCTATGAGTGTTGCTGTAATTATGAACGTGCATGACGGGCTGATCTTGGCAGCTGATAGCGCTTCCACGTTGGTGGTTGGTGTGGGCGGTCCGCAGCCCGGTACGTTAAAACTGGCGACGGTCGCGAACGTCTACAACAACGCTAACAAGATCGCAAACCTATACAAAGGGCAGCCAATTGGCTGTGTAACGTTTGGCGCTGGCAGCATTGGCAACGCGTCGATTTCTACTCTTTTGAAGGACTTCCGTGACAAGATCACTCAGGACAAAAGATATTTCGATGTAGAGAAATACACGATGGAAGATGTCGCTAAGAAGTTGGGAGAGTTCTTGATGAGCGAGTGCGAGAAGCTTCCGAACGCAGGGCCGAGGCCTACTCTTGGCATATTTCTGGCTGGATATTCTACCGGAATGAGCCTTGGCGAGCGATGGTCACTCAATATCGAGAACGGCAACGCACAGCCGCCCGTCAGGCTCCACCAACCAGAAGAAGTGGGCATCAACTGGGGTGGCGAAGGGGGGGAGGCGATATCCCGCCTGATCCTTGGATATGGCGGAAGGTTGCCCGAGATTCTGCGGGCTGTGGTCAAACCGCCCCAAGCGGCAGATCAAGTTCTTTCAGCGCTGGTGCCGCAGTTGCAGGCGCCTGTTATCTTTGCGCCGATGCCCATACAGGATGCAATTGATCTTGCGGAATTTCTGGTACATACCGCAATACATTTTTCGCGATTCACGCCTGGGCCGCAGGTTGTAGGTGGCCCGATCGAAGTCGCGGCGATAACCAAGCACGAAGGCTTCAAGTGGATTCAGCGAAAACACTACTACGGAAGCGAGTTGAACGACAAGATTCAACGCGGGGAGACGCATTGATGATCACGGGAATAAATTTCAAAACAGGAATTGAAGTGGAAGGAATTGTGCTGACCTCCGAGCAATACGATATTCCCTTTGCCTCTGCGAAGATCGGTGGAACTCAACCGACGACGACTATTCCCATGATGCCAGTCGGCCTTCTCGTCGCGGGCATGATCAGCGCGGGCCTTTCCAGCCTTTCCGGTAACGATATTTCATCCGTCCGGCTCGCACCGATAGAAATTTCGGTCGTGCCTTCCGCGGCAGTCGCCGCTCGCGGTTCAAACTTTGATTTGAAACAAGCATATGAGCAGCTTCGCCAACAGATGGTTTCTGAGGGCATCCCGTTTTTAAACCCTGAGGAACTCGATCATGAAATCGCGGATCGGAAGGGCAATAGATCTTAAAGTCACTGGATGCGGACGTATATCGATTCGGGCGTGCTTATCACTGCGGCGAGGGGAAATGCAGACCTCAGCACGCCTGCCGTCAACATCTTGACCGACGTTACACGCGAGTTTGTTTCCAGCGAATGGGTAAGACTCGAAGTATTGCCGAAGGCTAGATACTTTCGGCGTGAAAGCGAAATCGCTTTTTACGACCTCTTTTTTGCTCAGGTTAGCATTTGGGCACCATTCGAACCCGATTTGCTCGCACGCGCATTAGACGAGGCGACCGCTTGCGGATTGTCCGCCGTCGATGCAATCCATATACTCTTGGCGGCTTTGACCGGCTGTGAGGAATTAGTGACGTCCGAAAGAACGACGTCGGCGATTCACCGAACGACGCGAATACGCGTCGTTTCCCTGCAAGCCTGACCGCAGCCGCACCTATTGCAACGCAAGCATCCTGTGCTATTGCTATTGAAATCTTGTCCGGTCGGACACCGGTGATTCTGGCGTCCCCAAGGGGATTCGAACCCCTGTTACCGCCGTGAAAGGGCGATGTCCTAGGCCGGGCTAGACGATGGGGACGCTTCGGACGAAAACTGCTTCCCTCTAGAATAACAGCTAGAGGCTCTTCAGATATGCGATGACGTTGTCTTTTTCTTCGTCCGTCAGCATATCCGCGTATGACGGCATCCCGTTCCCGCCGGTGTTGATCAGGGCGCGGACGGTGGCGTCGGTCGGCTTCTTGCCGTTCTTGAGCTTGTCGTGCTTGTACAGACCCTTCAAGCCCGGGCCCATCTTCTTCTCTTCGCTGTCCGCGTTGTGGCAGACCGCGCAGTTGTCTTCGAAAATACTCTTGCCCTTGGCGGCGTCGCCGGCCTTTTGGCCGAATCCGCGGGGCGCGGTCAACAACACGGCCAGGCACCCGGCCGCAATCAGACTCTTTTTCAGGAAGATGCCATTCATGGTTATAGTTTACAATCTCGGGGTATGGCACTCAAAGCAGGCGATCGCGCGCCTAACATCCATGTAGGCGATTTTCAGTTGTCGAAGCTGCGCGGAAAGCGCGTGGTGCTCTTTTTCTATCCGAAGTCCGATACGCCCGGCTGCACCAAGGAGGCGTGCGAGTTCCGTGACGCATCCAAGAAATTCACCAAACTCGACACGGAAATCGTCGGGATCTCGCCCGACAAGACCGAAGCGCAACAGAAGTTTGCCCAGAAGTACGGCTTTGCCTACACATTCGTTCCGGACTCCGATCACGCCGTAGCCGAGGCCTATGGAGTTTGGAAGGAGAAAAGCATGTACGGGCGGACCTACATGGGCATTGAACGAACCACCTTCCTGATCGGCGCCGATGGCAAGATCGAAAAGATTTTCCCGAAGGTCAAGCCGGTGGGACACGCCGCACAGGTGCTGGAGGCGATCGGAGCATGAACGACAAAGCGCTGCGGGAACACATTGTGTTTCTGCTCCGGGATGGAGGAGCGCACGTAAACTTCGAAGCGGCCTTCAAGGGATTGTCAGTAGCCCTGCGCGGCAGACGACCCAAGGGCGCGGAGCATTCGCCATGGCAAATTCTCGAACATCTGCGCCTCGCCCAGTGGGACATTCTCGAATTCAGCCGCGACGCGAAGCACGTCTCTCCAAAATGGCCCGAAGGCTATTGGCCGAAGTCACCCGCTCCGCCGAACGCGGGCGCGTGGGCGAAGAGTGTCCGGGCTTTCCGGGACGATCTGGAAGCAATGTGCAAACTGGTCGAAGACCCGGCGACGGACCTGTTCGCGCGGATCCCGCACGGCGACGGACAAACCATCCTGCGCGAGGCCCTTCTGGTCGCCGACCATAACGCGTATCACATCGGACAGTTGGTTCTGGTGCGGAAGCTATTGGGCGCCTGGAAGTAGGGCGATCAATCTATCCAGCAGCGGAATCTTCGCTTCGAATATCTTCGGCCGGGCCTCGGGGATGGTGAACCAGGCGCCGCGGTCTACTTCGGGAATTTCCAATTTCTTGCCGGATCGCGGCGGCCAATCGATGAAACACGTGTTGCTGACCAGTTTCGCCGGGTCGCAGTCGCCTTCGGTCGCCCAGGCGATGACGATTTTTCCGCTGGCTTG
>DATGGL010000014.1:0-13112 GCA_035308605.1 Bryobacteraceae bacterium
AGGCGACGGGGATCTTTGCCGCGATGACCGTAAATTTTCTGGTGAACAACTGGGTCACTTACCGCGACCGGCGGCTGAAGGGAATCCGCATCTTGACCGGGTTGCTCTGGTTTTATCTCGCCTGCGCCGTTGGCGGCATGACGAGTTACGCAATCGCGACGCTGGCTTATGAGCGCGGAGTACCGTGGTACATCGCGGCCGCGCTGGGAATGGTCATCAGTTCAGTGTGGAATTACGCGGTCAGCTCTGTGTTCACATGGAGAATGCGCAGCCGTCGCGCACGCTTGCCCTAGTGGATCGGCTTGCGAGCCGTCACAACAAAAAACGAGCCTCGCGAGATCTCAATCGATTCAAAGCCGCAGCTCCCAAGTGCATTGCGCATTCCACGCTCCGTCTGAAACGATTCCGTCCGCCCGCGGTTTAGGGGGTAGCGAATCTGGCGCAGCCCGGCATGCAGGAGCGCCGTATTGACCAGCCGGTAAAGCTTAAACAGAGAAGCCTTCCATCCGGTGGATTGCCGCGCGGAGAACTTCATTCCGAGAGGATGCAGTGTGAGCCAGACGCCGCCACCGGACCGCAGCACGCGTGCGATTTCGGCCGCGGCGACGGGGATTCGCATGTACGGCAGCGCGACACGTGAGATGACGAAATCGAGCGACGCGTCAGCGAAAGGGAGTGCCTCACCGCTCGCCTGAACGAACTCGATGTGGCCGTTCCGGGCTTTGCCGCCCTTAAGCGGGCTGTGGTCGTAATCGATGCCGAACGCACGGGCACCTTTCAAATCGGACGCGATCAAAGTCTGGCCGGCGCCGCACCCGACATCGAGAACCCGGGCACAACCGTCGGGGACAACGGGTAACGCACGCCGGGCATCGTCCGGAGAAAGCGCGATCTCCAGTTCGCGAAGATGATATTCAAACTCCGGGTTCATGCGAACGCCCACATTATACGATCAGGGTAACCCGCTTGAGCTTGGGCTGTTTGAAAAGAGACCAGAGACCCACTCGCTGTTGCTCGCGGCTCGGTGTCGATGTAGCGTTATCAATCGGCGGCGCCGAGCCGGGCACGATAGTAAGCGGGGTCCGACGTTTTCAAGAAGCTCCCTTAGAGTTTTCTCGCCAGTAAGAACATGTTGTCGTGGAGATTGATTCCTAGCGCCGCACGTCCCGCCGGGCGATCGCGCACGCGTTCGTAGATTTTCCGCCAGAAAGAAAATCCCTGCCATCGATAGAGTGTTTCGAGCACATACTGCACAGTGAAACGCTTCCCGATCTTGTCCCGCACGACGATCTGGAAATGGTCCTCTCCAAGCGCCCGTTGTAGCGACACCAGGTTGAATAAAAAAAGATGCTCTGGGGGAACCACCAGATGCCACTTATGTCCAAAGATACGCGCGATCAGACTGCCGGAATCGGGTGTGTTGATCGCCACCAGCCCACCCGGCCGGAGCGCCCGGTATGCCGCCTGCAACACCGCGCGCGGATCCGGAACGTGCTCAATCACATCCCACAAAGTGATCACGTCGACGCTCGCGGGCGGAATCGAATCAGCCTGGAAGGTGGTAGTCCTCACATCCAGACCCTTCTCGCGTCCGATCGCGGATGCGTGCGCAGAGGGCTCGATCCCGATCCCGCTCCATCCCCGGTCTACCGCGAGTTTCAGAAAGAAGCCGGTAGCCGCCCCGATGTCGAGCAGCGTTCCCTTTCTTGCCGGCGTGAAGCTCTCGATCACATCAAGATATTTCTCGAACGTTGCTACCATGGGTTGCTTGTCGCGATCGTAGTCCGCATACCCGAAGCCGCCTCCGGCGCCGTTAAAGTAGTCTTCCGAGTAGATGTTCAAATGTTCTCCGTCGACCGGCAAGGGCCAGGTAAAAAAGCTGCTGCACCCTTCACACTTGAAGATCCGATGCCCATTCCGCGAACCCAACTCGCTCGCAGTAGATTCGCAAACCGCACATTCTACAGCCATTGGCCTGTATCCTCCAGCAATTTTTTTTAAAAATGTATTAGTCCTATAGGTTTTAGTACTTTGCTTTCTGCGGTACTACTTTATCATAAGATCGGGCTACGCGAGGATCGTTTCAACAGAACCGTTAGATCTTGAGGAAAGGCGGGGGGCTACTTCCAGACGTCGTTCAGCCAATCCACGATGCTCTTCTTGTAAAAAGCCCATTCCGGACGGCCTTCCCAATTCTCGATGCCATGGGGAGCGCCTTCCACCACCACCAGTTCGCTCCGCACGCCAAGCTCCTTCAACCGATCGCGATATTCCTGCGACCGCGCGAGCCCACCCGCCTCGGCTGTCCCCTGAACCAGCAATACCGGAGGCATCCCCGCGTGTGCCAGAGCAAACGGAGCATTGTTCTGGATCGTCTCTGCCGTCCACGATCCCGGGCCGTACAACGTATCCAGGCGAGCGCGCCCCGCGGCATCCTGTGGAACGCCCGGCCGGTAATTGCCATAGAACGACAGCACAGCCTGGACCTCGCATCCCGGACACGGCTTCGACGCCACGATCGTCGCCATCGGCGCGCTAAAGGACTCGCCTATCAGCGCCAGCCGATTGGGGTCGACATGATAACGCGCCGCATGCTTCCTGATATATCGAATCGCGTCGCGCACCTGATCGAGTTCCTCCGGGAAATGGATGTAGGAAGGTGAAGTGTAATCGATCGAGAACCACGCGATTCCCGCTTTCGCGAGCGGCTCGAAAATCGGTCCGACGTACGTGACTTTGTCACGCGCGAAGCCGCCGCCGTGAATGACAATCGCAGCCGGAAACGGGCCGGTTCCATGCGGAATGAACGCATCCATCAGCAGATCGCGTCCACCGGGGCGGGAGTACGAGATGTCTTTCCATAGGCCGCGCCGATCCTGGCGCAACCACGCCTCCAGTTCTTCCCGATAGTCCTCCGATTGTGGATGCCATTGCTCAAACACGTGCGGCGCGGGATTCTGGACATACAGCGAGCAATTCTTGATGCGACCGCACAGAGTTTTCGCCTGCGAACTGGTAAATTCCTTGTCCTGTCCGCCCTGAATCATTAACACAGGGACTTCCGATGCATTCTCGCGAACATCGCCCGGGCTCGCCGCGATGGTGACGACGCCCGTCGCCCCCGCGCTTTTCGCGAGCTTCAACGCCACCTGCGCGCCGTTATCCTCGCCGATCAGAACCAGCGTCTTGCCGCTCTTGAATCGCCCCGGGCATCGAATAAACCGGATCGCGGCGGATACATCGTCGGCATCGCGGTAATCCGGCGCAAACCACGCATAGCCGGATCGCGCAAGCTGCTCGTAAAGCTTGGTGACGAAGTTAAACTGATTTCCATGTCGTCCGCGAATCACAACTGCCACAGGCCGCGGCTCGCCCGGCGGCGCGTAAATGTTCATGGTATTGCCGTTGGCGTACGGAACATCGGCGACTGTCCCTGAGACGACATAGTCTCCATCCGCATCGCCTTCCACGGGACATTGGCCGTTGCCGGCGAGCACTTTACTGTTCGAATCAGCCGGCTTCGCCCTGTAATCGAGCGTCATCTTCAGCCAGTCGACTACTTTCTCCTTGTAGAAACTCCACTCGGGATGGCCTTCCCAATTCTCGATCCCATGCGGCGCGCCGTGCACCACCACGTATTCATGCGCGACGTGGAGTTGCTTCAATTTTTCGACATATTCATTCGATCCAGCGATCAGCGGATCTTGATCGCCCTGGACGACAAGCATGGGCGGCATCCCCGCATGCGCCGCGTAGAGCGGCGAGAAACGCCGCAGGGTGTCCGCGGTCCGAACCGCACCGAACATCGCATCCAGCTTCGACACAAGCCGTCCGCCTTCTTCGAACTTGTACACGCCATAAAAACTGACGATCGCCTGCACTTCGCAACCCGGGCATGGATCCGCACCCACCTGCGCGACGATCTGTCCGCTGGCGGATTCGCCAAAAATCGCGAGCTTCGCTGCATCAACGTGATAGCGCGGCGCATGCTGCTTCACATAACGAATCGCCGCCCGCATGTCGTCCATCTGCTCCTGGTTATGCACGTACGGGAGCAGCCGGTAATCGATCGAAAACCATGCGAATCCGGCTTTCGCCAGCGGCTTGAAAATCGGCGGGACGTAAACCACCTTGTCGCCGCCTTCCCAGCCACCGCCATGGGCGATGATCACTGCTGGAAACGGTCCCGGGCCGCTTGGAATATACGCGTTCATCGTCAGCGCGCGCCCGTCGGGACGCGCAAACGGAATCTCATTCCACAGCCCGCGCCGGTCGCCCGCCAGCCACGCGTCCATTTCCTCCTTGTAATCCCACTGCGACGGAAACCAATTTTCGAACACATGGCGAGCCCCGTTCTCTGGATACAAACTGCACTTTTTCATCCGCCCGCAGAACGCCTTCGCCCTGGCCAGCGAATACTTCTCGTCATCGGTTCCGTGGATCATCAACACACGAGCATCGATGCGCGATACCTTTTCGGCTGCATCATCGAGATTCGCACTCACCGCGATCACGCCATCGGCCTTGCCCGCCGCCGCGAGCTTCAGCGCAGTCTGCGCGCCGGTATCATCGCCAATCAGGATCATTTTGCCGGTAATATTGAATCGCCCCGGACAGCGGATAAACGCCAGCGCCGCCGCGGCGTCCTCATCGGCATTCTTGAAATTTGGCGCGAACCAAGCGTAGCCGTCGCGAGCGAGCTGTTCGTAGATGCTGGTGATGTAACCGCGTTTGTCGCCCCGGCTACCATGGATCACGAGCGCCGCCGGACGAGGGTCTCCTGCCGGAGCATAAGCATCCATGTTCAGACCGTTCGCGTAGGCGATGTCAGCCCGTGACCCGGGAACGATGTAATTCCCGTCGGCGTTTCCCACCACCGGCGCCGGACAATTGCCTTGCGCCCATGCCAAAGTCCCGCATATGATTGCAGCCAACAGCGTCTTCATCGTCACCCCTTAAATACAACTCGCCAGCCACGCCGCCAACGCCGCGTATTTCTCGTCTTGCCCCCACGGCGAACCGAGAACCTTTCCCATGCCATCGATTCGCTCCCGCAATTCCACGGCGTCCATTCCGAACTGAACCGAGGCAGTGTCGAACAGCTCTTTCTCCCTGATTCTTCGAACCGGAAGTTTGCAGCTCTCCGCCGCCCCGATGATCGCTTCGCGGAAAAATATCCCTTCCGCCGTGTGAAGCGCGGGGTGTGATTTCAGTATCCCCTCAAGTGTCTCGGGCAGGCGTCCCGAGCCGACCAGCACCCCGCAAGCGACTACGCGCCGGTCTCCCACGTCCTCCATCGCCTTCCGCAGCGCCACAATTGCCAGCTCTCGCGAAGCCGAAAGTTCACGCGCCAGATATTTTTCAGCTTTCGCGAGTTCCAAGCCCCGGGCCCGATGATACGGCTGCGCCGGCCCCGCCGCGATACGATCCGCGATCTCGATACGCCTGCGATCGACCAACTGCGGCTCTGTCGGCGATCCGGCCACGGCGACCATCGCCGCCCAGCCCGAGTGCACCCGAAATCCGAGCGCGCACGCCCCCCGCTTCATGCTTCACATAATGTCATGTTTACGCGGGTCTGGGAACCGGCCGCGAGGCAATCATCAGCCCCAGCAGAGTAACCGCCGCCGCCGTGAATCCCCATCCGCTAAGTAGCCCGTGCTGGATCAAGAATCCGGCCAGCGGCGGACCCGTTATCTGCGCGATCGACGTCAGGGATTGCGTCAGCCCCAGCACCACACCCTGCTCCTCCCGCGGGGCCGCTTGCGTGATCATGCTGGTCAGGGTCGGACGCACCAGGCTGCCCAAAGCCAGCGCCGTCGTCGCCGCGATCAGCACCGGAATCGAATAACAGAACGCCAGCACGATATAGCCGACCGTATAGGCGGCGAATCCCACGCGGTTCAAGGTTGACTCTCCGAAGCGCTTGACCAGTTTCCCGAGCGCCGGGCCCTGCAAGAAGATTCCCAGAAATCCCGCGTACGCCCATGCGAATCCTACCTGCTCGGGCCCGAACCGCGCCCCGTGCCAGGTTAGACGCCTCTCCGCAAACAAAGGAAATCCAGCCGTGAACATCGCGAATGCAAATCCGAAACATAGAAACTGCCGCAAGCGGGTGCCGAGTTCCGGCTGGCGGAAGTAGCGGCCGTACTCGCCCCATTGCAGGAGTGATAACCGCCGGCCTCCCGGACCCGCCCCCGCCGCTGGGCCTGTCTTCACCGACGGCAGCAGCAGCGAGGTTGCCAGAATGCTGGTAGCCGACAGTGCCGCCGCCGCAAAAATCGGGTCTCGATAATCGAACTTCGCCAGATATCCCGAAATCGCCGGGCCTATTAAGAATCCCATCCCGAATGCGATTCCGATCACGCCGAAGGATTTCGCGCGTTCCTCCGGTCGCGTCACGTCGGAGATGTACGCTTGCGCCAGCGAGAGATTTCCCGCCGTCGCCCCGTCGATCACGCGGGCGAGAAACACCACCCACAGCGATGGCGCATAGGCCAGGATCAGGAATCCGATCAGCGTCCCCACCTGACTCACGATTAGCAGCGGCTTGCGCCCGGTAGTGTCCGACATGCGCCCCAGCAAAGGCCCGGAAACCAGTTGGCAAATCGCGTACACGCCAATCAACAATCCAACTTGTGTCGGGGTCGCGCCCATCTTTTCCGCATAGAAGGGGAGCAACGGAATCATGATCGTCAGCCCCAGGACGTCCACGGCGACGATCAGGAAGATGGGCAGCAGCGGCGATGAGCGCAAGCTTCATGATGGCACGTGAAGCCTGGCGAGTTGTGCCGGGCCCGTTCAATCTCGTGCCCGGTCCGGCGCCGGTAACTGAACCGTGCGCGATAAGCAAGCCGGCCCTGATGTGTTTCATAAGCCTCCCGCACGGTACGATGAATGCATGGCCGCGTTGTCGGACCGCTATGACGGTCCTGTGGTCGAGCTGCGGCGGGTTGCGGCCGACGACTTGAGTTCCATCCTCGAGGAAGAAACCGGTGAGTGGCGCACGTCGCTCGATTGGGATTTCCGCCCCTCCGCCGATCTGGTTCGCCGCTTCGTTCATATGCAGGCGCTGGGTGGATTCGCCTTCATGGCGAACGCCGGGCGCGCACCCATGCTGGCCGGCTACTCCTATTTCGTCTGCGAGGAGGGCAAGGGGCTCATCGGCGATCTTTACGTAATGCGGGAGCATCGCAGCCTCGAAACCGAAACCGCGCTTCTCAACGCGGTTCTCGCCGCAATGTGGCACACCCCAGGGGTGCGCCGTATTGAGTCGCAGATCATGCTGCTCTCCTCGCCCATGGAGCGCACGGTCCCGTATCCGAAATGGTTCCGCGCATACCCTCGACAATTTCTCGAAATCCCGCGTGAATCCATCCTGTCTCTGCGCCCGCGGAATCTGGCGCCTTTCCGCATCGTCCTCTGGACAGAACCTTGGCAGGAAGCTACGGCCCGTCTGATCGCCCGGTCGTATCTGGGCCACATCGACAGCCAGATCAACGATCAGTACCGGACGATTTCGGGCGCCCGCAGGTTCCTGACCAACATCGTCCAATATCCCGGATGCGGCAGCTTCTTCGCTCCCGCGTCCTACGCCGCGACCGACGTGACCGGTCGCGAGCTTCACGGCATCTCGCTATCGAGTCTTGTGGCATCCGACATAGGACACATCACCCAGGTCTGCGTGGACCCGAGCGATCGGGGAACCGGCCTCGGCTACGAGCTGGTCCGCCAGTCCCTCGCCGCCCTGGCCGCTCACGGGTGCCGCATCGTGAGCCTCACCGTTACTACCGCCAATGAATCCGCGCTGCGCCTTTACCAGCGCATGGGATTCATGCGCCGGCGCGACTTCGCCGCATACATCTGGGAGCGGCGATAGTACGCGGTACGCTACTGTGGGAATGTGATCGGAATGGCATGGTTCACCAGGCAGAAGCCCGGCATGGAGGTCGGGCCGGAAGGCGAAAAGCGCCTGAAGACCGAAGGTCTGTGGCTGAAGTGCGAAAGCTGCGGCCAAATTATCTGGAAGAAGGCCCTCGACGAAAATCTACAGGTCTGCCCGCGCTGCGAGCATCATTTCCGCCTGGACGCCCGTACGCGCCTGGAGATGTTATTTGACGGCGGCGAATACGAAGAGTTCGATGCGGCCCTGACTTCCACCGATCCGTTGCATTTTCAAGATTCCAGACGCTATACAGAGCGTCTGGCGGCCATGCAGGAAGCGACGTCCATGTCGGACGCGCTCATTTCGGCCTCCGGCACGTTGGAAAGCCGGCGCGTCCACATCTGCGCCATGGAGCTGAAGTTCATTGGCGGCAGCATGGGCGCCGTGGTGGGCGAAAAAATTACCCGTGCCGTCGAACGTTCGCTCGCGCAGCGTATCCCGTTGATCATCGTTTCCGCTTCCGGCGGCGCTCGCATGCAGGAGGGCGCCATCAGCCTGATGCAGCTCGCCAAGATCTCCGCCGCGTTGATGCGCCTGGATCAGGCGCGCCTGCCCTACATCAGTTTGCTGACAGACCCCACCACGGGCGGTGTAACTGCAAGTTTTGCCATGCTCGGGGACCTGAACATCGCCGAACCCGGTGCGCAGATAGGCTTCGCCGGCCCGCGTGTGATCGAACAGACCATCCGTCAAAAACTCCCCGAAGGCTTCCAGCGCAGCGAATTCCTGCTGGAGCACGGCTTCCTGGACGCTGTTGTGAAGCGTTCTGAGTTGAAGCAATACATCGCGTCATCCTTGAGCTTCTTCTGCGACTAGTTAGGGCGGGTCCCGACCGCCGCTCGCCTCCACGTAAAATAGTGCTTAGAACTATCTGCATGCATCACGTGTATCAGCGTGCATCTGCGGCCATTTTGAATTTGTAAATGATCCAACTCCAAGGCGCCGGAAAACGTTTCGGCCACAAACTTCTCTTCGAAGAGTGCGACTGGCTCATCACGCCCAGGGAACGCACGGGCCTCGTCGGCGCCAACGGGACCGGCAAATCGACGCTCCTTAAAATCCTCTGCGGCATCGAGACCCTGGACTACGGCGTGATGAGCGTGACGAAGGGGATCTCCCAAGGTTATCTTCCGCAGGACGGCCTAGCCCTCTCTGGCCGAACCATCTTCGCCGAATGCATGAGCGTGTTTGCCGATCTTCACGACATGGAGAAAGAGCTCGAAACGCTGCATCAAAGCCTCGCCGAGCTCGACCCCGCCAGTCCCGAATACTCCACAGCCGCCGACCGCCTTCATCACATCGACACCGAATTCCGCAATCGCGACGGCTACGCGATCGAAGCGCAAGTAGGCACGGTGCTAGACGGGCTCGGTTTTCGCAAGGAAGACTGGACGCGTCGCACCGAGGAATTCTCCGGCGGCTGGCAGATGCGCATTGCGCTGGCCAAGCTTCTTCTTGAGAAGCCCAACATGCTCCTGCTCGACGAGCCGACGAATCACCTCGATCTGGAAGCACGCAACTGGCTCGAATCGTACCTGACCAGTTACCCCTTCGCCTACGTGCTCATCTCACACGACCGTTACTTCCTTGACGTCACTGTGAACAAGACCGTCGAAGTCTGGAACAAGCACGTCCAGTTTTACAGCGGCAACTACGACGCGTATCTGCGCCAGAAGGACGAGCGCCGCTCCCAGCTCGAAGCCGCGTATCGCAATCAGCGCGAGCGCATCGAGCAACTGGAGGCCTTTATCAATCGCTTCCGCTATCAGGCGACGAAGGCGAAGCAGGTCCAGTCCCGCATCAAGGAACTCGAAAAAATCGAGCGTATCGAAGTTCCGCCCGAAGAGCAGACCATCCACTTCTCGTTTCCCCAGCCCAAACCCAGTGGACGGATCGTCGCCGAATTCAAGGATGTTTCGAAATCCTACGGCGCGAAGCACGTCTTCAGCGGGGCGAGCTTTATCATCGAGCGCGGCGACCGCATCGCCCTGGTCGGTGTCAACGGCGCCGGCAAATCGACGATGATCAAGCTGCTCGCCGGTACCGAGCCGCTAACGTCGGGATCCTATACGCTAGGCCACAATGCCCTGCCCGACTACTTCGCGCAGGATCAATACAAAGAGCTCGATCCCAACGCCCGGATGATTGATGATCTCGGCGACGCCGCGCCCCGCTCTACGCAAACCGAGTTGCGCACGCTGCTCGGCTGCTTCCTGTTCAGCGACGACGAGGCCTTCAAGCGCATCGGCGTCCTCTCCGGCGGCGAGCGCAATCGCTACGCGCTGGCCCGCATGCTGCTGGCCCCCTCGAACTTTCTGCTGCTCGACGAACCCACCAACCACCTGGACATGCGCGCGAAGGACGTGCTCCTCGATTCGCTAAAACGCTACACGGGCACCGTAGTCTTCGTCTCGCATGACCGCTACTTCATCGATAACCTGGCTACGCGAATCTTCGAAATCGAAGATGGCCACGTCCACGTCTATCCGGGGAACTATGAAGACTATCTCTGGCGTAAGTCAGGCGGCGCGTCGCCGATCGTGTCCGAAGAACCTGAGCGCCAGGAACCGGTGCCTGTCGCCGTCGCTTCGGAGCCTAAAAAGCGTGTCAACCCGATGAAGATGAAAAAGATTCAGGACCGCCTGCGTGAGGTGGAGCAGAAGGTGGCCGAGCTGGAATCCGAAATCGCCCGGCACGAAGCGGCATTGGCCGATTTCAGGAGCGTGGAGGAAACCATGCGGCTGAACGACCTGGTGTCACAGCGCAGGACCCAACTCGAATCGACCGTAGCCGAATGGGAAGAACTCTCCGCGTCCCTCGAATCGACCGCGTGATTCAATCGCGCCGTCCCGAACCGCGCGACAGCAAGCGGGCCCCGGCCCTTCTGGTCGAGCCGCTAGTTGGAGGATAACCCCGCTGACGCAGTCTGCACCGCTGCGAAATAATTTGGCACGCCGAGGTTCTTGTAGACGTTCCCCGCGACACCCGAAGCTGCTGGACCGCTGACTACGCTCCCGCCCGTCAGCAGAACCACCACGACCAGCTTATTCTTCCCGACCTCGGTGAACGACCCGAACCAGCCCAAATGCGTCGGCGTCCGTGAATCGGTACATGTGCCGGTCTTCCCGTAAATCGGTTCATTCGGATCGAACCCGATGCGCCGCGCGGTGCCGTACTCCACCGCTCCCATCATCCCTGGCTTGATCTCCGGAATGAACTGATCGATATCCAGGCGCCGTTTCACCTGCGGGATCATTGCCTGCGCTTCCTGCTGGCTCTTCGGATATTGGAGGTAGTAAAGCGTGCCGCCGTTTGCGATCGCGCCCATCAGCGCCGCCAGTTCGAGCGGTGTCAGCGTAATCCCGTCGCCAAAGCTGGTCATCATTCCCATACCGCTCCGAGGGACCGTCGCCGGTAGAATCCCCGGCTGTTCGCCTTCGATATCCAGCCCGGCTTTTTCGCCCAGCCCGAACAACCGGGCATAATAGGACACCCGATCGAACCCGAGCCGCTGACCCAAACTCGCGAAATACTGATTGTTCGACTTCGCCAGGGCAGTTGTCAGATTGAAGGTCGTCCGCCCGTAAACGCGGAGCAGCGTCTGCCGGTCGATGATCCCTTCGTCGAGAGCCGCCAGCGCCACCGGAACCTTCACAGTGGAGCACGGCTGATATCCGCTCTGCAGCGCGAGCTTCTGATTCACCATCGCCAGAATACGCCCGGTGCTCGGATCCGTAACCACCACAGTCCCGTTCAGCCGTCCCAGCGCATCCACAGCCGCGCGCCGCACGGCAAGATCTTCGCCGTCGATGAAATCACCTTGCGTCGAATCCGCATAATTCGGGACCCGCCACATGCCGCCGAGCTTCGTAATCGGCTTTTTGACTCGCGTGCGCGTGGAGATCGGCGTGGGTTTGGCCACGACGTTCATCGCCACTGCTCGCACCGGCCGAGCCTTGCTCTTCTTCTTTTTTATTGGAGTCACCGCTTGGAGATACGTCGATCCCCAGGCGAGCGTGATCAGGAGGAGGGTAAAACGGGTCCAAGTACGCTTAGTTTTTGAAACCAAAGCTTCTCTCTCTACATTTAAGTTGTACTAAGGGACAGACTTAAACATTCTGCACTATCCAAAGTACTACGTCAAGCGAATTCAACCTGCTGTCCACCCTCCGTCTATCGGCAAAACGGCGCCGTTCATGAAGCCGGCCTCCTCCGAAGCGAGATATACGGCAAAATCCGCGATCTCCTCCGCCCGGCCTAATCTTCCCATCGGCTGCCGCTGCTCGAATGCGGCTCGCGCGCCATCTTTGTCATCGGGATGGTATTTCTCGATGATCCTATTGATGAACGGCGTGTCGACCGTGCCCGGACAGATGCAGTTCACGCGGATTTCGGTGGCATAGTCGACCGCAAGCTGGCGCGTCATCGCGATTACGGCGCCTTTGCTCGCGCAATACGCAAAACGCCGCTGCAGCCCGATCATGCCAGCCACCGACGCGATATTGATGATCGACCCGCGCGAGGCGCGAATCAGCGGCAGCGCCGCCCGAGTCACCAGAAAGACGCCTTCCACATTCGTGCGCAACAGCTTCTGGAAATCATCGAGAGAGGTTTCCTCGACGTTCCCCACCAGACCAACTCCGGCGTTATTCACCAGGATGTCGAGCTGGTCGATGGTCCGGAACGCGGCCGCGACGCCGGCTTCATCGCCGACGTCACAGGGAATCACATCGGATCCCGGAAGTTGGGAGGCGACCCGTTGGGTCCGCTCCCGATCCCGCGCCATCAGAAGGACGGATGCACCGGCTCGCGCGAAGGCTCGCGCCATCGCTTCTCCGATTCCGCTCGACGCGCCCGTGATCAGCGCGGTACGCCCATCAAGCCGGAAGGGCTGGTGCATCCGTCGATTCTAACGCGAAGGGCTCGCGCGGAAGCTAACGCCGGCCGCCGCCGGAATGCCCGCCGCCTGAGTGGCCACCGGAGGAGCGAGATCCTGAAGAGCCTCCACTCGAATGGCCACCGCCAGAAAATCCGCCCGATGATCTCGGAGCCGAGAAGTGCTGGCTCGGAGCCGAGAAGTGCTGGCTTGGAGCGGAGTAGTGTTGACTCGGAGCTGAGAAATGCTGGCTGGGAGCCGAGGCCCGCGGAGCCGAAGACTGAGGCCGTG
>DATGGL010000015.1:0-11349 GCA_035308605.1 Bryobacteraceae bacterium
TGTAAACCTCGCCGGTGTAGAAATCATCCTGAACATGCGCGAGAAGATGTCGGAGATGCAGCGCCAGATCGAGGATTTCGTCTCCAGCCTGGACACCGAAATCGCCCACCGCGCCCGCCCGGTTTCTCACGAGCCGGTCAGTTCCCTGATCCCCGTAATCGAAGCGCGCCGGATCAAGAAGGTCTAGTGCCTCCCACTCTCGGCAACGGGAAGATCTGCTATCTCGAGATGCCTGCGACCGACGTCTCGCGTTCAGCCGAGTTTTACCAGCGTGTCTTCGGTTGGACCATCCGGAAGCGTGGCAATGGCAGCACCGCCTTCGATGACGCCGTCGGCGAGGTAAGCGGAACCTGGGTCACCGGACGCCCGCCGGCCACAACGCCCGGCCTGATGATTTACATCATGGTCGACAACGCCGCCGCGACTCTCGAAGCGATTGTCGCTAACGGTGGCGAGATCGTCCAGCCCATCGGCGCCGACGCCCCCGAAATCACCGCCCGCTTTCGCGATCCTGGCGGCAATGTAATCGGCGTGTATCAGGGCAAGTGACCTCGCTTGGTTGGTCATGGGGCAGGCTTGCAGCCTGCGCGCCGATTTGTAATCGACGCACGTCCGGGCGGAATGCAACTCCGACACGGATCCAGAAGCCTCGTTACCGCCCTAAATACGCCCCCGTGGTCGCATCCACGAACACCGACCACTCCGCCGCCGATACGCTCTCGCCCCAAAACACGCGCCATGCCGGATCCGGATACCGCGACGTCAGCGTCAGCATGAAATTCACCCGAGGCTTGGCTCCCGGCTTGTTCAAATACTCCCCGCTCTTGCCGATCGCCGTCACCCACGCCTCCGGCGTGTCGATCTTCAGCGCCGCCGCTAGAAATGGCTGTTCCTGTCCCTGCGCTCCGCCCCAGGCCTCTTCCTGCGTTCCGAAGACGCCCTTATGCAGGCTCCCGCCCGCTTCGATCGCCGACCAGGTGAAACTTCGTTGCCGGCGCCGCGTCTCGGAAACATAATCGATCTGCCATGCGCCCGCCTTGCCGTTTTCCGATTTCGGATTCGGCAGATTCATGCTGCGCATGCGGATCGGCTGGCAGTCCGCCGCCCAGGTACGCGCTGAAGGATACGTCTGCTGAAAAGCCTGCCGTCCGGTGAGCGCTTCCGGCGGTTTCTCCGGAGCTTTCGCCTTTGTCTCCACCGGAGGACTATCGCCGCAGCCCGAAAGAACGCAAATGATCGCGGGAATGGCCGCGAGCCAAACTCTCATACTCCTCCACTGTGGCGGGTTCTGGTGAGCACTGTCAACTCCGTGTAAGGCTCGTGCGCTTGCAATTTTCGAAGAGTATAATCGGGGCAGCGGGGAGCCCTAATCATGAATTTGCCGCGACTTTTTGCAGCATTGGCCGGGATTATCTTCACTGTTATGCAGTTATCGGCGCAGGGCCGCGGCGCCCCCGGAGGCGTGCCTATGCCCACGGGAACACCCGGCAACGTCGGCGGCGGCAGTTCCATCCCGACGGGCAAGCCTAACTCGCCGGGAAATTTCCCGGGCGATGCACCCCGCGCGATCCTGATCAACGGCAAAGTCGTGATTGACGACGGTAGTGTTCCCAGCGAACCCGTTCGCATCGAACGTGTGTGCGGCAGCCGGACCCGCCCCGAAGGTTTCACCGACATGAAGGGTCATTTTCAGTTCACCCTGGGGCAGGAGCAGGGGGTAATGCCGGACGCCAGCGAAACCACCGGGCGATTGTCCAACAGCAATCCCAACGGCGGCGTGCGCGAGAGCCAGCTTATGGGTTGCGACCTTCGCGCCGTTCTGCCCGGGTTCCGCTCCGACACGGTCTCGCTTGCGAACCATCGGTATCTCGACAATCCCGACGTCGGCACCATCGTTCTGCATCGTATGGCGAACGTCGAGGGTCTCACCACCAGCGCGACCTCAGCCCTGGCTCCCAAGGACGCCCGAAAGTCTTTCGAAAAGGGCCTGGAAGCCGTTAAGAAAGGCAAGCCCGACGATGCCCAGAAGGACTTCGAGAAGGCCGTCGAGGTGTATCCGAAATACGCCGCCGCCTGGTACCAGTTGGGAAGAGTCTACGAGCAGCGCGATCATCTCGATCAGGCGCGCAATGCCTACAACCAGTCCATGGCGGCCGATTCGAAATACATCAGCCCCTACGAGCGCATGTATATGTTCGCCTTAAACGAACAAAAGTGGGAAGAAGCCGCCAATCTCACGGACCGCGTGATCCGCCTGAATCCTTACGATTTCCCGATGGCGTTTTACTTCAACGCCGTTGCGAATGCACAGCTCAACAAGCTGGACGCCGCCGAGAGAAGCGCCCGTGAGGCAGTGAAACTGGACTCCCAGAAGCAGAATCCGCGGTCGTATTATATTCTGGGCTACATCCTCGCGCAGAAACAGGATTTCGCCGCTGCCGCCGACTGTCTCCGAACGTATCTAAAGGAAGCGCCCGACAGCAAAGACGCCGACGCGGTACGCAAACAGCTCGGCGAAATCGACAAAGCCGCCCAGGCCAAGGCGCAGCAGTAGGACAGGCCCCCGCCTGTCTCCGTCTATTGCGACTCCGATCGCGTATTCCCCGCATACCGCTCAAAGAACTCGATAATCCGCAGCGTATGATCCATTCGTTGATTCGGCGGACCCGACCGCGTCAGCTCATGTCCGATCCCCGGATACCGGATATACTCCACCGGCCGCCCCATCTGCTTCAGCGCCTTGAACAGCATTTCGCCCTGCGCGACTCCGGTCCGGTTGTCGCTGCTCCCGTGAATGATCAGGAACGGCGTCTTGATGTTCTCCACATACGTGAACGGCGACTCATGATCCAGGAGCTTCTTCGTCTCCGGCTCCCATGGGAAGCCTCCGAAATCGCCCTCGACGAGCCCGTACGCATTGCCCTCTCCGTAGAACGTCGCCAGATCGTAAACTCCGCGCTCCGCGACCGCTGCTTTGAATCGCTGATCGTGCCCGATGATCCAAGCCGTCAAGTATCCGGCATAGGATCCGCCCGTGATAAACAACCGGTCCCGATCCGCCAGCGGATTCGATTTCACCGATTCATCGAACGCCGCCAGCACATCCCCGGCCGGCGCGTCGCCCCAATTCTTGAAATTCGCGCGCTGGAATTCATACCCATACCCGCCCGACCCGCGCGGATTCGAATACACCACTCCATAACCCCAAGCGCATAGCATCTGAAATTCATGCCACATGGAGAATTCGCCGGGACCCCACATCGCCGTCGGCCCGCCATGAATCTCCAGCGTCCACGGATACTTCTTTCCCGCCTGCGCATTGGTCGGATTCATTACCCAGTACTGGACTTTCTTTCCATCCGGCCGCGTGATCCAATGCTCTTCCGGAATCGAAATCGCTTTGTTCGCCAGCCATCGCGAATTCAGTTCCGTCAACTGGCGCATCGATCCGTCTTTCCCGACCAGATACAGCTCCTGCGGATTCGCGACGCTGATCAGCGCGACCACTATTTTTCCCGCACCCTCGCCAAACGCCGCGACGCCCGTCGGGCCTTTCGTCAAGTCCGCCGCCGCGCCGCCATCGAGATTCGCCCGCTCCAGGGGTTCGCCGCCATGCCACGGCGAAGTAAACAGCACGCTGCCGTCCGACGCGAGATCGAACCGCTGTATTCCCGATTCCCAATTCACTGCCAGGGGCGTCAACTTCTTCGACGCTAGTTCATACCGCTCCAGCTTCGTCTGCCGGTACCCCGGCTGATCCGCCTGCGTCACCGCGACCACCAGCGCCTTCCCGTCCTTCGTAAACTGCGCGCCCTGATAACTGAGCGTTTTATCGTCGAGCAGCGGACGCTCGTTCGATCCGTCCGCATTCATCACCCAGACGCTCGCCCGCTTCAGCCGGTCCGGATTGGTCGAAACATCCGGCGTGCTGGTAAACACGATCTGCGACCCATCCGGTGAAAACGCCGCCTGTCCGTGATTCCGGAAATCCTTCGTAATCTGCGTGGCCTTCTTATTTTCCAGATCGACCGTATACAGTTCGCTAAGCGTGATCTCGCCATTCAGCCCGAGTTCGCCCAGAAAATTCATCCTTGTGATTTCCGTGGGATTCGCCTTCGCTGCGTTATGCGCCAGCCACTCCCGGATCGCCTTCCGGTCGCCGTCCGGGTTTCCATTGGCCTTCTTATCCCAATCGAACCATTCGCGCTGCGGCCGCTCCAGTTCAAACCCCGGCTTGCCTTCGAGCTTCGAAATCGGAATCGAGCTCGAAACCAGCAGCGCCTTCCCATCCGGACGCCACCGCGGCGCCGTCGCGCCATTCTCCAGATGTGTGATTACCTGAGCCTCGCCCGTTCCCCGGACCGGCATCGTCCACACTTGCACGTGCCGCTCTTTTCCGGACGTATCCATCCGCGTAAACGCCAGCGTCCGCCCATCCGGACTCAGCGCGATCCCGCCGTCATTGCGATCCCCGAACGTAAGCTGCACCGGCTTTGCCGAGGCATCGTTCAGGTCGACATAGAACAAGTGCGTCCGGTAGCTGTAGGCCGGATCGCTCTTGCCATCCGCGGCCGGCTCGGTATGCATCGACAGCACCGAATAAACCGCGAAGCTCCCATCCGGCGCGACTTTCACATCTGTCACGTTGCGGATCTTGAGCATATCGGTGGTGACGATCGGGTCTTTTGCCAATAGCCACACCGGGATCATGAGAATGGCGAAACGCATCTTCATACCGGTGATTCTACTAAAGTGAATACATGAGGAGCGTTGTTTTCATCCTCGCCGCGCTGCTCGCTCCCGCCGCCGACCCTCTCTACGAAGCCGCGCAGCGTAAACTCGACGCCATCGAGGCCCGCCAGATCCCGCGCGGTTCTGTCGTCACGTTCACCGCGCAGGAGATCGACGCCTGGGCCCGCGTGAAAGTCCCGGAAACCGTCCCCGAAGGCATGCGCGACCCGCGCGTCGAACTCGGCACGGGCACGGGCTCCGGCTACGCCGTCGTCGATTTCCTCAAGATGCGGCAGGCCAAAGGCCAGCCAACGAACTGGTTCATGCAAAAACTGATCGAAGGCGAGCGCCCTCTGAAAGTTTCCGTCCGCCTGGAATCCGGTGGCGGCCGCTGCACCGTCTATCTGACCCGAGTGGAAATCTCGAACGTAAGCGCCAACGCCACCGTTCTCGATTTCCTGATCAAGACTTTCTTCGTTCCGCTCTACCCCGACGCCAAAATCAACGAACCCTTCGACCTCGACTACGACATCGACCGCATCGACATCACGCCTTCAAAGATCAACGTGACCATCAAGCGTTAATTCACGTTCATTCACGTTCATTAACGGCTGTTACAAGCCTTTAACCGCGACTACCGTTACATCGTCCCCCTGCGCCCCAGGACTGAATCGCAGCACTCGATCCAACACTCCGTCGAGCAACGCATCCACGTCTCCCGCCGCCGCCCGCACTCCTTCGATCAGCCGATCCTCTCCAAACTCTTCTCCGCGATCCACCCCCGCCTCCAGCACGCCATCCGACACGACCATCAACACGTCCCCGGCTCCTAACAGAACGCTTTTCTCCTCGCACTTCAACGATCCAAAAACCCCCACCGGCAGTGCCGTCGCCTCCAGCCGCTCGATCTTTCCGTCCGTCCGCACGATCAGTGCCGCCGGATGCCCGCAGTTGATATAGCGCAGTTCGCGCCCGTGATCCCGATACTCGGCATAGAACATGGTCGCGAAATACTCCGCCGGCGTCGATTCATGAAACAGCTTGTTCACCGAAACCAGCAGCGCCTTCCCGTGCCGGACGCCTAATTCGAGCTGGCTCCGGAACGACGCCTGCAAATTCGCCGTAAGCAGCGCCGCCGCGACGCCCTTTCCCGAAACGTCCGCCAGCAGCACGCCGAGCCGCCCCGGACCCAGATCGAGAAAATCGTAATAGTCCCCGCCGATTTCCCGCGCCGGAACGCAGCGCCCTCCGTACGTGATCGTTTTCAGCGCCTGCGCATGCTGCGGCAGCATCCTTTGCTGGACATGCCGCGCGATTTCCAGTTCGCTCTTTGCCTTCTTGCGCTCCTTTGACCGGTTGGCCTGCTTCTCGATGGTCGCGAGCAGCCCCGCGTTATCCCACGGCTTCTGGATAAAATCGACCGCGCCGCGCCGCATCGCTTCCACCGCCAGATCGACGCTCGACCAGGCCGTCATCACGATTACCGGCACCAGCCCATCCCGCGCCAGCAGTTTATCGAGAAGATCCAATCCCTCATCGCCCGACGTAGTGTCGCGCGAATAGTTCATATCCATCAGGATCAGATCGAAGGATCCGCGCGCAGCCGCCGCCAGAGCGGTACGCGGCGAATCCGCCGTTTCGGCCTGATGGCCAGCGCCTTTCAAAAGCAGCCGGATGGCCTCCAGCACATCCACCTGATCGTCGCTGACCAAGATTTTCATGCATAACAATCGTCGCGTTTACGCAGAGGCCCGGTCAACACGAGCGCACGCGTCACCAATCCCCGCTGACATCCACCGTCGCTGTACAATCGCCATGAACACCGCAGGTCGCGTTCAATGTGACCTTGTACCTCTTTTCCCGCACCAGGTCGAAACTCAGCCCAGGCAGCGGAACCTTCCCGACGATCTTCCCGATCCCCGGCAGCCGGTCAATATCGCGCAGCAGCGGAACCTGGTCGATTCGCGGCCCCATCCGCGAATAGTGATTGCGCGAGTTCGGATAGATCCACGAAAGGCGGTCGAACGCGCCGCCCATCCAAGCCGGAGCCGCTTCCTTCGCGTTGGTCTTCCACCACAGCTCGTTAAATATGTGTTCGAAAGCGTCGGGATCGACGATGATCTCTCCATCCGCGCCCTCAATCACAAATCCCATCTGGTCGACATGAATGTTGCAGACGTTCGCCGCGATCGCGCAATGCAGCGAGGTAATGTCCGGAAGCAGGGCGTCGTTGCTGAAGCCGGACCTGAGATCGTCGTTGGCCGACATGCTCAGCGGACGATCGGAAAGCACCGGACCCCGCCAGATCTCCCGAAACCCGGTGCCGTGCGTCGAAAGAAACGAAGCCTCCAGCGGGAAATGTTTTTCCATCTGCCCCGGATTCTTCTGGCTCTCCATCTTGGCCTCGGCGAACGCTTTTTCCCCGGCGTTCTGGCAGTGCCTCAGTTTGCCGATCAGAAGATCCGCGTTCTTCGCCCGGAACGTGAAGCCATCCAGAATCGAGTCGTGTTCCTCGAAGAAGCACTGGACATGATCGGCAAGCTGCACCCCTGGACGGAAATTCGCCAGTCGCCTGGCGATCTCGGTATACGTAGCGCCCATCGCGACTTCCGTCGCAGGCGGATCACCGGCTTTGCGGCATTTGAGCATAGCTTTTCTCCCAACACATTAGCGCGTTCCCGGGCCGCCTTGCATCGAAGTTGTGAGAGCGCCATCCTGACGATGATGAACATCAAGCAGGTGGTTCCCTTCTTCCGGGTCACGTCCATGGAGCAGTCGCTTTCCTACTACACCGCAGGCCTCGGCTTCACGATCAAGAACAAGTGGATTCCGGAAGAAAAGATCCGCTGGTGCTGGCTGGAGCGCGACGGCTCGGCTCTGATGCTTCAGGAATTCTCGAAGCCCCCCGAAGGAAAGGTCGGCATCGGCGTCTCCCTCGCCTTCCAATGCGAGGACGCCTTAGCCCTCTATCGCGAATTCACCTCGCGCGGCCTGGAAGCGTCCGAGCCGCAAGTCGGCAACAACATGTGGGTCACCTGCCTCACCGACCCCGACGGTTATCGCCTGGAATTCGAAAGCCCCACCGAAGTTCCGGAAGAGACACGGCTCTCAGAGGTCCAGCCGTCGTGAAAGTAATATAAACGCCCGCAAATTCTTCCGCGGACCGGTCGCAAATTCCACAGTTCGATCTCAGCGCCCGGCGCGACGGTTCGCCAAATTGCAGTGCTTTCAATGTGCCGGCATCGGGTTCACCTTGGCCTTCCGATTGCACCGTTTGTTTTCGGGACGGAATACCCAGATTCCTAGAAGGGGCGGCGCGAAGCTGTGGCCGCGCCGCCTCACTGGCGTATCCGTTACACAAAACGATTCGCTGGCAAAACTCCTTCAGTCGAGTCCCCTCAGCGATCAAACCAGCATGGAAAACGAACCGGTCGAATATCAGTACAAGTGCGACAAGACGGGGAAAACCTATTCGTGGGACGGCTTGAACAACACAGTGGGCAGCATCGAAAAAACCGACAGAGGCGGCCTTCAAGTGAACTGCTCGCAATGCGGCGGCAGACACCCACTGGCGAGGAAGACAGGGGATGCATCGCTCTCCTAGCCCCGCCCCATTGTTATCTGGCTTGTTAGCTGGATTGTTAGCAGGATTGCTAGCTGGATTGATGACTGGAGCGATAAGATGACCGAACGGGACGAAAAGGCAGTCCAGGCGCTGGTGGAAGCCATGCCTGACACCGACCCGTTCGGCGGACCCGTCCAGTATCTGGCGGCCAAACTTGAGCTGTCGAATTCCGAGGCGCATGCGCTTACCCTGGAGCTCATCACCAAGCAACTCATCTGTACGGCGCGGGCGACCCCGACCACCCACTTCGGCAAAGCAGTGGTTGCCTCGCGGGCGAAATACGTTTGGCGGCGTCTGCCGGAATTACAAAACCAAGATCGTTGAAGCGGCGCCTCAGCCCGGTAGCGAGACCGTCCGAACCGCCGGATGCAGGATTATCGTCTGTCCGACCGCCACACGCCCGATGCGGGTGACAGCGCCGTAGACTCCCGCGGTGTTTTCGTTCGCATGCACTGCCGCCTTCAGCATTGCCGGAGCGGAGGTTGCGGTGTCGGGATCAAGATTCACCATGGAGCAGCGTATGTCGGGCAACGTCACGGTGATGGCGGGAGCCTCGTCTCCCTCTCCGAAGGTCAGCACCGCGCCCAGCCACCGGCCTTCCTGGAAGGGGCCCGGCCGTGCCAAGCGAACGGCGATATTGGGCCGAAACCGCCGCACGTCCGGTCTCACCCCCGCGAGTCGTGAGATCTCGCTCACCGTGTCGAGGGCGATCACCGAGATGCTCGCCTCATCGAAAATGCCGTGTTTCAACTGCATCATCTGCAGGGGAGCCCCGTATCTACGGCCGACCTCCGCGGCCAGGTCCTCCCCGAAGACTGGCATATCTTCGCCTTCCGGCGTGCGAACATGCGTAGGAAGATCTCCTGGAGCGCCGTCTTCGCCACGGTGCGGAGTGAACAGGACCAGACCGGGAAGCTTGCTGGCGGTCAGCCACGGGAAGCCGCCGCGCTCGTCGATCCGCCGGAATGCCAGGCGCCTGTCACCTTCCAGGCCGTGCCATCCCATCTGGGCAGCTTCGAGCCGTTCCCCGCGCATCGACTTCACGGGATACCGGAAGATCGCCTCCACATGTCCGAGTTCAATGGACATACTCGATCCCCAAACTAGACTGTCCGAATCTGGCTAACTCATCAGTGCGAGCGACTCCTGGACGCTCGGCCGCCCACCTGCCTCAATCTGGCCGCGCCGGAGCGTGTGAAACGCCGTAAGCACTTGGTTTGCTTTGGCAAGCTCTGCGACGCGATCGGTGAAGGCTTCGAGAATCGACCCGGGCACCGCGAACAGCGAGACTTCGGGCTTCAATACATCCAGGTACGCGCGAGCGCCGCAGCATCCGCCGCTCACCGCCGTCCGGCCCGTGTTGTACGCCTGTGAAACCACCGCGCAGGCCGGGCGGCCCATCGCCGGCGGCAGGGCGTTCTCGAGCTGCTGTGCAGCTTCGGAAAGAATCAACATCTGATCTGCCCGCACAAATAGGAGAACTACATCCGGCCCCACCGGCACTTCACCAAGAGGTCCGTAGATAATGGCCTTCGCTTTACGATTCAACACCGGGATGAACGGAAGATCGGCTTCTCGCACATAGCCTAAATCGGCGAAGACTTTCAACGCGTCGCCCAAATCCTTTTGCTGCGCCGGCGTCGACTCGAGATTGTGGGTGTAAACGCCGATCGCGCAGAGCTCGTGATCCCGCGCGACCGTCGCGAAGACCCGGTCGGCGGCCTCCTGCCAGAAGCGGCATCCAGCCGCCACGGTTTCAGAAAAAACCGGCACGCCGGCCGGAATTTGATCGGCGAAAGTGACCGAGATCGGCGGACGGCTCAGGCTCAGCGCGTCGGTGAGCACGCGAGCAATCGAAGCGAAAGTGGTCATGGATTCCAATCTCTCACAATTCGGGCCGTTCTTAAGCCGGGCTGGTCATGGCCATTCGAAAAGGCGCTCCACTCAGCCATAATGGGGTGTGGATACCCTACCATCGAACCGCCGGCGGCATACCGCGGCCTTCTTCGGAGTTCTGGCTTTTTCTCTTACTGTGAGCGTCGTCGCGCAAACGCCGCAGGGATCTCCCAGCGCCCATCCCGACTTTGCAGGCGCCTGGAGTTCCGCGACCGCCATTCCGCTTGAACGCCCCGCACGGCTGAAAGACAAACCGTTCTACACTCGCGAAGAAGCCGACGAATTGCAAAAGAAGGCCCGCGGCGTGAATGACGATCCGTTGAGCCGTTTGGAGACCGGTTCGCTGATGCAGCCCAGCTTACGAACCTCCCTCATCACCGATCCGCCGAATGGCTTGCTTCCCAGCCTCACCCCCTCGGCAGCCGCCGCTCAGCGGACTCGCGTGGAGCGCCTGCACAATCCTTCAACGGCGACCGATATGGGTCTCCAGGACCGGTGCCTGGTCTTCCCCACCGCCGTGCCGCCCATGATTCCCTACCGCTACAACAGCAATTATCAAATCGTCCAGACGGGCGATACGGTCGTGGTGGTAGCGGAGATGATCCACGCAGCCAGAATCATCCGGCTCGATCGCCGCACGCACCTGTCTTCGAATCTCAGACAATGGCTGGGCGATTCCGTGGGGCACTGGGAAGGCGCTACGCTCGTCGTCGATACCACCAACTTCAACGATGCCGGAGGATTCTACGGGGACGCCGGGGGAATGTACGGCTGGGACCGCAACATGCACGTAGTGGAGCGCTTCAGCTTGCTCGACGCCAATACCATCCTCTACCGCTTCGAAGTGGAGGATCCTACCGCCTACACGCAGCCCTGGAAGGGTGAACTGACCATGACCCGGACGCCAACCCCGCCCTTCGAATACGCCTGCCACGAGGGCAACCGCGACCTGCCCAATATCCTGCAACTCTCAACGTCGCAGCCCTAGCCCCGCTTCCCAACATCCGCCCGGCACCGAGCCGCGAGCGATAGAGTCTGTGTGAAAACCGGTAACGTTAGTAAATTAAAAATCGACTCACAGAAGTGAGCCGATATAT
>DATGGL010000016.1:0-3727 GCA_035308605.1 Bryobacteraceae bacterium
TGGCAGCCACAGCTCAATTGTCCCCAGTCCGCCGAGGGACCGTGCACCAGGTCGGCGAAATCGGAGAAAGTGCTCATGAACGAGATCGGGAACCAATCGCGTACCGGTTCGCCGAGCCCGGTTTGATTTTTCACGTCGTGCGCCAGATGCGACAGCGTGTAGCGCTGGGCTTTCCGGCGATCGTCGGTAATGGCTTCGTCGCGGCCCGTGAAGGAAACCGGCTGGAAGCTGAGGAACGGAATCTTCTTGGGATTGTCCAGGGCGAACCGCACCACCGAACCCACCTGCTCATTGTTGATGCCGTTGATGATGGTGATGACGGGAACGATGTCCACACCCGCCGCATACAGGTTCTCGATCGCGCGCAGCTTCACATCGAACAAATTACCGATGGCCCGATGCGAATTGGCCGCGTTGCCGATGCCGTCAAACTGCAAGTAGGCATAGCGGAGGCCGGCTTCGGCGGCTTCCTTGGCGAACTCCGGGCGCTTAGCGAACTCGATGCCGTTGGTCGCGGCTTGCACGCTCTGGTAGCCCAGCTTGCGGCAGTAACGGATGGCATCCAGGAAGTACGGCGAAAGCGTCGGCTCCCCGCCGGAGAACTGCACCGACAACTGACGCCGAGGCTTAATCGAAATGGCATTGTCCAGCAGCGTCTTGATGTCTTCCCACGTCAGCTCATGCACGAAGCCCACCTGATTGGCGTCCATGAAACACGGATCGCACATCATGTTGCAGCGATTCGTGAGATCGACAGTCAGCACCGATCCCCGTCCGTGGGTAATCGTAGAGGTCCCGTGGTCATGCAGCTTTTCGTCGTTGTGCGCACGCTGGTCGCGGCCCGGAAACACGTCTTCCAAGTGCTTGGAAAACGCCGGATCGATCGACATCACATCGTCGAACTGGCCGTGGATGGCGCATTCCTTCACCATCACGATCTGTCCGTCGCGTTCGATGATGTGGGCTTTGATCTCGCCGACCTTCTGGTTCTTGAGAATCTCCACCGGCAGTTTGCCGTCGAGAATCTGCTGGCGGATCTCCGGCACGCAGCGGGGGCACAGCGAATCCGTCTCGCGGGGCCAGCCGAGCGTCGGCTTCTGCTTCTCCCAACTCTTCAGCAAGGGCTTGTCCGACCATTTCGGAATAAACCCAGGGTTACGACTGATCGAGTTCAGCTTGTCAAAAACGACCCAGGCGGCGTTCGCGGCCAAGGCAACTGCCTTCTCGACGTGCTTGATCGGCTTAGTCAAGGTTCGCTTCTCCCCCATGCGTAGATATCGTAAGTAGTTGTGGCGCTACGAAGATACAGTATAGGCACCACTCCGGCAACCTAGCCACATGAATGAATCGAATTGCCGCTGGCTGCATTAGACGGCATTCCAGGCGTGGCGAACGGCAACCGCCATGAAGCCCTTTCTGATTAACGAGATACAAGATTTTTGTTGACAACCCGGCCGTTCCACCCCTACTCTGTCAAAGGTCACACAGTGTAGTCGAGGGATGTTTGGGAAGGCGGTGAAAATCCGCCACTGCCCCGCAACTGTAACCGGCATGTAATTCGAGCGGCAGAGGGCCGAAAGGCTCCGTTGTGCCGCTTATACTTGGCGAGGAAAAGGTCACTGCGCAAGCGGGAAGGCCAGATCCAAAGCAGTTCGCCACGCCGGAAGTCAGGAGACCGGTCCTTCGAACCTTAGCGTTGAAGCACGTTTCGAGGGGGAACGTCTCATGACAACAATTGTAGTTCTATTTCTATTTTTCCAGGCGCCGCCTTTTCAGGAACCAGCCCGCACAACGGAGCCTGACGGCCCCGCGCGGGCTATTCCTTTGCGGGGGATCGTCTCCGATCCCACCGGCCGCCCGGTCGAAGGCGCGCAAGTCGCCTGCGGAACCGAAATCCACTTCACCGATTCCACCGGCGCGTTTGAGATGCCGAAGCCTTGCGAGGCCACGATCACCAAGCCCGGATTCGCGCCCGCGAAGATTTCCCTGGGCGAGGAAAATAAGATCACTCTCGCGCTTGCGCCCACCAGCGACCGCGTGGTCGTCACCGCGACCGGCGCGCCATTGACGCTCGAAGAAGCCGGCGTCGCCGCGACGGTTTTCACCTCCGCTGATTTCTCCGCGCCGCATGCTCCCTTCGTCGAGGATTTGCTGCGCGACGTCCCCGGCTTGAATATCGTCCAAACCGGACAGAACGGCGCGTTGACCAGCCTGTTCGCCCGCGGCGGCGATTACGATGCGACGCTGGTACTGCTCGATGGCGTGCCCATATCTGAACCAGGTGGCGCCATCGATTTCGGTCACCTCACCACGGCCGGCTTCGATCGCATGGAGGTGATCCGCGGCCCGGAAAGCGCCCTGTTCGGCGCGGCAGCCTCGAGCGGCGTGATTCAGCTCTTCACCAAGCGCGGCGATTCCGAATCCGACACGCTGCATGGCTCGGCGAGCTACGAACGTGGCACGTTTTCCGCGGACCACTGGTCGGGTTCGCTCGATGGGGGACTCGCCAAGCGCCTCGACTATGCCTTTGCGGCCGACCAGTTCCGCTCCACCGGCGAACTCCCCAACGACGCCCATCGCGTTACTTCAGGCACAGCCAATCTTGGCTTCAAGCTCACCGATCATACCCAGCTTCGCGCTGTCTTTCGGGAATTCGACGCCTATACCGGCGACCCCGGACAAGTGGCCTACGGTCTGACAGATTATCTCGCCAATGAGCGCGTGCGCGATTCCTCCGTCAGCGTTCGCCTAGACGATCAACGCGGAGCTCACTTCGTCCAGCACGTGCTGTTCGGCTACCACCGCTATCGCGACATCTACATCGATCCCAGCACGCAGACCGACAACATCGCGGCCATCCTGCGCACGGTTCCGGGACCAACGTATCCATACACCTACTTCGTCGGAATGGCGAATCCCAACATTCCCACTGCCCCTCCGGGAACGTTCTTCGTGAACACTTCTTACCCTTTCTTTCCGTTCTCCAGCCTGGAACTGACCGCGCGCGAAAACGTGAGCTATCAAGGCACGCTCAGCCATCGGCATGGCGCGCTGGTGTTCGGTTATGAATTCGAGCGCCAGGATGGAGTGCTCTCGCCAATCGACGTCGCGCGCTACGACAACGGATTCTTCGTGAACGAACAATATTCGCTGACTTCGCGCATCTCCGTAACCGCGGGTGCGCGCTTGCAGCAATCCAGCGCCTTCGGAGCCGAGTTCACGCCCCGCGCGGCGATCAGCTTCCGCCTCCCCACCGATACCTACATCCGCATCAGCGGAGGGCGCGGCATCAAGGAACCGGAGCTTATCGAGAACTTCGCGAACACGGCGTTCTACGTGGGGAATCCCAACCTGAAGCCGGAAACTACCGACAGCTTCGAGGCGGGTCTCTTCCGCGAATGGTTCGGACGCCGCGTCCGCACCGAAGCTTCCTACTTCCGGAATTCCTTCAAAGACCTGATCGAATACGATTCCGGCGTGAACCCCAACACCTGGGTGAACATCGACCGGGCTTGGGCTCGCGGCGTGGAGCTTTCGGGATCGGCAAAGCTGCTGCGATTCGTTTCGCTGCGCGCGGCGTACACCAAGCTGTACACGCTGGTCACGAATGACACCGATCCGACGCAGATCGGTCTTCCGCTGGTGCGGCGGCCCCGCAACTCCGGATCGGTCTCAGTCGAGCTTGCGCCCAAGCGCTGGACCTTCGCCGCCGGAGCGCGCTTCGTGG
>DATGGL010000017.1:0-2332 GCA_035308605.1 Bryobacteraceae bacterium
AGGCAGTATTCCTGCGTCCCATCGAAAATGGGAAATTCCTGCTTCTGAATGAACTTGTCGCGTTCACTCGAGCTGAAGCCCAGCGCGTTGCCGTTGCGTTCGAGCGCGAGGAACAACTTCGTCCCGTAGTCGTCTTCCCACTTGCCCGTGTTCACAGCTCCGCGGCGCAGGCCGATGATGATCGGCAGGTGTTCGATGCCCACCGGGCACTGATACTCGCAGGACCCGCAGGTAGTGCATTGGAACGCGGCTTCCTGCGAAATGAACGGGCCCAGCAGCGGCTGATCGGACTGCGGGCCGTTCTCGTTCAAATATCCACGGATGCCGAGAGCGATCTTCTTAGGGTCAAGAATCTTGTGGGTGTTGAAGGCCGGGCAATGCTCCGTGCAGCGGCCGCATTCGACGCATGAATACACCTGCAGCGCGACGATTTTGGTCAGATCCTTCCCCGTGTCGAGGCCGAAATCGTCATCGCCTACCAGCGGTGGGATGCGGCTGAAACTTCCGCGCGAGAGAAAAATAGTCACCGGGCTGATCACCAGGTGCAAGTGCTTGGTGTGTGGGATCAGCGGCAGGAAAACCAGCAGTGCCACAGTGTGCGCCCACCAGTAGATCTTCCCGCCGAACAGAAATCCGCCGATGTAGCTCACCATCAGCGTCAGGATGAGAAACGCGATGACTCCGGATTGGATCGACAGCTCGCCCAGCCACTGCGGACGCACGAAAAACCTGCGGATAAACAGGCCGGTGATTCCTATGGAGACCGCGATTCCAAAATATTCCGCGAACGTTTCGTACGCCACGCCAAACCAGTTGTCGAGAAACGGCCAGCCGAAACCCGTGGCGAAATGATTCAGCGTGATCAGCCCGAAGACGCAGAATCCCCAAAAAACGACGGCGTGCGCGATTCCGGGAAGCGGGCGTTCTCGGATCACCTTGGCCTGTAAAATCACTTCCCAGATAAAATCCCAGACGCGTTTTCCAACTGGCTGGAGCCAAAAATCAGCGTCCGGCTTCGCCGCGCGAATGCGGGCGAGTACTGTGCTGAAACGCGACCAGAATCCCCATACCGCGGCAGCCATGGCAACGGCGAGCAGGATTCTTTCAGGGAGCGGAAAGAACATGTTAAGCGATCAATGTAGCACGCTGTTAGAATTGTGAGTGTGCGTCATCTCGTTTCCGGCGCGGCCGGGTTCATCGGCTCGCATCTTTGCGATCGTCTTCTTCGCGACGGCCACTCTGTAGTCGCGCTCGATAATTTAATTACCGGGTCGCGCCGCAATCTGGCGCATCTCGAAGACCGCACGGATTTCCAGTTTGTTGAGTGCGATGTGACCGGAAAGATTGCCGCGGACGGCAAGTTCGATCACGTCTGGCACCTGGCATCGCTCGCCAGCCCGAAGGAGTATCTGGCACATCCCCTGGAAACGCTGGAATCAGGGTCCACGGCGACGCGGAACATGCTGGAGATCGCGCGACGCGACGGGGCGCGGTTTCTGGTTACCTCAACATCGGAATGCTACGGCGATCCGCTGGAACATCCGCAGGTGGAAACATATTGGGGACACGTGAATCCGGTGGGGATGCGGTCCTGCTACGACGAAAGCAAGCGTTACGCCGAAGCGCTGACCATGGCGTTCCATCGCACCCACGGGGTCCGCACCAACATCGCCCGGATTTTTAACACCTACGGACCGCGTATGGCGCTCGACGACGGCCGCGTCGTTCCGGCGTTCGTCGACCGGGCCTTGCGCGGCCAGCCGCTCACTATTTTCGGCGACGGCTCGCAGACCCGCAGCTTCTGCTACGTCAGCGACCTGGTGGACGGCCTCATCCGGTTGAGCACTTCCGAGGAGCGTTACCCGGTGAATCTCGGCAATCCCATTGAGCTCACCATTCTCGAATTTGCCGAGCGCATCCGCGGCCTGATGGGATCGAATCTCGATCTGGTCTTCGAGCCGCTTCCCGACGACGATCCCCGTAAGCGCCGCCCGGATATTTCCAAGGCGAAGAAGCTGCTCGGCTGGGAGCCCAAGGTGTCGCTGGAAGACGGTCTGCGCCAAACGGTCGAATATTTCAAGGGCGAAGTTCTTTCCGGCGACAACAGGCTGAAGCCTGTTTCACTTTCATGATCCCGGCGGCGCAGGCTTCCGCCTGTGGATTCTGATCATGTCATCGCGCAAGCCGGTCCATGTCCTCTACGGCGGCGCGCATCTGTTTAAATCCGGCGTTTGCCGCCGCATGGGCGACCTCGCCCTGCGCTCGCTCGATGAACATGCGCCCGATCCCGCCGCCCTTGCCACAGCCTGTGGAATCCCGCCGGCGCTGGCGG
>DATGGL010000018.1:0-3964 GCA_035308605.1 Bryobacteraceae bacterium
ATTGTGCTCAACTGCGTAGACCCTCGCTAGCTTCTTGGTTGCGGCTTCAGCGGCTAACTCCGCAACTTCCTGCCCGACGATGGCAGCTTCCACGGGCTGGCCCAACGCCGCCCCGAACTGCTGTCCGGCGGCGAGCGTCTCCCACGACATGCGATGCCACTTGCCGCCCTGCTGTTCGAGAATGACCAGAACGCTCATATGACGCGCACCTCGAACTTGAGCTTCTCGATCAGCTTGGCCGCCGCCGCTTTCGCGTCGCCTTCGAAAATCTGCGCCTGCTTAGTTTTGTGCGGGATGTAGATCTTATCGATTACGGCCGTAGATACGGGCGCTGCGCCCAATTCGGCGATGGTCAACCGCTTGATCTCTTTGGTCTTCGCTTTCTTGATCCCCATCAAGGTCGCGTAGCGCAGCTTATTGATGCCGCTTTGGATCGTCAGTACTGCGGGCAGCGGCATTTCGATGTTCTGGAACCATCCGTCTTCCAACTCGCGCTTGACTCGAATTTTCGGCCCGTCGACGGCGGCTTGCATGATGATCGTGGAATGCGACAATCCGAGCAGTTCGGCCACCACGACACCAGTCTGTCCATACCCGAGATCGTCCGATTGCAGGCCCGTCAGGAACAGATCAGGATTCTCGGTCTTCGCGGCCGCGGCCAGAAGATTCGCGACACCCAAAGTATCGAGCGTGTTCAGATTCTCTTCTTCAATATGAATCGCGCGATCGGCGCCTTTAGCCAGCGCTTCCCGAATTGTTTGCGACGCGCGCGCGGGACCGGCGCACAACGCGACAACTTCGCCGCCGTGCTTTTCCTTCAACTGGAGCGCTTCTTCGAGAGCGTACGCGTCAGGCTCATTGATCTCGAAGCTAAGATCGGCTTCCTGGATCCATTTTCCTGACGCATCCAAGCGAAGCTGCGAGTCGCGGACCGGGACTTGTTTGATCGCGACGATAATTTTCATTCGTCAGGCTTTTTGAAGATCAGGCAGCCGTTTGTCCCGCCGAAACCGAAGGAATTCGACAGCACGTAATCGATCTTCATGGGACGAGCGTGATTGGGGACGTAATCGAGATCGCATTCCGCGTCCGGACAATCGTGGTTAATGGTCGGAGGCGCGATCTGGTCACGAATCGCGAGCACGGAAAAACCTGCTTCCAGCCCGCCCGCGCCGCCGAGCAGATGCCCGGTCATGGATTTGGTCGAACTGACGGCCACGTGATTGGCGTGCTCTCCGAATACGCGCCGGAGCGCAGTGGATTCAATGCGGTCTCCCAGCGGCGTCGAAGTACCATGCGCGTTGATGTAATCGATCTGCTCCGCCCTGATCTTTGCGTCCCGCAGAGCGTTTCGCATGACACGGTACGCGCCGTCTCCGTCGTCGGATGGCGAGGTGATGTGGAAAGCGTCGCCGGACATGCCGTAGCCGACAACCTCCGCAAGAATGGGCGCTCCGCGGCGTTTCGCGTATTCCAATTCTTCGAGAATCAGGATCCCCGCGCCTTCGCCGATAATAAAACCGTCGCGCATTTTGTCCCAAGGCCGGCATGCGCGTTCTGGATGGTCGTTCTGTTGCGACAGCGCCCGCATGGCGCCGAACCCACCGACGCTGAGCGGAGTAATGCACGCCTCTGCGCCGCCGCAAATCATTACGTCGGCGTCATCGTGCTGGATGATGCGGAACGAATCGCCGATCGCGTGCGCACTGGTCGTACAGGCCGTCGCCGTCGCGGAATTTGGACCCTTGGCGCCGGTCCGGATCGACACATAGCCCGACGCGAGGTTAATAATAGTCGCCGGAATGAAAAACGGCGACATGCGGCTGGGGCCTTTTTCAAGCAGAATCTTGTGCTCGCGCTCGATCACTTCGAATCCGCCGATACCGCTTCCGATATACACCCCGACCCGTTCGGCGTCTTCGGGAGACACCTTGAACGCGGAACCCTGGATCGCGAAATCAGCCGCCGCGACGGCGAACTGGATAAAGCGCCCCATTTTCTTGATTTCTTTTTTTTCGATGTAATCGGCCGGATCGAAGCCCTTCACCTCACCGGCGATGCGGCAATTGAAGCGCTCCGCATCGAAGGCCGTGATTGGTCCGATGCCGTTCTGGCCTTTTTTGATGGATTCCCAGACCGGCTCCGTGCCGATTCCCACCGAAGTCAATAACCCGACTCCGGTAACTACAACTCTGCGTGGCAAGCTCTGGACTCTCTAGGATTTCTTCTTCGACTCGATATAGTCGATGGCATCCTTAACCGTCTGGATCTTCTCGGCGTCCTCATCGGGGATGTCGAGGTCGAACGCCTCCTCGAACGCCATCACCAGCTCGACAATATCGAGCGAGTCTGCGCCGAGGTCATCGACGAAACTGGCGGTGGGGTCGACTTGGGCCTCGTCCACGCCGAGTTGCTCGACGATGATCTGCTTGACCTTCTGCTCAACGGACATGCACCCTCCCAGGATTCTTTTGCAAACTCATTGATTCTACCGAGGCTAACGGCCAATTGGCAACCTGTCTTTGGGAATCGCTACGCCCATTTTGCGCTATGGTCCGCACTCACAGCCCATGTTTCCGCGGGCGAGTCGAGCTTGAAAAACGACCACGGTCCGTCAATCCAAGGGTAGCGCCAGATGACGCTTTCGTCGACATCCACGCCCAGGCCGGGACCTTTTGGAACCACCAGTTCCCCGTGCTCGATCGAGAGCGGCTGCTTGAGAATTTCCGACGCCAGCGGGAACGGATACATAAAGGCGCGGGTGTCGGTCGAGTAGCAGGGATATTCCAACCAGCGCACCACGCTTTCCGGCCAGCACACGCCCAAGTGCGCGGCGGCAAGCACTTCAAGCGCCGTGCCCCAACTATGAAACGCAAAACGCAGGCCGGAGCGGGCGATATCAGGGAACAGCCGTCGAGCGGTCGCGTAGCCGCCCTGGCAAACCACATCCATCTGGACGTAATCGACTGCGCGGCTTTCGATCAAGTCCAGGTAGCGAAGCTCGTTAGGCTCATGTTCCCCGCTCGCCAGGGGGACGACACCGCGCTGCTTCATATCGGCATACAATTCGTGTTCCTCAGGCGGAAACGGCTCTTCCAGCCACCGGATGCGGAACTCGGCCATTTCGCGCGCCAGTTCCTCCACGACGCCGCGAGAATAGCTGCGGTCTCCCATGCGCCACCACGTATGGGCGTCCACCATGATGTCCAGATCGGGGCCGGCGGCCGCGCGGACGGCGCGCACAGCCGCGATGTCCTCTTCCGGGCCTCGGCCGGGGCGCATCTTGTACGCGGTGAAGCCGAGATTCCGAACCCGCACAGCTTCCGCGGCGTATTCGTCCGCCGGCATGTACATTCCTGCGCTTCCATACAACCGGATCCGGTCCCGGACTCGCCCGCCAATAAGCTCGCTGATGGGCAGAAGGCGGGCTTTTCCTGCCAGATCGTACAGAGCGATCTCAACGGCGCTATAAGCTTTGCTGACTTCCGGGTCAGCGCCCGGCCCCTGTTGAAAAAGAATCCGCAGGGCATCGGGATCGGCCAGGGTGCGGCCGGCGAGAAACGGCGCCACCAGACGATCGATGATCTGTTTGGATTGCGGGCTGGCCTTGCCGGGAGCGTACCCTACCAGGCCGTCGTCGCTGGCGATCCGGATCAGCATGGCATCGCGCTTCACAATCGTCCGCTCTCCGCCGTAATAGGAAAGACGCAAGGGCTCGGGGAAAGGGAAGGACAACAGGTAAGCGTCGACGCTGGTGATTTTCATCGTGAGCGGGAGTCGATTCAATTCTACCAATGGGAGACGCGACGCCCCATCCGGCAGTAGGAGTTATGGATGTTCGGTCAAAAAAAGCCGGGCACTCGCGCGCCCGGCCGAGGAGTGCCCGTCCGCGGCACGGAGGTAGCGGCTCAGGGCAGTGGAGGAATGGAAACTGATGAATCCGGCGTTAGCTGAGCAGCCCGCC
>DATGGL010000019.1:0-11463 GCA_035308605.1 Bryobacteraceae bacterium
AACACGAACAACGCGCTGGCGCCGGACAAAACCAGCAGCAGGCGCTGCGATTGTTGCGTGCCGATCCAGGGAATCAGCGCGAGACTCACAATAAGCGCTCCGGCGATAGACCCGAACGTGTTTGCGGCGTAAATGCCTCCGACCACACGCCCGGCTTCTTCGCCGCGATTCGCAGCGGCGGCCAGCGCGAGCGGGAAACTTGCGCCCCAAAGAATCGTCGGCGGCAGAATCGCCCACAGGCAGCGCATCAGGTCGACCTGAAATGTGTACCAGGGATTCGTCGTCAGAAGCGGGTTGATCGGCCAGTATGGAAGGGAGTCGGCGATCATGTAGGCGCTCCAGGCGATGCCAAGCGTGAGCAGAATCTGGCACCAACCCAGGGCAAGGCGCGCCGGAAGGGGTCGCTTCAGGCCTTGAAGCAGCCAGGAAGCCGCCGTGCTGCCGATCGCCAGGCCAATCAGGAAGACGGCCAGAATTATGGAGAAAACGTAGACCGTCGCGCCCAGCAGCATTCCGAGCAGGCGTGTCCACACCACCTCTGCGCCGAGTGCGCAGGCTCCGGAGAGCCCGATGGTCACGTAGATCGGCCAGACGCTGGCCCGGTCGTCAGAAGGATCCGGCGCGTTCTCGCTCGCAGGATCCTGTGTCGATGCGGCGGGCGTCTTAGCGGCTAAACGGGAGCTGATTGCGGCCACCGCAAGATTAATCAGCGCGGCGGCGATAGTCGCGACCACGGTGTCGTAAATGCGCAACAGATAAAATCCGGCGAAGAGGCACCCGAAAACAGCGCCTGCCGTGTTGGCTCCGTACAACAAGCCCCACCAGGAAATGCCGCGCGGAGTGCTCTCGATCCAGCGGACGATGGCGGGCAAAGACGCACCCATTAAAATGGTCGGCGGCAGCATCAGGATCGCGCAGATCAAACCACGGAGCAGCATGCCCGGCATTCCGTGCTGCGCGCCCGCGATGTACGCACGGTCCACCAGGGGAAGAAGGATCAGCACCAAAATTCCGCAGACTGCGATTCCCAGTTCCAGGAGAGCGTAGGTCTGCAATGGATGGCGAGTCTTTTTGAGCCTCGGCAGGCCAATACTTCCGATGCACAAGCCGCCCATGAAGGTCGCGAGAAGTACGCCGAGAGACACGGCAGTCGACCCGATGGCGAGCTGTAGAAGTTGATACCAGACGATCTCGTAAATCAGCGCTGCGCAGCCGCTGGCGGCCGAAAGAAGCAGCAGGAGGGGGAGAAAAGGGGTCATGCGGAGATATGCGGTTTCGAGTATCCCACACTACTGCACCGTGTGTTATCTATAGATCCGATAGGCAGGCCATAACGGGAAGGATCTCATGAAAAAAACTCGCCCTTTGCGCTCCGTCGCCCTTGTGATGTTGATACCCGTGTGCGTGGCGTCTGTCGCGAGCGCTGCCGACGTCACCGCTTTTGTCGGTGCCCGTGTGATCGATGGGACCGGAAAGCCGGCGATAGAAAAGGCCACGATCGTCGTTCGCAACGGAAAAATTGAAGCGGTCGGACCATCGGTGAAAATCCCGGCCGGCGCGCAGCAGATCGATGCGGCTGGAAAAACCATCATTCCGGGATTGATCAGCGCGCATAGCCATGTGAACGCCGTTCCCGACCTCGACCGGTTTGCAGCGTACGGTGTTACCACCGTGTTCAGCCTCGGCGGCGATGACGAGCTCAAGTTTCGCGATCAGACCCGAGCCGAGCAGCAGAAGCCCACACTGAAGCGCTCCCGTTTGTTCATCGCCGGGCCAATTCCGACGTCGATGACACCCGAGGAGGGCCGCAAAGCCGTCGATGCGCTGGCCGCCGCGAAGACAGATATTGTGAAGATCCGCCTCGACGACACGCTGGGGGCGACGAAGAAGATGACGCCGGATGTGTATACCGCGATCATCGACGAAGCGCATAAGAAAGGCATGCGCATGGCTGTTCACGTGGTATATCTTTCAGACGCGAAGGCTGTCCTGAAGCTGGGCACCGAGTACATCGCCCACAGCGTGCGCGATTTCGACATGGACGGCGAAACCATCGCGCTGCTGAAGAAGAACAATTCATTCTATTGCCCGACTTTGCTGCGCGAGGTTTCCACGTTCGTGTATGGCGACAATCCGAAGTTCCTGAAGGATCCGTTCTTCTTGAGAGATCCCGACCCGGCGCAGGTGAAGATGGCAAACGATCCGCAGTATCAGGCGGAGATGAAGAAAGATCCGGCCGGCAAGTGGTATCGAGAACATCTTCCCGTCGCGATGCGCAATCTGAAGAAGGCGGAGGATTCCGGCGTACGGGTGGTGATGGGAACCGATACCGGCCCGCCGCAGCGTTTCCAGGGCTATTTCGAGCACCTGGAGCTCGAATACATGGTGAATGCCGGGTTGACTCCGATGCAGACTCTGGTGGCAGCCACCAGCATGGCGGCGACCGCCACTGGCGATGGCAAGCAGATTGGCTCGATCGAGACGGGCAAGTGGGCCGACTTGCTGGTGCTGAACGGCAATCCGCTGGACGATATCAAGAACACGCGCAAGATCGACTCGATTTGGATCGCCGGGAACAAGCTCCCGGGCAAGTAAATGCGATCGACGGTATTGGCAATCGCGATCGCGCTCTTCGCACGGCAGGCTCCGGCGCAGAAGTCAAATCTCACTCGCCTGCTCGAGGCTGAACTGTCCCGCTTTCCCGCGAAGGCCGGCGTGTTTGTGAAGCACCTGGGAACCGGCGATCAGGCGATTGTTCGCGGCGACGATCACTTTAACAGCGCCAGCGTTATCAAGATTCCCGTGATGGTGCTGGCCTTTCGCCTGGCCGAGCAGAACAAACTCAATTTGAACGAGCGCGTGGAAATCAAACGGTCCGACTTGCGCGGCGGCTCGGGCATATTCCGCTATCACGATGTTGGACTAACCCCGACGATTCGCGATGTGATCCTGCAAATGATCATTACCAGCGACAATACCGCGACCGACCTGATGATCGCCAAAGTCGGCGGCAAAGACAAAGTGAACGAGTTTCTGAAGCAGTCGGGATTCGCAACGACGCGGCTGGTGCAGACGACCTATGAACTCTTCCGGAAGCGCTATGAGGTTTTGAATCCAAAGTACAAATCGCTGAGCCCGGAAGATGTGTTCGCGCTGCAAAGCAATCTGCCGTCATTCACGGAATCGCGACAGGCGTTGATCCAGACGATTCGCGGCGAATCGGCCGCTCGAAACCTGAATGACGAAGTGAACCGGCTGTATGTCGAAAATGAAGATCATTGGCTGGGCGTGGTGACACCGTCGGAGATCGGCCGGATGCTTGAAGGCATCGAGCAGGGGACCATCGCGTCGAAAGAGAGTTGCGCGGAGATGAAACGGATGATGCTCGCGCAACAGTCCGGCGCGCGGCGAATTCCGCATTATCTGACGGTGCCGGTGGCGCATAAGACCGGCGATCTGGCAGTGGTCGCAAACGACGTTGGCATGGTTTACGCGAAGTCGGGAACCATCATCATTTCGTTCATGACGCTCGGGATCACGGGGCCGTATGCGGAAACCGAAGATCGCATCGGCCAGGTTGCACGGCTGCTTGTCGAGTATTTCGACGGCGTCAACTGAACCGGCCTAGTCTCCGAGCAGGCCTAGCATCGCGAAGAAAAATGCTGCCAGGGCGGGGCGCTGCTGCATTGGATAATCGAGCAGGCAGTGTAGAAAGACGGCCAGCAGTCCAATACCCCACAGTGACCGCAAGGCTGGACGGACACTCGATATCGCGATGGCCAGCATGATCGCAAGGAACGGCAGGCCGCCTTCGGCCGCCCATTGAATCCAGTCATTGTGTGCCTGATTGACGAAACGGCCGTCGTCGAAGCGTGCGTACGCGGGATAGGCGTCGGACCAGGTGCCTATCCCGAATCCCGTAAGCGGGCGTTCGCGCACCATCTGTACGGAGGAACGCACCAGTTCCGCGCGCAGCGAATACGGATTCTGCTCCTGCAAGCGATTCCAGGTGGCTTCCCACCCGACCACCGCGGTCAGGACCACGACTGCGGCGATGCTGCCTGCCAGAACCTTTCCCAGCGTCGCCGCGGAAATCATTTTTCGCCCGTAAGCGATGGTGGGCGTGATCAGGATCTCGGCAAGACATAAGATGGTCCCGGCGCGCGAACCGCCGGCGACCACGGATGCGAACAGCGTCGCAGCGATTACCGTATAGACCAGCCAACGCTCGCGGTCCAGAATCGCCCGGACAATCGCCAGCGGCAGGATTACTTCCACGAACGCGGCGTATTGATTGCGGTAAACGAACGGGCCGAGCACCGGGTGATCGGTTCCCAGGTCGAAGCGCCAGAAGGCGATGCCGGGCGCGGAGGTGAGAACGGTGAACGTTGCGAGAATGCTGAGGATGAACCCGAAAATCAGCATGATCCGTAGAAATCGCTCCCGGGCGGCGCCGCGGATCTGGAGCGCCATGGAGAACGCAACAAGATTCGTGGTCCAGTTGAGAACCGCGTCCCAGGTTTTCCATGCATAGACCGTCTGATGCGAGACAATCTGAAACAGGCCCCATAAGACGGCGGCGATCAGAAGCACGGCCACCAGGTGCCACCCGATCGCTCCCCTGGACCGTACCCATCGGATGATCGACCACATCGCGGACGTGAACAGCGCCACTTGAAAGGAGCTCAGCGCCCAGCGGGCCGGCACCCAGAGCGTCAGAATTCCGAAGATCAAGATGATCGCAAGTAACACGTAAGACGCTAATTGTACCGTGTGTTACGCTGGGCCACTGGAGTTTTTGACGGTGACCATCCCCAGCGGCGCGATCCACATCTCGCCTGCCGAATTCGACCGCGCCCGCAGCCGCGTTTCCGCGCACGCCTATCACACGCCCCTGCTCACTTCCCGAATGCTGAGTGAACGCACCGGCTTCGAGGTGCGGCTGAAGGCAGAGATGTTCCAGCGCACGGGATCTTACAAGATCCGCGGCCCGCTTAACAAGTTTCCCCAACTCTCCGAGGATCAGAAGCGCCGGGGAGTGATTTGCTCTTCGGCCGGCAATCATGCGCAAGGGGTCGCGCTCGCTGCCGCGATTCACGGATTGCGCGCCGTCGTGGTGATGGCCGAGAACGCGACGCCGTCGAAAATCGCCGCCACGCGGGCTTACGGAGCGGAAGTTGTGCTTCACGGGACCATTTGGGACGAAGCGAACGAGAAGATGAAGCAGCTCGCGGAGGAGCAGGGCTTCACGGTCATTCATCCGTTTGATGACTTACAACTGATCGCCGGGCAAGGCACGATGGGGCTGGAAATCCATGACGATTTTCCGCAGGCCGATATCGTAATCGTGCCCATCGGCGGGGGCGGATTAATTTCCGGGGTCTCGATGGCCTTGAAATCGCGCAATCCGAAGATCCGGGTGATCGGCGTCGAATCCTCAGACGGTCCCGCGATGAAGCGGAGCGTTGAAGCCGGCCATTTGGTCACACTTGACCGGATGGATTGCATTATCGATGGGTTGCGCGTCAAGCGCGTCGGCGAGAATAATTTCCGGATTGTGCGGGATTATGTGGATGAGATCGTCACGCTTCCGGATTTCGAGATATTCGAAGCGATGTTGTGGATCATGTCGCACGCGAAACTGGTGGTGGAGGGAGCGGCGGCCGCATCGGTTGCTGCGCTCCTAAAGGGGTTAATCCAAGCCCCGGCTGGATCGAAGATTGTGTGCGTTCTGAGCGGGGGTAACGTCAACCTCGACCAGCTTCGCGGCCTGAAATGGAACTAACGTACTAAGCCTATTAATTTTAATAGGTTAACTTCTATTTTCGAGAGCAAACTTAGCCACTTTAAAGCGTCCGGCTTACTTGACTCCGAAACCAGATTGACGTAATCTGAAGCAACAGTTCTCGCATTTATTCTCCGTTTGAATAGTTGTGTCCAAGCGCGATCATTAGGCATTCGTTTTAAGTAAGGGACCCGCAGAAAAATATCAGGGAGGGGTATCGCATGAAAACCATCATCAGGGCGGCTGCGCTCTGCATCCTAATTGCTTTTCAAATCTTCGGCGCTCCGGTTGGCAGCGTCTCCGGCACTGTGAAAGATTCCACGGGAGCCGTAATCCCGTCCGTAAAACTAACTTTGATCAGCACGGGCACAAACGCCACGGTCAATGCCACCACCAATCCGCAGGGGGAATTCCAATTTCTGAATCTCCCGCCTTCCACCTATTCCTTGGTCGCGGAGGCGCAGGGCTTCAAGAAAACCTCGGTGAGTTCGGTTCTGGTGCAGGTGGATCAGATCACGCACCTCGAGTTGGTTCTTGAAGTTGGCAGCCTGACTGAGTCGGTGCAGGTGGAAGGTGTCGCGCCGCTGCTTGAAAACGACAAGAGCACGCTGAGCAGCGTCGTCGACAGCCGCAACATCGCGAACCTGCCGCTGAACGGCCGGCAGGCGCTGGATCTGGCTTTGATCACGCCGGGTGTGCTTCCGACCGCGACGGGCACTCAGGTGTTCAGCTTTAACGTTGCCGGCGCGCGTTCACAGTCCAACATGTATCTGTGGGACGGCGTCAGCAACATGGATACGCAGGTGAACAGCAACCTGAACAATTTCCGGGTCGGCGACGCAATTCAGGAATTTTCCGTGCAAACCAGCGTTTACAACGCGGAGTTCGGCCGCGGCACGGGCGGCCAGGTGAGCCAGGTGACCAAGAGCGGTACCAACGCCCTTCACGGCACTTTGTTCGAATATCTGCGCAATAGCGATCTGGATGCCACGGATTTCTTCATCAACAAGCAGGGCGGCACCAAGACTCCGCTGCATCGCAATCAGTTTGGCGGAACGTTCGGCGGGCCGATCAAGAAGAACAAGACGTTCTTCTTTGCCTCCTACGAAGAATTTCGTCAGATCAGCCCCACGGTCAGCCTGACTCGCGTGCCCACGGCGGCGGAACGCGCTCAGGTAACCGATCCCATCTCGTTTGCGCTCCTCAAGTTCTGGCCGACTGCGAACACCACGGGAACCAATAACTTCATTACCAACGTTGGCGCGAGCACTTTCGATTACACCGGGTTGATCAACGTCAACCATCACTTCTCCGACACGGATTCGCTGCAGGTTCGTTTCGCCGACTACCAAGGGCAGACGTTCACGCCTGGCGCGCTGCCGACCGAGGGTGGAAACGGGAACGTTCCGGTGAGCCGCAACGGTGTGCTGATCGAGAACCACACGTTCAGCCCGACGCTGCTCAATGAATTCCGCGTGGGATACTCGCGCAACCAGACGTTCATCACCGTGCAGGACATCGGCTTGAACGCCGCGTCGATTTTCCAGCAAAACGGAGTGCCGCTTCCCGGCGTCGTGGATGGAACGAAGAACGTTCAGGATTCGGGTTTGCCTACGGTCACCATCAGCGGCGGTTATGCCACGCTGGGTAGCACCACCAACCTGCCGCAGGGCCGCATCACCAACACGACCGAGCTGTTCGACAACTTCTCGTGGGTGAATCCCTTCGGCAAGAGCAAACATTCATTCAAGATGGGCTATCACATTCGCCGTGAGCAGGCCCGCCGTTACCTGGACAGCACGGAGCGCGGATCCTTCACCTTCCTGAGCTGGTCCGACTTCGCCGCCGGTCTGGTGAATTCGTCGACGTTCAAATCCGGCAGCACCCTGGCCTATTGGGATCGCTTCCCGTGGGACATCTACTGGCAGGATCAGTGGAAGATCAAAGACAACTTCACATTCAATTACGGAATTCGCTACGAGTATCCGTCCGCGATCTACCAGACGCGTAACGACGCCACGAACTTCTATCCCGGCATCGGCGCCGTGCTGCTCGGCACCAACCAGCTTTTGACTGTCGATCCGACCAAGGTTGGTCCGTCGGCATTGGTGCTGTCGACATCGCCGTACGCAGCCCCGAATAGCGGCGTCAACGTCGACAAGAACAATTGGGCGCCTGTCCTCGGAATGGCGTACACGCCGCGGTTCGCGAAGGGTCTGTTCGGTAACGATGACACTGTCATTCGCGCCGGTTTCAGAATCGGCTACGACGACATCTTCAACAACATTCCGGCCAACATGGGTTTGAATGTTCCCTACAACCTGGGCACGACGCAGACCGCCGGTGTTACCCAGCCGGGTAAGTTCAGCTACGCGACTGGCTACAACCAGAATGTTCCGCTGGTGAAACTGAACCCGAACGGCACACCTCTGGTGGGCCTGATCTCACTGAGCGCCGAGGATCCGAACATCCGCAGCTCCTATCTGTATCAGTACAATTTCGGCATCCAGCGCAAGTTCGGGCAGAACACCTCGTTCGAAGTCGATTACCAGGGCAGCACCGGACACAAGCTGGGCCTGTTCGTCGACTACAACCAGCCGCAGGTGATCGTAAACAATCCGGCGGTGCGCGGAAATCAGTCTCCGAACGTCCAAATCTATCCGTATCCGACCTTCGGCTCCATTGGCGTTGGCAAGGACATCGGGAACTCGAACTACAACGGTATGGTCGCGACGTGGAAGTATCAATCCAACCGCGGCTACTTCCTGCAAGCCTCCTACACGCTTAGCAAGTCGATCGACTACAACTCGGCGTTCTTCGGATCGAGCGGCGAGCTCAGCGTGATCTCCAACGGTAACCAGATCAATCTGGATCGCGGCCCGTCTTCGTTCGATACGCGGCAGCGCGCCGTGATCGTATACAACTCGGCCATTCCGATCGGACCTGGGCATCGCATGATGGGCTCGAACAATATCGTCAATCGCGAGTTGTTCAGCGGTTGGGAAGTATCGGGAATCGTCAGCGTGCAGACGGGTTCGCCGTTTACCGTGTACAACACCTCCGCCGATTTCAGCGGATTCAACCAACTGGCTGACCGTCCGGACATCGTCGGCACGGGCCCGCTGGTAACCAACTACAGCAATCCGGACGCCGCCTTCAATCCGGCGTATTTCTCGGCCACTCCGCCCACGGGCCGCGTCGGAACTTCGGGACGCAATCAGTATTACGGTCCGGGCCTTGCTAACTGGGACTTGACCGCTATCAAGAGCTTCCCGATCTGGCGGGAAAGAACGCGCCTTACGTTCCGCGCGGACTTCTTCAACCTGCTCAATCACACGAACTTCGCGAATCCCGGTCACAGCGAAAGCAGCACGTCCACTTTCGGCAAGATAACCGGGACGGTCGGCAGCGCCACTGCTACTTCCGTGGGAACCACGGCCGGAGCGTTTGGTGGACCGCGTCAGATCCAGCTTTCCTTGCGCCTGACGTTCTAAGCGTCACGCAAGTACAAAATCGCGGCGGCTTCTTAAACGGAAGCCGCCGCTTTTATTTGTGGAAGCATTGCCGCTAAGATACGCCCCGCCACTTCTTTTCCCCGCTCCCCCACCTCTCCAATAGGACCCACACAACCCGGACATCCCGATTCGCATGCGCAACCGGTTAGCAGCTTCGCGGCCCCCTCGATCAATCGGGTGGAGAGCTTGAAGAGCGCGGCGCTTTGGCCGATTCCGCCGGGATAGTTGTCGTACAGATACAGATTCGGCTCGAATGCCTTCAATCCGCCTGCGATGTCTTCGGTGATGGATACGCCCAGATCATGTGGATCGCACATGACCAGCAACGATCCGACCGTCTTCAGGAGAGAACCAAGCCCGACCAGTCCGTTCTGCTTTTCCGTCGGCGTCAGATCCGGAAATTGCGCTAGAAATGCCTCGGAGAAATGCAGCCAGAACGCCGTCGTGTGCATTTCCTGTTCGGGCATCGAAAGATTTCCGGCGCCGATATTTTCCATCGTGTAAAACTTGATCTTCTTGAAACCCACGATCTGGCGATTGAGCCGGACATCGCCAAACGCGGCTTTTGCTGCACCCACCGCGCGCGATTCGAACTCCTCCAGTTCTTTGACCTGCGTGTAGTCGATCGCGTCGGTGAAATAATCCGAATCGACCGAGCGGACGTAGGCCTTGCGGCCTTCGTAATCGAAGCGTTCGACTTGATACTGCCGGGCTTCGTGGAGATAGATGGCTTTTTCATGCAGCGTAGTCAGGGCCGCGGTAAACGAAACCTCGGCGATTACGCGATGGTCGCCGGTAATGTCCACAACTATGAAGTTGTCGCTGGAGACAGAGCGCAGGCTCACGGCGTCAGCGGGATAAGTATCCGAGGTCCAATGCCAGGCCCCATTGGACGAACCGCCGGAGTGATGCAGGAATTTCAGGTCTTCGAGAAATTTGCACAGGTCGCGGGTGTCGTGCGGACCGAATTTTTCGCCGTCGCGAATCGGTAACTCGAAGGCGGCGCATTTCACGTGGTTGATCAGAATCTCCAGATTGTCCGGATTGATCAGCGCATGCTCGGGAGGACGCTCAAAGAAGTACTCCGGATGCTCGATGATGTACTGGTCGAGCGGCGCGCTCGAAGCCACCAGCACGGCGAGCGCGGACGTCTGTCTGCGTCCGGCGCGTCCGGCGCGCTGCCACGTGGATGCGATGGTTCCCGGATATCCGGCCATCACGACGGCGTCCAACGATCCGATATCGATTCCCAACTCCAATGCGCTGGTGGAGACAACCGCGCGGATGTCGCCGTCGCGCAGTTTTCGCTCGATCTCGCGCCGCTCTTTGGGCAGATAACCGCCGCGATAGCCGCGCACGCCCGCGTGGTCGTCTTTCAGATAGGTCAACAGGATTTCGGTCGCCAGGCGGCTATTGGCGAAGACTAAGGTTTGCTGCCCCCGATCGAGCAGTTCGCCGGCGATGCGCCGCGTCTCATTGAGATAGCTCCTTCGAATCCCGAGCGCGCGATTCACAACAGGCGGATTGTAGAACACGACGAACTTTTCGCCCGACGGCGCGCCATTTTGCCCCACCAGTTCGAACGGCAGGCCGGTAAGCGCTTCCGCCAGCTCTTTTGGATTCGCGATCGTTGCCGAGCAACAGATGAACTGTGGCGAAGAGCCATAAAACTCGCAGATGCGCTTTAGCCTGCGGAGCACGTTTGCGAGATGGCTGCCGAAGACGCCGCGATAATAGTGCAGCTCGTCAATCACGACGTAACGCAGATTCTCGAACGCTTTCGCCCATTTGGTGTGATGCGGCAGGATTCCGGCGTGCAGCATGTCCGGATTGGTCAGGACGACGTTCGCGCGTTCGCGGATGGCACGGCGGGCGTCTTGTGGCGTGTCGCCGTCGTAAGTGAACGCGCGCAGCTCCGATCCCATGGCATCGATGGCTCCTTGAAACTCCTGGAGCTGATCTTCGGCAAGGGCCTTCGTCGGGAAAAGGTACATTGCACGCGCGGCCGGGTCGGCGATCAATCGATTCAAGACGGGCAGGTTGTAGCACAGCGTCTTTCCACTGGCGGTCGGCGTTACGACGACGACGTTGCGGCCGCCGTCGGCGTGGGCGAGCGTTGCGGCTTGATGCGAATAGAGTTTCTGAATGCCCCGCTTGATCAGG
>DATGGL010000020.1:0-46616 GCA_035308605.1 Bryobacteraceae bacterium
CGCCAAATCGACGGTGCGCTGGCGGCACTCGCCAGAACGGATAATTCGGCGGCGGCTTTGGCGGTGAGCATGATTGGAGACGTTGTCGATCGCCAGTACACCCCGGAAGAAAAGTCGCGGTTCGTGGCGGCGATTGAAAAAACCGGCCGCCGCATCGAACTCGCGCAGCATGCTGGTCTGGCGGAATACGAAGCCAAGTGGACGTTTGAACGTCTGATGGCCAATCCGGTAGCGGAGAATGCCGCGGAGCTCCAACAGAAGCTGATCGAACTTCAGCGAAGGCGCTTCCGGTTCGACGAACTCGGGTCGCAATTGGAGGCGTACGATCGCGCGCTGCCGGCCGGCGCTTCGCACTCCGGCGAACTGATGGAAGCTGCCGCCTGCTACCGCGCCAGCGGGAACACCGCGGCCGAGTTGCGCGTCCTGCAACTCCAGCATCGACGCGGCGCGCTCGACGGACCACTCTTCGACCGTTATTGCCAGTTGTTGATCGCTCAGCCTCAGAGGATAGTGGCTGCAGTCGCGCGCGAGACGCGAGCCGCGCCCGCAACCGCCATGCTGAACTACGTGGTGCAGCACGCGACCGCGCCGGTGACCCAGCAAGCCATCACGGCACGCGGTCAGAAAACGGGGCCGCTCTGGACGAAAGCCTATACCGGGCTCACTGGACTTTACAACGCCAGTGGCGCAGCGCCGGTGCGGGCCGCGTTCACCGGCATCCTCGGCGATATGACCATCGGAGCGCGCATCGGCAAGCCGGTGGATCGCGATCAGCAGCTCGCTGGCGATTTGTGGTTCTACTATGGCGGCCGCTACGGCGAGTATCTGGGCGCGATCAAGCAGGCCGGCGCGGCGGACTATCTTCCGGCGATGGTCGAGGCAACGCCGGGCCGTTCGGAAGCCTACTTTACCCTGGCTGAGTATTTTCGCGGAGCGGGCGATGCGAATAAGGCAATCGCAGATTATCAAAGCGCGCTGGACTTGAATCCGTCACGTGGCGACGTTCACGATCGCATGGCAGTGCTTGCGGCGGGTTCCGGCCGCGCCGATCAGGCGGTTCAGGAATGGAAGCTCGCGCTGGCCGCGTTCACGGGCATGATGAACCGGTCGCACGTTCCGCAGGCCTTTTGGAATGATTCAAGCGACACCCTGCACCACGTTGGCGAAGCCAAACTGATTGATCCCCTTCACGACGACATCGACAAGCTTCTGCGCCTATATATCCGCCGCAACGGGTCATTTCAAGTCGAGCCGCTGATGCAGGGCGTTCTGGCGGCCGCGCCGGACGCGACTGCGGGCGTCACCTGGATGGCGGATCTGGCCCGCGCGGCCGCCGATCCAGTGCAGTTCCTGAGTTCGATTCTTAGCTCGGCATGGATTCCCGAATCGCAGAAGGACATCCTGTACGGCCGGATCATTGAGAGTGCGCAGGCACAGGTCGCGCAAACTTTTGGCGATCAGCAGATCCATGCGCAGGAGCAGTTGTGGACCTGGCAGATCGCGTGGGCGAACGACCTGCTGGCGCGGAAGGAAAATGCGCGCGCGGCGCAGATCGTTTCGTCCTTCCCGGCGGAAGCGCGCAAGGCGCGTTTCACCGAAACCCTCCCGCTTGAGATTCGCGTGGCCGCCCGCTCGGGCAGGCTGCCCGCGGCACTTGGGCGGCTTGAGGAGCCGATCCCGTTTGACCAGCTCCGCAATGCTTCGCTCGACTTGACCAAGGACGGTGACGCCGCGTCCGCACGCCGCGTCATGGAATTTGTCTACACCCGCCGCCTGGCCGGCGGCGACTTGGCTCCTTCGACGTTTCTCGGCCTTGCCGAGATTCGATTGCAGGAGAACAATCCTGCCGCGGCCGTCGCTCTGCTGCGACGAATGACTCTCGTTTCAGGCGAGCCCTTCGCGAACCTCGATCCCGCGGCGGCGTTGTTGGAAAAGCCCGGCCGGCCGGAAGCGGCGGAGTTTTTGAGTGCCCTGACAAAAGCCGAGCCGTGGAACGCGGATGCGCGCCGGCGATTAGCCATCTTGGAAAGCTCGGGAACGGCGCTGACCGCGGTGGCGAAAACGCAGGAGGCGGCCTACAAGACGCGCAGCGCCGCCGCACTGGCCATCCGCAGATTGAAGAGCGAGCCGCTGACCGGTACCGACGCAGAGCTGGTGTTACTTTCCTCCCAAGAACCGCTCGGTGAAGCTGCGCTGAATCATCCGTATTTTGCGGAATCGCGGCTTGAAGCTGCGGGATCGGCGCAAGACGCTACAGTGCGCGAGAGGCTGCTGTTAGCGTCGCTCGCGATTGATCCCCGGGTCGCCCCAAGAACCGATTTGTTCCGGGCGACGTTAGAAGCGCGGCACCCGGCGCTCGCCATCGCGGTGGCCGACCAATTATTTCCGGGACTGCGAAATGAATCCATGTTCACCTCGTGGGAGGCCGACGCGTTCCTCAACGGCGCCCTTGACGCCGAACGATTGGCGATGGCGCGCGGGCTGGCCGATGCGTATCAGAGATTCGGCAACCTTCGCGCGGCTGCTCTATACTTTCAGATCGCCCAGCACATCCAGCCTACGGACCCGATCCGGCGTTCGCTCGATGGCGTCCGCGCGAGACTTGAAATCGACGCGAAGAATGACGCCCGGCGCCCGGTGATCGCCGACGCCCTCGAACAGGATCGCCTGGTCCGGCCGAAAGTGAGTGCTCGATGAGACGACGGCTTCTCATGACGTTCGGTGGAGTCGCGTTGGCGGCTGTCGCGTACTGGGCGCTGGCGCAAGCCGCGCCTCCTCCGATGCCTTCGCTGTTTCCGGCAGGCGCGCTCCTGTATCTGGAAGCCAGGGGCTTCGGCGCGCTGCTCTCGGATTGGAACGGATCGACCGAGAAATCCACATGGCTCGGTGGTTCGAATTACGCCGTCTTTTCGCGATCGCATCTTTTTCTAAAGCTCGCGCAGGCGCAGGCCGAGTTTGCCGCGGCAGCCGGCGTCCCCCCGGATTACGCGCTGCTCACTTCCGTTGCGGGCACGAATTCGGGACTGGCCATTTACAACATCGGCGATCTTGAATTCCTTTATGTGACTCATCTCGCGTCCGCGCGGGCCATGGACACGGCTCTGTGGAAGGCGCGGGGGAACTACCAGACTCGCCGTGCCGGAAACGTAGACTACTACGTCAAACAGGACGCGGCTTCGCATCGTAACGTGGCGTTTGCATATACCGGCGACACGCTGATCCTCGCCACGCGGGAGGATCTGATCGGCGGCGCTCTCGAATTACTGGCTCGCCAGCCGCGGCCATCCGTTGTTTCCGAGAAATGGTTCGCGGATTCGGTGCAGGCGGCGCAGCCGGGCTCGCATGACCTGCGAATGGTCTACAACCTCGAACGGCTAGTCGCGACGCCGCATTTCCGCTCGTATTGGGCGCAGCGCAATGTTTCGAGCCTGCGCGAGTTTTCCGCTGGTCTGTCCGATCTGGAACGCACGGGTGGGGACTTTGCGGAACGGCGCGTTCTGTTGCGGTCAACCCCCGCCACCGCGGTGGCCGATGAAACCGCGACGGGACAATTGCTGGCTCTGGTTCCCGACGACGCGGGCTTGTATCGTGCCTCGCTTCATCCCACGGCGGAACAAGCCGAACATTCGATCGCGGAAAAAATATTCGCGGCGACTGCGCAGGCCGCGCTTCCTTCGAAGCAGGCTCCCGCCGTCGTCAACCAAGGCGAGGCGGGCACGGAACTGGATCTCGAAACGCACATCGATGAGGAGCCGTTGGCGGACGATCGTAGCGCAGGGGTGTTTGCAGCGCTGCGTCAGCAACTGAATGCGACTCCGGTGCAGGCGATGCTCGGAGTGTCCTCGACACGTATCGCCGCGGATCAGATATTCGTCGGATCGCAGTCGGCAGTCGTCTTGCTTTCCGAAAACCCGTGGGACTCCACGGCAGTTCGCGGAGCCATCGCTGCGGCAGCGGGGTCTCTGTGGAGTAGCGGTGGACTCGGCGTTGGATGGCGTGCCTCTGCGACAGGAGCTCAGGAATTGGACGGACTGGGGAAACTCGCGCTCGCCGTGGACGGAAGATTGTTGATCCTCGGGGATTCCGTTGAACTCGTCAATTCGTTATTCGCGCGGCGGAACCTCGCTCCGGTGCCCGGCGCGGTCTATGCGGCAGGCTGGCGTCACGCCCGCGAACTTCCCAATTTCGAACGATGGATGCGTCTGATCGATTTTCCACAGATCCCGCCGGCCGCCATTGGAGACGCGCGGGAACCGATGTTTTATTCGGAGAACGTCGCGAGTCTGGGGCGCGCCCTGAGCCGGGTACGATCGGCGACGCTGGCCGTTCACGATACTGGCGCGATGCTGCGGGAATCCGCGGTCTATCGGATCGCGCCATGATACCGCTTCTCACGCTGTTTCTCGCGGCGTCGTTCGATCTGAAAACCGGCGTCGACTATCTCGTCGTCGACGTGCGCACCCGTGAAGTCCTGCAGCAACAATGGACGGACGCCGGCGCGCCGATTCCGGTCGGATCGCTGGTGAAACCGTTCACTGCGCTTGCCTATAGCGGGAATTTTCCGGAGTTCATCTGCCGCGGCGCCGCAGACCGATGCTGGCTCGCGCATGGCCACGGGCGCCTGGTGTTTCGAGACGCGCTGGCGCAATCCTGCAACGCTTATTTTCTGAATCTGGCACGGGAAGTCGATCCGGCGACGCTGGCGGTGGTCGCGTCCAAGTTTGGGATTCCCGCGCCTGCCGCGGACACCGCTGAGGCCCGCATCGGCCTGGGAAAAGAGTGGCGGATTTCACCGCTCGCCCTGGCGCGCGCGTACGCTGAACTGGCCGCGCGAGCGTCGGAGTCTCGTGTCGCCGACATTCTGGCGGGCATGCGGACGGCCGCCCGGAATGGCACGGCGAGCGCGCTCGGCCGCGATTCAATCGTTTTGGCAAAGACGGGGACGGCACCTTGTGTCGCGGAGCGGAACCACCGGGGCGATGGCTTCACCATCGTGCTGGATCCCGCGGATGCCCCGCGCACGGTTCTCCTGGTGCGTGTTCACGGCGTTCCGGGAGCGGAAGCCGCAAAATCGGCGGGTCACTTGATGCGGGCTCTGCGAGGGACGCAATGATGCTGGCCCTCGCAATCGCAGCCACGGTGCGCATCGGCGTTTTCGGTCTGTTCCACCCGGTGGAATTGGAGGTTCAGCCCGCGCGTGCAAGCCTTCTGGTTGTCGAATCCAACGGGCGCCAACAGCGGATCGAGGGAAGCAGCAGCCTTCGCCTCCGCTCCCCCGCGCGCGTTGCGGGTCTTGACGGAGCGGAGGCGTCGTTCTGGCTGAGCGTGCCCGGCAGGATACGGCGTGAATTTCGCGGACGGCTCGAAATCCTTTCGGATGGAAAGCAGCTTCAGGCAATCGTCGAGATGGATCGGGAGACCGCCGTTGCCTCCATCGTTGCCGCCGAGATGCCGCGAGCGCCGGCCGAGGCACAGAAGGCGCAGGCCGTTGTTGCCCGCTCCTTCTTGATCGCCGGGCGCGGCCGGCATGGCGGCTTCGATTTCTGTGACACCACACACTGCCAGTTCCTGCGCGAGCCTCCATCGGAAGTGAATTCGGCCCGTCGCGCGCAGCAGGAGACGCAAGGTCTCGCGCTCGTCTATCAAGGCCAGGTTCTGCCCGCGTTGTATTCAGCCGATTGCGGCGGCCGGACCCAATCGCTGGACGATGCGGGCTGGAGCGCCGGAGCGTATCCCTATTTCGCGGTCGAATGCCCGGTGCGCGGAGCTGTTTCCGGTCATCGACTCGGCATGTGCCAGGACGGAGCTTCGGAAATGGCGCGCCGTGGGCGGACGTTTCGTGAGATTCTCAGCCATTATTTTCCCGCGACCTCGATCACCGATCTGGAGCATTCACGATGACCGCGCGGCCTGCCACGATCGCGGACGCTGAAGCGATCGCGCGCATTTATAACGAAGGCATTGAGGATCGCATCGCCACGTTTGAGACGCGCCTGCGTTCCTCCGCCGATATTGAAAAATGGTTCGATCAGGTCCACCCCATCGTCGTGGTTGAAGATGCCGGGGAGGTGGTCGCGTTTGCCAGCACGTCGTTGTATCGTCCGCGCGAGTGTTACGCGGGCGTAGCCGAATGTTCCGTGTATGCCGCGCGAAATGCCCGCGGGCGTGGGGCAGGCAAGGCGGCGCTAACGGCCCTGATCGAATCGGCCCGCACAGCGGGATTTCACAAACTCGTGTCCCGCGTGTTTCGTGAAAACATGCGCAGCCTCCGGCTGACCGATCGGCTGGGTTTCCGCCAGATAGGCGTGTATCGGAAGCACGCCCAGCTCGACGGTGTGTGGCGGGATGTCGTGATCGTCGAAAAATTGTTGTGAGCTAGATCCGGATCCACTCGCTGCCGCTCGTGGTTCGGTGCAGACGACAGGACCGCGCACGCTTAGAACTTCTTCAGCTCATCCACCAGCCCGATGAGACCCTTTTTCAAATAAATCTGCGTCAGCCGCGTCTCTTCGGGAGACGGAGCCGCGATGTGGCGGAGCTTGGCGTCGTTCAAGGCAGTCCGCGAGGGAATCCAATAGGAACCGTCGGCGAACTCGACCGTTGAAACGAAACCCGTCATGCTTTGGATCGAAGTGCGCGCGGGGAGCCGCAGCCCGAAATCCGGGATGACCTGACCCGATCGTCCCGGCGGGAGATTCACATCGGCGGGCATAGAAGCCGCCAGGAATTCGCGGCCGCTGCCGTCTTTCACTACCCAGCCCATCTCCAGATACCGGATAGGACGCTCACTGCGATTCAACACGTCCAGGCGCGGGCCGTTCGCTTCGTTCCCCGCTATGCGAGCCATTCCCGTGGTGGGTTTGATGGGAGCGTCGGGAACCTCAAGGAATGCGAAGCTCAATTCTCTCTCCGGATCGGCATTGGTTGCCCGCCCGCGTACCATCTGCACGCCCGGCTGCGGGCGATCCGTCTGGCGCGCCACGCACTCCTGCATTTCCTTCTGCAGCGCGTCGCGGCCAGATTGTTCCAGCAGCTTTTTGAGATAGATGCGGTCCCGCCGGGCTTCAAGTTCCCATACGGTCATCGAACGCCGCGAATGCAAATTGTCCTGGCCGTAGAAACTCAGATCGTCGAACAGGACTCCGTCGAGCCGAACCTCGACGTCCGCGCCCGAATTCCGCCCGCCAACGGGACGAAGCAATCTCAGATCGATGCTGACTGGAAATACGCCGCCGGGCGCGACATCCATGCTCGGTACCGTCACCGAACCCTTCCCGCCAGGCGTGACCTCCTGAGAAACCACGGCGAGTGTAACGGATCGTACGTGCCGCTGGCTGTTATTTACCAGCGAAAGCGAACCGTGCACATCCAGGAACAGCACGCCTCCCCGAGGCGTCGAATTCGAATCGCCCCAGTCGACGGATTTCAAGCTCAGCGGCGAGTCCGCGGGAAAATCCACTTTGCGCGTCGGCGTCTGAGCGGCGGCCAGAGCCGCGCCCAGCAAGCTCAGGATGACGCTACTGCGCATACACACTCGTGATGGTCATTTGCCCGGTATCGCCATTCACATAGCGGGCGCTAGCCGATCCCTGGGAAGTCACCGAGAAGGCTACTGGCGTCGCGCTGCCCTGGCCAACTCCGAGCCTTCCACCGTTCTCACGCACTTCCACTCCGCTGGCAGTAGCCTCCACGAACGGGCCGAGCGGTTCCATCACCAGTTCCACGCTGCTGCCGCGGCCATGCATGATCGCGCTGAATGCCCGGCCCAGTGCTTGCGTCGTCGACGGAGGCATGTTTAGCCACCAACCCGTCGCCAATAACACGGCCAATCCGGCCATCGCTGCCGCCGGACGCCAACCTAGTCCTGCGACTTTGTGCCGCCGCGGCGCCACGCATTCACCCGCAGCCAGGCCGACCCGGATATTCGCCGTCATCTCCGACGACAGACGCTCCCAATCGAGGCCCTCCGGCATCTCCGCCACAATGTCGCGAACGCGCGTCCGGTCCTTGCGATAGGCCTCCGCCGAGCGGCGGCACCGATCGCATCCGGCGGCGTGCAGGCGGACGCGGGCGATGTCCCACAGCGTCAGATCGCCGGAAACGTACAGAGCCAGATCCGTCTCGGTGACGTGACCCGTCATTTCTTAACCCGCCCCGAAGCTTTAATCCGCTCCGTCATGCCTTTCTTCTTTCCAGATAGCGGCGGAACTTCACGCGTCCATTGGCGATGTGCGATCGCACAGTGGCTTTCGAGCAGTTCAACCTGGCCGCCACTTCCTCGGCCGGCAGCCCTTCCACGTCACGCAGCAGCAGGGCGGTTCTTTCGCGATCCGTCAGCACGCCAAGGCCATTTTCCAGATATTCGCGATGCTCGGCGCGCAGGACCAATTCCTCCGGGCTTTCATGCGGGGAACTCGCCACAGGGTCGACCAGTTCGTCAATGTCCGAGAAACTCACGCGCCCGGATCGCCGCAGGAAATCGATCGCCGTGTTGCTCGCGATGCGCGAGAGCCAATGTGCAGCCTTGTCCAGATCCTTCAACTGATCCTGCCGCTGGAGCGCCTTGATGAACGCCTCCTGCGTTAGGTCCTGCGCGTCGGGAACGTTGCCGACAATTCGATAGATCAGCAGAAAGACGCGCCGCAGATTTTCGTTGTAGAAGCGAGTCTGCCGTTCGGTCTCAAGCGGAATCGCGTCATAGCGGGTAGAGCCGGGGGCTTCGCTCATTCCTCGTTCCAACGCCGGGGACACACTTGCCATCTAGAAGATACAGACGGCCGTGCAGCTCCAAGCGTGCAGTGAATCTATCGTCCTTCCGAGCTATTCTAATCATATATGAGGCCCGTTGCGGTGATTGGCATCGGAAAGACCGCGTTTGGAGCTTTTCCAGACCGGGATCTACGCTCTCTGGCCGTCGAAGCCGGTCAGAAGTGCATGCAGGATGCGAATGTAAGCCCTTCAAAAGTCGAGGCTTTTTATCTGGGCAACTTCGCCGGCCCGTCCTTCGTCGGCCAGAACCACCTTGCCCCCTACATTGCCGGGGCGATGGGCATTACCGGGGTCCCGTGCACCCGTTTTGAAGCTGCCTGCGCCTCCAGCGGTTCGGCTTTCTTCCACGCGGTCTCGGCCGTGGGCGCCGGATTGTACGATCTGGTTATGATAGGCGGGGTCGAAAAGATGACCTCGCAGCCGACTCCCGTGGTTACCGAAATCCTGGCGGGGGCGGGCGATATGGGCGGAGAAGGCCGGGCCGGGGCGACCTTCCCGGCGCTTTTCGCGATGATCGCCCGACGGCATATGTACCAATACGGGACCACGCGGGAACACCTGGCCGCCGTCGCCGTGAAGAATCACGCGAACGGCGCGAAAAATCCGCAGGCGCACATGCGCAAAGTGATCACGATGGAGCAGGCGCTCAACGGCAAGCCCATAGCCGAGCCGCTTACGGTCTACGATTGCTCGCTGATCAGCGACGGGGCGGCGGCGGTGTTGATCGCGCCCCTGGAACGCGCGGCGGAGTTCACGGGCAAACCGGTGAAGATTTTGGGGATCGCGCAGACATCGGATCACGTCGCCCTTGACGAAAAGGACGACATTACAACATTCAGGGCCGTGACCGCGGCCGGCCAGAAGGCATACAAGATGGCGGGCGTCACTCCGCAGGACATTCAATTCGCCGAAGTCCACGATTGCTTCACCATCGCCGAAATCATCGCGACCGAGGACCTCGGATTCGTAAAGAAAGGCGACGGAGGTCCGTACGCGCTGCAAGGCTGCACAGCGCTGACGGGTCCAAGGCCGATCAACACGAGCGGGGGACTCAAATCGAAGGGCCATCCGGTGGGTGCGACCGGCGTCGGTCAGATCTGCGACCTGGTAATTCAAATGCGCGGCGAGGCGGGCGAACGGCAGATCGAGCGGCATTCACTAGGACTGGCCCAGAACTTGGGCGGCTCCGGCGCCACAGCCGTCGTGACGATTCTGGGAACGATATGACAAACCCCGGTCCCGGAGTTATTTACACCGAAACACTGATCCACGCCGCGCCGCAACAATTCGTCGCCGACGCGCCGTATCAACTGGTGATCGTCACGCTCGACAGCGGGCGCAGGCTCACCGCGCGAATGATCGGCGACCGGGTCCAGATCGGCGATGCCGTGGATTTCGCCGAAGACCGCGGCGGCATCCCGTTCTTCCGGAAGCATTGAAAATCTTCCTCTACTTCATCGGCAAGCCGCGCGACAAGCACGCGAATGCCATGTCGGAGGAGTACATCAAACGTTCCACGCGCTTCGCGAAATGCGAAATGCGCGAGATCGATCCGAAGCGTTTCGATCCTTGGGGAAAACATCCGGCATCCATGAAAATCCTGCTCGATCCCGCGGGCCGCGCGAAGGATTCCGCGGCGTTCACCCGCCTGTTCGATCAACCGCGCGACATTGTATTCATCATCGGCGGCGCGGACGGCCTTCCGGAAGCATGGAAGCCCCGCGCCGATCTTCTGCTCGGGTTATCCCCGATGACGATGCCGCACGAACTCGCGCGAGTGGTACTGGCCGAGCAGGTTTATCGCGCGCTGACCACGCTCAAGGGACACCCCTACCCTCGTTGACTCATCGGCCATCGGCGTTCATTTTCGGCCAAAAATGTTTTCTCAGCGCTGGCTGACTTCGCCCGCTGCGACGCGGCGGTTATAGTCGGCCGATTTGTTTCGCGGGACGGTCAGCGACTTCCATTTATCGTGCGCCAGGTGCTTGGCTAAGAACACGATTTGCCCGCAGTGCATCGCGTAATGCCCGATCTGGCGATTGATCGCCTGCATCACGGAATGCGTCTCCCCTCGAATGGTCACTTTACGGGTCAAGTCCGCGTCCGTCAGCGGCTCCAGCGCGTGGAACAGACACGCCCAGCCGGCCTCCCATTGCTGCATCAGCGCATCGCGCGTCGCGGCCGGCTCGACGAATTCGCTGTCGCGATTGCGATCCGGTTTTTCCCCGTCGGTAGTCAGGAAATCCGTCCAGCGGGAGCGCATGTTGCCGTACATGTGCTTGACGATGATCGCAATCGAGTTCGATTCCTCATCGATTGTGGCCGTGAGTTGCTCGTCGCTCACCTGCGCCATGGCAGCTTCGGCGTGCTTCTTGTACCGACGGAACACAGCCAGCGAGTCTTCGATATAGGAAGTGGTGAATTGCAGCGCCATGGCTCCATTTTCTCAAGGATTCGGTAGGATGGAGAAGTATGCTCGAGTACCGCGAAATTGCTCCATCCGCGGCCTTCGCCGGTACCATCGAATGCTTTTGGACGCTTCGGATCGATGAGCTTGCAGCCGCTCACCGGGTGAGCCCGGATGGCTGCGCGGACATCTTGTTTACCGGTGGAGATCTCCACGTGGTAGGCGCCATGACCCGGTATCAGGATTATCAGCGCCCGCCGGGCGGACGTGTTACGGGCGTTCGTTTCCGTCCCGGCGCCTGGCCCGGACATTTCGGCATCCCGGGCCACCGGATCACGGACACGATCCTTCCTCTCGAAGATCTGTGGGGCGTGCGAGCGCGTCGGTTGCGGGAGCGCGTGGGCTCTGCGAATTCGCTGGAGCAATGTGCTGCGCTTGTGGAGGATTCCATGCACCGCCGCGAGAAGGCCACGCCGGTGGAGCGCGCGATTCGCTGGATGGAGCAGCGCCACGGCGTGGTTTCGATCGATCAGGTGGCGGGCCATTGCGGTCTCAGCCCGCGCCAGTTCCGCCGCCTGTGCCTGGATCAATCCGGCCTGACGCCCAAATTCCTGGCGCGCGTTCTGCGTTTCCGGCACGCCGTTTCGCGCCTCGCGAGTTCCAAGGCTAATGGCGCGGATCTTGCGCTAGACTGCGGTTATTACGACCAGGCTCACTTCATCAACGAATTCCGGACCTTTTCCGGGCGCACTCCGGCAGCCGCCACGGAATGACCGTTTTTTCCAATCGTTGATTCATGCTCCCCGGCTAGCATGAGTTCCATGAGCCTTCGCATCGATTACATCGAATTTCCCGCAACCGATATCGCCGCCACCAAGCGTTTTTATCAAGACGTTTTCGCGTGGGTTTTCACGGATTACGGTCCGGACTACACCAGCTTCGCCGACGGCCGGATCGCCGGCGGATTCACCAAGGAAACGCAGGTCGGAGGGCTGGGACCGCTGATCGTGATTTACGCTGAAGACCTCGCCGCGGTGCAGGAGAAGATCAAGGCGGCGAACGGAAAAATCGTTAAACCGACCTTCGAATTCCCCGGTGGAAAGCGTTTCCATTTCACCGATCCCAGCGGGAACGAGCTATCCGTCTGGTCCGACAAATAATTTTCTGTCAAATAATTTTCTTGACAGGCGGGATGGCAGATCGTAGAATCGTAACCATCCGGTTACCAATGGCCGGAAGCAAATAGCGGAGATAGGTAATCAAATGGTTACGCAACCAATGAGCCCCGATGTTTTTCACGCCGTCTCCGACGTTACCCGCCGGGCCATTCTGGATCGTCTTCGCGACGGCGCCAAGCCGGTCAACGAGCTCGCGCGAGCCTTTCCGGTCAGCCGTCCGGCGATTTCGAAGCACCTGCGGGTGCTCTACGACGCGAATCTGGTTACAGAGCGCCGGGACGGCCGGCATCGCCTGTACCGCCTGAATCCCGAGCCGCTGCGAGATCTCGACCAGTGGCTTCAGCACTATCGCCATTTCTGGACCGTGAACCTGCTCAGTTTGAAGAAGCATGTGGAGTCCCACGCGGGCAAGGAGAAGAAATCATGATCGTAGAGATCGAAGGGGCGTCCATTGTTGGGCACATCGACATTGAAGCCCCGCCCGAATTAGTCTTCGATGCGTTCACCGATCCCGAACAACTCACTGTCTGGTGGGGATCGCCCGACACATACCGGACGTTTAATTGGAAGGTCGACCTGCGGCCCGGCGGCAGTTATAGTTGCAATGCGCGCTCGGCCTCTGGTGGCGAAACGTCGACGGTGAGGGGCACTTATATTCAGGTCGACCGTCCGCACATATTGATCTACACCTGGAATCCGAGCTGGGATGCCGGTACGGAGACCGAGGTTCATTTGAGGTTCGAAAAGATCGCTTCCGGAACTCGTGTGCATATCGTCCATTCCGGATTCGCCGGACGCGAACAATCGCAGCAGGGCCACACGCAGGGCTGGACCCGGGTGCTCGCCTGGCTTCGGGATCACGTTCAACAACATTCGCCAACGAAGTCAAAGGAAGACCAATTATGAAAAAGTTAGCCGTTTTTTACCTCGTTCTCGCCCCCGTGTTTGCCGCGTCGAACGAGGGCGCTATGAATTCCGCCGAGCGCGCTTATCTGATCGAGCAGCTCGAGCAAACCAAGCAGAATATGCTGGCGAGCATTTCCGGGCTGAGCGACGCACAGTGGCGTTTCAAGCCCGCTCCCACCGTATGGTCGGTTCGGGAATGCGCCGAGCACATCATCCTGGCCGAGGGCTTTCTATTCGGAATCGAGCAAATGGCCATGAAGGCTCCCGCCGTTGAGCGCGCCGCATCTGCCACCCTCGATCGGGATCAAGCCATGTTTGCGTCCATTCTCGATCGAAGCAAAAAGCTGACGGCGCCGGAACCGATCACTCCCTCCGGCAAATTCGCGACCCCAGAGGAGGCGATTCGCGAATTCACCAAAGCCCGCGACCATAGCCTTGAATACGTGCGGACAACGTCGGACGAGCTGCGCGTTCACGTTGCCAAGGGTCCGGCCGGGAATATGGATGGGTACCAGTTTCTGCTTGCCATGGCCGCCCATTCGGCTCGTCATACGCTCCAGATCCGTGAAGTGGAGGCCAATGCCAGATATCCCCGGAGCACCTCGGTGAAATCGCATTTCTTGGTGACCTACACCTTAGCGCACGGCGATTTTAGTCAGGTTACACGGGAACAGATGGTGGTCTTGATGCAACACGCCGCGTACGTGAAGACGGAAGTCGAACAGGGCCGGATCACCTGGGGCGGCCGAACTGTGGACCCGAAGCATCCGCGCGGGCTGGCGGTGTACGAAGCTTCCTCCGAAGACGAGGTTCGAGGCTATGTGCTGCACGATCCGGCTGTCACCAATGGCGTGTTCCAGTGGACCATCGAAGGGTTCAGCGAACTCACCCGCGAAGCCTCAATGTCCGGAAGCCGTTAAGGGATAGATCGAGAATTGTGGTCAGCGCACCGTTTGTACACACCCGGGCAGCCGCTTACTCTCGTGCGCGGTTCAGTGCTGAGGGTGTGATATCAAACGGTCGACACTGAACCGCTGCCACCAGGGACCATTGCGACACCCCGTCACTCCCATTTCTACCGTTTTCCACACCCGCCAACGCGTCGCAGCGCCTTGAGAATCGTGCCAAAATAGCCAAAGAGCAAGATCGGAGCAGGGCGCAGGGCTAAAATGAACAGTATGGGTCGTTCTGAGCGGCAATCTCGGGTGGGATTGCGCAGCGGACTCCTGTTTTTGGGGAACTTAAGCTGCTAGCCCGTTCGACCGATAGGTAACTTAGGGATACATGCGGATTCTGATCGCGGATGACAGCATCGTCTCCCGGCACCTGCTGGACGCCACTTTGCGCAAATGGGGATACGAAGTGGTGGCCGCCTGTGACGGAGTCGAGGCGTGGAACATCCTCCAGGCCCCGGACGCGCCCAGCCTGGCCATTCTCGACTGGGTCATGCCTGGAATGACCGGTCCCGAGGTGTGCCGGAAAGTTCGGGAGCACGCCAAGGACTCCAAAGAGCAGGAATGCTACACCTACATCCTGCTGTTGACCTCGAAGAGCCTTAAGGAAGATCTGATTGAAGGCATGGAATCGGGTGCGGACGATTACGTCACCAAACCCTTCGACCAGCATGAACTCAAGGTTCGCCTGCGCGCGGGCACCCGGATCATCGATTTGCAGCGCCAGTTGCGGGAACAGGCCACCAAGGATTTCCTGTTGCATATCTGGAACCGGTCTTCGATTCTGGACATCCTGCAGCGCGAGCTGATCCGCGGAGGGCGGGAGAACCGCGGAATCGGCGTGGTTCTGGCCGACCTGGACCACTTCAAATCCATCAACGACACGTACGGCCATTTCGCTGGCGACGAGGTGCTGCGGGAATTTGCCCGCCGCATGCAGAATTCGATCCGTCCGTACGACGCGATCGGGCGCTACGGCGGCGAAGAGTTTCTGATCGTTCTGCCCGGCAGCGATGAGAGTGGAACGGCGCATCAGGCCGAGCGGATGCGAAAGGCGCTGGACGCCGAACCAATCCTGATCAACGATACTCGCCGCGCCGTGACGTGCAGCTTCGGGGCTACCAGTTGGCGGCCAGGCACACCCGCGGATTCGGAAATGCTGATCCGCGTCGCCGACGATGCCCTTTACGCGGCCAAGCACCAGGGCCGGAATCGTGTGGTGTATTATCCCGAGTCGGTCGGCAACGTCGTCACGAAGTAGCGGCTACTTCTTGTCGCCGGTGATGCCGATTCTAGCCAGGAATCCTGTGTCCAGTTTTCCCGCGATGAAATCCGGATGCGCCAGAATGCGTTGGTGCAATGGAATCGAGGTGTAAATCCCCTCGACCACAAACATATCGAGGGCCCGATTCATGCGGGCGATCGCTTCGCTCCGGTCCGATCCGTACGCGATCAGTTTGGCCACCAGCGAGTCGTAATACGGCGGAATCACACCGTCGTGATACGCGGCCGTGTCCACCCGGATTCCCGCGCCTCCGGGCAAGTTGAAGCCGGTGATGCGGCCGGGGGACGGAGTGAACGTTTCCGGGTGTTCGGCATTGATGCGGCATTCGATCGCGTGGCCGCATAAGCGGACCGGGCCCCGAAGGATATCCGTCAACTTTTCCCCGGCGGCGATGCGAATCTGGCTCTTGACCAGATCGACTCCGGTAATCATCTCGGTCACCGGGTGCTCCACCTGAATGCGCGCGTTCACCTCGATGAAGTACAGGTTTTGTTGCGCATCCATCAGAAACTCGACGGTGCCCGCGTTGGTATACCCGATGGCCTTCAGCGCGACCCGCAGATTCTCCGAAATTCTCGATCGCAGCTCGGGCGAAACCGCCATCGAGGGCGCTTCTTCGATCAGCTTTTGATGCCGGCGCTGAATGGAACACTCGCGCTCGCCCAAAACCTCCACGTGCCCGTGTGTGTCGCCGAGAATTTGAAATTCGATATGCCGCGGATTCTCGACCAGCTTTTCCATATACATGTCGCCGGAGGAGAATGCCGCGGAGGCTTCGGCCTGCGCCTGGGCCAGCGAATTTTGCATCTCTTCGGCTTTGCGGACTACCCGCATTCCGCGTCCGCCGCCGCCGGCCGAGGCTTTGAGCATGACGGGATAGCCGATCTGATCCGCGATTTCCATCGCTTCTTCCAGGCTCTTGAGAATCCCTTTGGAGCCAGGAAGGATCGGCACACCGGCTTCTTCCATCGACGCGCGGGCGATCTGCTTCAGCCCCATGCGGCGGATCACGTCGGGCGTAGGGCCGATGAAGCGCAGGCCGCTGGTCTCGCATACTTCCGCGAAATCTGCGTTTTCAGAGAGGAATCCATAGCCGGGATGCACGGCGTCGGCATTGGTGATCTCCGCCGCGCTGATCACCGAGGGAATGTCCAGATAGCTGCGCGTGCTTTTTGCCGGACCGATGCAGATAGCCTCGTCGGCGAAGCGGGTGTGCAGGCTGTGGCGATCGGCCTCGGAATAGACAGCGACGGTCTTGATGCCAAGATCCTTGCAGGCGCAAATCACGCGCAGGGCGATCTCGCCGCGATTGGCGATGAGGATTTTTTCGAACATTCGGTCAGCGGGGACGAATTGCGAACAGGGCTTCTCCGTATTCGACGGCGCGGCCATTCTCCACCAGCTTGGCGGCCACGATTCCGGCGACTTCGGACTCAATTTCGTTCATCAGCTTCATGGATTCGATAATGCACAGGACCTGTCCCGGCTCAACCGAGTCGCCTACGCGTACAAACGTGGCCGCCCCGGGCGCGGGCGATTCATAGTAGGTGCCGACAATAGGCGATTTCACCAGAACGTGCCCGGAATCAGCTTCGGGCGCTTTAGGCGTGGCCGCCGCCGTATGACCGGGCGCGGTTGCGGGATACGGTACTGGCGCGGCCGAACCCGCCACAGGGCCGGGGGAACCGGACACCAGATAATCGTGCGAAACGCCCGCTCGTCGAAGCCGCAGGCGATTTTCGCCGCGCTGCAATTCGAACTCCGCTACGCCGCTTTCGTTGAAGATTTGCAGCAGTTCTTTAATCTCGTCGATTGTCATTTAGGGGGGGCATTTAGATTTGGCTAAATACTGACAAATTCCTTAGGGGTGGGTGTCAGGACCTCGCAACCGTTTTCGGTGACCAGCACCGTGTCCTCGATCCGAATCCCTCCGAATCCGTCGATGTATGCGCCAGGCTCGATAGTGATCACCATTCCGGCCTTCAGTTGGGTCTTTTCCTTCTTGCCGATGCGCGGCGGCTCATGAATCTCCAGGCCCAATCCGTGCCCGGTGGAATGAATAAACTCGCGTTCCAGATTGTGCTTTTTAAGCACACCGCGCGCGGTCGCGTCCACCTTGCCGGCCGGAATGCCTGCACGCACGGCATTTACGGCTGTTAACTGAGCTTCGAGAACGGCGCGGTACATGTCGCGTACCTGCTTGGGCGGCACGCCCGCGTAAGCCACGCGGGTCATATCGCTCGAATAGCCGTCCAGGGTCGCACCCATATCAATTAATAATAGTTCATTTTCCTGAAACCGACGGGCAGTGGGGTGAGCATGCGGCAGGGCGGAGCGTTCACCGGCGGCGACAATCGTATCAAAAGAAGGTTTTTCCGCGCCTAACATGCGCATCTGGAACTCCAGTTCGGCCGCCAGATCCTGCTCGCGGACGCCTATCTTGACGCGTCGCATCGTGCGAGCATAAGCTTCCGAATTGGCCTGCACGCTCTTGCGGATACGATCAATTTCGGCGAGCGACTTGATCATCCGCTGCTCTTCAATCAACGGACCGATGGCGTGCAGCGAATAGCCGAGAGGTAACTCCTCTTTCAGTTTGTTGTAATCCATCAGCCGAATCCAAGAGGACTCCAGACCGATCTTCTTCAACTTCTTTTGTTTGATTAACTTGGCTGCGGCCGGGATCAGTGGACCCTTGGCGACATGAACTTTGCAGGTAACCTTTTGCGACGCTTCAAGCCCGTACCGTGGGTCAGTGAAGAAATGCGATTCCTTCGCTGTAATGAGAATGAGCCCGTTTGAGCCCGTGTAATCAGAAAGATAACGGATATTCGCAGACGAAGAAACCAGCAGCGCGTCGATCTTGTACTCGCCAAGACGCGTCGCAACGGCATGCCTGCGCTGTTCAATTTCAGTCAAACTAATAGTTTAGCGAACTTTCTTTCAATGAACGGCCGTTTGTGTCCGGTTAATGAGATCGTAGACTGTGTGAGCCTGGTCTATTCCGTCAAGCATGGGTAGCTGAGGCATCCCCGGCCAGGCCTGATTGCTGTAATGGAGGGCCAATGGCTCGGAGAAGAACAGGATTGTGCCGGACCCGTTTCTTCCTTGATGAAACGAAATGTTGTTCGCGGTCCGGAGGCTGACACTGGTCACTTTGTTGCCTCCCCAGCCGGACACGATGATGACTCGCTCGTTGGTCAGGCCGTAGAAGTTCCGTGAGCGCAATCTCGCGTCGACGAAAAAGCGGCCGAAGATGATGTAAAGTCCAGCCACGACGAACGGGTGGCGTGCGCGGTTCAATGAATCGTGCGAGTCTTACGATTCATGTAATCCATCAGCAGGTACTGGCCGAGAGTGTAGGGCGTCGTGAAGTAGGCTTTGCCGCGGCAGAGTTCGGTGACTTTCTGGATGAAATTCACCAGCCCGTAGTCGCTGGCGAGCATGAACGTGTTGATCAGGATTCCCTGGCGCTTGCAGCGGCTGACCTCTTCGAGCGTTCGACTGATCACGAGCGGGTCGAGGCCGAAGGCGTTACGGTAGATCCGGCCGTCGTCAAGCGTCAGCGCGCTGGGTTTGCCGTCGGTGATCATAATGATCTGCTTCATGTCCTTGCGCTCCTGCTGAAGCAGACGCTGGGCCATGATCAGACCTTCGCGGGTGTTCGTATAATACGGACCCACTTGAACGCGCGCCAGTTCTTCGATGCGCAGTTCCTCGGCGGAATCGTGGAACAGGACGCACCGTAGCGAATCGCCGGGGTATTGCGTGCGGATCAGGTGCGCCAGGGCCATGGCCACCTTCTTTGCGGGAGTGAAGCGATCCTCGCCGTAAAGGATCATGCTGTGACTGCAATCGAGCATCAGAACTGTCGCGCAGGAGCTCTGGTATTCGGACTGATGGACGTGTAAATCTTCGTATTCGAGATTCAGCGGGACTTTGACGCCCTCGCGCCGGAGAGCGGAAAACAGCGTTGCGCCGATATCGAGATTCAGCGTGTCGCCGAATTCGTAGCGTTTCGACGCCCCGCTCGATTCGACACCGGTGGCCATGTCGCGCGTGTCGTGGGCGCCGAAACTTGAGTGGCCAAGAGAACCGAGCAGGTCCTTGAGCGTTTTGAAGCCCAGGAAATCGATGCTCTTATCAGTGACCTTAACCTCGACCTTGGATTCGGCTTGGCCTGCCCCGCCGGCTTGCGGGTCGGTGGTGATGTAGCCTTCGTCGACCAGCTTCTGGACCAGCCGGCTGAGCAACTGGTCCATCTGCTCCTGGCTCATGCTTTCGAGCTGTTGCCGGATCTGCTCGGCGCGCTCCGGATCGAAAAACTCTCCGTTTTCGAGCGCCTGCTCGATGGCGCGCTTCAAATCTTCGAGCGAGTGCTGGTTCATCTCGCTGAACTGCATGTAGGGATTCTGAAAGCCGCTTTCGAGGAAGAAATCAGACAGGGCTTTCAGAAGGTCTTCGGCGCTGAGGCCGAAATCGTCGCCCGTGTATTTCGAATAGCGGACCGATTTCACTGATACTGCCTTTTCGACTTCTTCTGTTCCTCGTTCGGCGGCTCGCGGCGGCGCGGCTCGGCCGTGAATCCGACTTCTTCATTCCGCGCGATGCGCCGATGCGCGTACAGGCCTTCGAGAACGAACTCCGCCGCTGCCGCGCGAACCGCATCGGGCTCGCTTGTCCCCAAGCCGAGTTGGCCGGTCTTTTCCATCAGGCCCTGAATGTTGCCGAGTTCCTTCACCATGACGTCCGATTTTGCAGTTTCGTCAAGTTTCAAGGACCCGCCCAGCTCGAAGAATTGGGTCACCTGCGACATGTTCTCGCCGTCGAAGTATCCGGTGAACACTTTACCGACAGCCAGGCGGATCAGCTCGCGCGCGACCACGTCGCCGCCTTTCAGTTCGCCTTCGTATTCCAGCTCGAGTTTTCCGGTGATCGATGGCAATGCCGCGTACACATCCAAAACACGCGGCACGGCGACGGATTCGCCGGCCAGGAATGCTCTCCGCTCCGCGTTCGAGACCACGTTTTCGAGCACGGAAATCGGCAGGCGCTGGCTGACGCCGGAGCGTTTGTCGACCTTCTTGTCTTCGCGGGCAGAAAACGCGAGCTGCTCCACGATTTCACGGATGTAATCCGGAACCCGCAGCTCGATCGGCGAGCGGCGCTGGGTCCAGGATTCCTGGCGCGTGATGTCGAGACCGTGTTCCAGCGTCGCCGGGTAATGCGTGCGGATTTCGCTGCCGATGCGGTCTTTCAAAGGCGTGATGATCTTGCCACGCGCGGTGTAGTCTTCCGGATTTGCTGTGAAGACCAGCAGCAGATCCAGCGGCAGGCGTACCGGGTAGCCCTTAATTTGGACATCGCCTTCCTGCATGATATTGAACAGCCCGACCTGGATTTTACCGGCCAGATCGGGAAGTTCGTTGATTGCGAAAATGCCGCGATTGGCGCGGGGCATCAGGCCGTAGTGGACCGTCAGTTCGTCGGAAATGTTTTGACCAGTGCGTGCGGCCTTAATCGGGTCGATATCGCCGATCATGTCGGCAATGGTGACGTCCGGAGTCGCCAGTTTCTCCACGTAGCGCTCTTCGCGAGCCAGCCACGCGATGGGCGTCGCATCGCCCTTCACCTCGATCAGATCGCGGCACGCTCGACAGATCGGCGCAAAAGGATGGTCACGGATTTCACAGCCGGCTACGTACGGCGTATGCTCGTCCAGCAGACTGACCAGCATCCGGATCAGCTTGGTTTTCGCCTGGCCGCGTAAGCCGAGCAGGATGAAATTGTGGCGCGACAAGACGGCATTGACGATCTGCGGGACGACAGTGTCTTCGTAGCCGACGATGCCGGGGAACAGCGGCTCGCGCCGTTCCAGTTTGCAGATCAGGTTCTCACGCAGTTCGTCCTTAACGGCGCGTCCTGCGAGTCTGGATTCAAAATTCTTATAAGAGCGGAGATCCCCGAGAGTTTCGGGTAGGCCGGAGGAAAGTTTCATTACCGGTACATCCTATCGCGATTGTAGCAATTTGGTACGATCAACCTTCTCTCTTGAGACAGGCTGCAATGACGCGAGAGCTTCCCGAGGTCGAATTTCGCCGCTTCTGGCAGCGGTTGCAGGCGATGGGCCTGAACGCTTACGAGGCGCGCTCGTATCTGGTGCTCGTAGGGCACCCTCGATTCAAGGCGCTGGAATTGGCTGCGCGGGCGCACGTTCCGCGGCAAAAAATTTACGAAGTGCTCGATAGCCTGGTGGAGAAAGGTTTCGCGCAAGTCATCCAGGAGAAAACCAAACTATTCTCCGCGGTTTCGCCCGATCAGGCGATTCCCAGTTACCTCGCCCGCCGGGCCCAGGCAGTGGAACAGCAGCTTGCGGATCAATCGCGCGCGGCACATGGAATGGTTGACGATTTGATGGCCGCCTACTCGGAAGGGCAGGGCGGGCGGGGCACGCTCGATTACCTGCGCATCGTGAGCGATCCGGGGCAGATCGCGTCGCATTTCCGGCGCATGCTGGCGGAAGCCACGGCCGAGTATCTGGAGTTTTCGCGGCCTCCGTATGCCGTCGATCCGCTGGATGCGGAGCTGGCGATTCAAGCCCGGCAACGCGGCGTCAACTGCCGGGTGTTGGTGGAGCACGGCACGCTCGACGCGCCGCACGAAAAATTTCTGGCGGATTATCAGGCCGCAGGCGTCCAGGTGAGGCAGATCGACAAGGTGCCGATGAAGATGGCGGTGCTCGACGGGCGGCAGGGGCTGATCGCCCTGCTCGATCCGGTGATCACTAAACCGACCTGGACGTCGGTAGTGTTCGATCATGCCGGCATGGCCGAGGCGATGAAGGGATTATTCGAAGACTACTGGCGCCGGGCCACATCATCCGGAGCAGGAGCGGGAAGACCGTAGCGCGCGGGCGTTTCCTTCACGAATTCCTCCCATGTCGAGTACAGTTCGGCATGCAAGCCGGCGGCGCGCGCGCCTTCGATATTTTCCGGGCGATCGTCCAGGAACAGCGCCTGATCCGGCGAGATGTTCAATCCGCGCACAGCGTGTTCGTAAATCTCGCGCTGGGGCTTCACGACGTTCAGCTCGAATGAGAACGTGATGTGATCGAAATGGTCCAGGAATCCATCGCGCGTTCGCAGATGCGCGCCCAGCGGACTCGGCAGATTCGAAAGGATGCCTACGCGAGCACCCCGTGCGCGAAGCTGTTGTATCCAATCAAGCGGTCGCTGGTCGAAGCGGCCCCAGAAATCGATTTCACACTCGACCATCCGCGCGATTGTGTCGTCGTCGAAGGTGCGGCCGGCGATGCGCGCGACTTCCGACCAATATTCATTCGGGGACTGGCCGGCGTCGTAGGCGATCCGCTTCTTCCACATCGCGCGAACCAACTCCGCCGGAGTCAGCCCGCACTTGGCGGCAGCGCGGGCGATTTGTTCTTCGGTCGGGTGAAAACACAAAACACCGCCGTAGTCGAAAATAACCGCGCCGATCTGCATTAGCGGCCGTGGGCTCCGTCCGCGATCTGCGGTTCCCGGCGAGTCCGGATCTCGCGCACAGCGTAGATGCGCCGGCCCTGGCTTTCGAAATACGTTCGCGTGAGCACTTCGCCGAGCAATCCGGTACAAAAAAGAATCACACCGGTGACCAGCGCGAGCGCGCCCAGCAGCATCAGCGGTCCGTGTGCCTGGATGATGTCCTGGCCGGTCCAGATCTTCTTCACCCCGACGAAGGTAAGGATGGAACCGCCGGCTCCGGCCGCGACCAATCCCCACTTCCCGAAAAAGTGCATGGGGCGTGTGAAGTACTTCAGCAGAAACCACACCGTAAAGATGTCGAACATCACGCGGAACGTCCGGCCCAGGCCGTAGTGCGAACCGCCGCTGGCGCGCGGCATGTTCCGGATGGGCACTTCCGCGACGCGCGCGCCGTAGAATGCAGCCAATGCCGGGATGAAGCGATGTAGTTCGCCGTAAAGGTTCACGTCCTTGAGGATTTCAGCGCGATAGGCTTTGAACGTTGTGCCGAAGTCCCGCAGGTCGACGTTGGAGGCTTTTTTCATCAGCCAGTTGGCGATGCGGGAAGGGAACTTGCGGGTGACGGCGTTATCCAGCCGGTTCTTGCGCCAGCCGCTCGCAATGTCGAAGCCTTCTTCAATCTTTTCGAGCAGCGCGGGAATGTCTTCCGGAGCATGCTGGAGATCGCCGTCGAGCGAGATGATGATGTTGCCCTGGGCCTCGTCAAATCCAGCCGCCAGGGCAGCCGTCTGGCCGAAATTACGGCGCAGGCGGATGACCTTCAATCGCGCATCGGTCTCGACGAGGTTGGCGAGCAGATCGAAGCTGCGATCCGTGGATGCGTCGTCGACGAAGAGGATCTCATAAGGCTTGCGAATACGCTCCATGACCAGCGTCAAGCGGTCATAGAGCGGAAGGATCGACGGTTCTTCGTTGTGGATCGGGATGACGACCGACAGCATTTTTTACTACTTCAGAATAGCAGTCCGTCGTGTCGAAGTACCGCCAATATTCCGCTCCTGACGCCGATATGCCTAGAAGCTTAGTTCCGCAACGCGCCGTCGTACTACAACTTCAGCCAGCGTCCGGATGCCGGCGAATTTTGCGGCCACTTTATCGGCTCCGGCCTGGCCAAGCTGCTGAACCAGGAACGGCCCTCCTTGCATATCCGCCATCTTGGTGTATCCGGTCACCATGGTCACGTCCGAGGGATTGGCGCCTGGGCCTCTCTGACTCACGATCAGGCTCACTTTCGCCTTCTTATACACCGGCAGGATCTCGGACTTCACCAGCTCTCGAAATTCGGGCAATTTTCCTGCGGTGATGTGATATCGAGCCGACACGACAATTGCGGCGGGTGGATCGAACACATTGCTGATATCAAGGAGACGGATATTTTCGTAGCTGTTGACGCTCACTTCGCACTTGGCCAGCTTTGTGAGAAGCCGCGCGGCTCCTGGCCCATCCAAGGCCCTGACCAGCGGGTTGGGGCCGTCGAATTCCGAAAAATTATCGAACGGCTGCGTAATGAGATACTCGCCGGCGTTGCCGAACGCAGCCGTAACGTAAACGTTGCGGGTCTTCACTCCGGCCTTCTTTAATGCGGGAACCACCTCGTTTTTTTCCATGTCGACCCATTCGTTCACCATGTCAGGCTTCAGATGGTAGATCGATGTGCGGTACGTAGTTGGCGTGGATTGCGCCAGACAAAGACTGGAGAGACTTGCCGCCAGTGCGAATGCGCTGGAAGCAGAAAGGGACGTGAGTTTAGTGTGCATGGGATCCCCTTCATCGCCGGGACGTAGGAACTGTCCCAAAGCAACAGAGGGAGCATACATGGCGTCCGGGACAAGCACAAGGGGCAAGCCCGAACTAGTCCTTTTTTCGCGGATCCTTGCCAGGTAAATTTTCCGGATTTTCGTGAACCCGGGCGCGGAATCCCGCGGTCAGGCCTGCTGCGAGCGAAACGGTCGTGTCGCCGTATTTGTCGCGGATCCGATCGACTGCCTCGAGCGTCTTGCGCCAGCGCGCGGTTTTTTCTTCGTCGAGCAGGTTGGTCTGCCCTTCATCGGCGACCAGCGATTGGGCGTAGACGCCGATCAGGCGGATCGGCTTTCCGGTCCAGGCTTTGTGAAACAGAGCGCGCGCGGCTTCGGCGAGTTCGGTATCGATCTGCGTGGCTCGATCGAGCGTCTTCGCGCGCGTGAAGGTCGAGAAATCGGAATAGCGCAATTTGATTTGCAGCGTCCGTGCGAAGAGATGATGATCGCGCAGCCGGCGAGCGACCATTTCGGCGAGCCGCACCAGCATCGCGTCCAGCGCCCCGGATTCATTTGTGTCGACGGAAAACGTGTGCTCGTGGCTGATTGACTTGGGCTCGCTCCGGTCGCCGACCTCGCCATCGAACCATCCGCCGGCGTCTTCACCGCGCGCTTTTCCGGCTAGCGCCAGTCCCCACTTGCCGAAGCGCTCATCGAGGAACGCGGCGTCGAGCGCCGCCAGATCGCCAACTTTGCGGATGCCGCAGGCGTGCAGATTCCGCTCCGTGACCTTGCCGACGCCGGGGATTTTGCGAACATCGAGCGGCGCGAGGAATTCCGCTTCCTCACCGGGGACGATCCACAGAACGCCGTTGGGTTTGGCCTGATCCGAAGCGATCTTGGCGACCAGGCGCGATGTCGCCGCGCCGATGGAGCAGTTCAAGTCCGTCGCCTGCTTCACCATCCCATGGAGGCGATGCGCGGCGGATAGCGGCGGGCCGTGAAGACGCTCCGTACCGGTGAGATCGAGATAGGCTTCGTCGATCGAAGCCATCTCCACTTGCGGCGAGAATTTCTGCAATACCGCGAAAACTTTCTGCGAATAGTCGAGATAACGGCCGCGATGGCCTTCGACGAAGATCGCCTGGGGGCAGAGCTTGTAAGCGGTTCGCAGAGGCATCGCCGAATGGACGCCGAATTTGCGGGCGGCGTAGGACGCTGCGGAAACCACGCCACGTTCGTTGGGGCGGCCGCCGACTACTACGGGCTTTCCTTTTAGTGACGGATCGAAAAGTTCTTCCACGGAGACGAAGAACGCGTCCATGTCGACGTGGAAGTAGGTCCTCACTATACTAAATGGTAATGAAACTCCTGGCGGTTATCGTGGCTGTGGTTGCCGCCGCGGCGGCGGTTTATGCGTGGAGCAACGCGGGGGCTTCCGAGCCTCCTCAAATCGGGCAGTCCGCGCCGGATTTTTCGTTGCCGTCGCAGGATGGGTCCGTGGTCGGATTGAAGGATTTTCGCGGGAAGTGGGTGGTGTTGTACTTTTATCCGAAGGACAACACGCACGGATGCACCGTCGAGGCGCACAATTTCCAGCGGGATCTGGAAAAGTACACCCAGAATAATGCGGTGATCGTCGGTGTCAGCGTCGATTCCTCGGGCAGCCATCAGGATTTCTGCGCCAAGCAGGGCCTGACCTTCAAGCTTCTGGCCGATACCGGCAAGAAAGTTTCCGCCGAATACGGTTCCCTGCGAAATCTGGTGGCTGTGAAGATTTCGGCGCGCAATACCTTCTTGATCGACCCCGAGGGCAAGATTGCGAAAACGTGGATCGGCGTCGACCCCCCGAAACATAGCGACGAAGTACTGACCGCGCTTGCGGGTCTAACCCGGAAATCGTAAGGGCAGCCATTTGGCCTAGTCCTGTAGGACTAATCCTCTATCACCTGTCAGCCGATAAGCGCATATGGAGGTTTGCGTCGCACGACAGGCGATTTTGGATCGAAATCGCAACGTTTACGCTTATGAGCTGCTATATCGTTCAAACTCCGAGGTAAACGAGTTCGATGGAACCGACGCCAGCGTCGCGACCACCCGCGTAGTTGCCAACAGCCTCCTGGTCATCGGACTGGATAACGTCCTGTGCGGCAAGAAGGCCTTCATTAATCTGGGCCGGGCCCAACTGGTGGACGGTTTTCCGCTGATGCTTCCCAAGGAATCCACCGTGATCGAGGTGCTGGAAACGGTGGGGGCGGACGCGGAAATGCTCGCCGCTTGCGAGCGGCTTCGCGATCAAGGCTATCCGATCGCTCTCGACGATTTCGTAGGGTCGGCCACGAATGAGCCGCTGGCCGAACTTGCCAATTTGATCAAAGTCGATATCCGGACCACGTCCAAGGCGGAACAGGAGCGGCTGGTTAAGACCTATCGGCCCAGGGGCAAGAAGATGCTGGCCGAGAAAGTTGAAACTTACGAAGAGTTTCAATGGGCGCGCGACCTGGGTTACGATTTTTTCCAGGGATATTTCTTCGCGCGGCCGTTCATCCTTCGGGCGACGGAAATCCCGTCCCACAAACTCGCGTGCTTGCGTCTGTTGCGCGAAGCGCAGCGTCCGGATCTGGATTTCCATCAGTTGGAAAAGCTGATCGCGGAGGATGTATCCCTCTCATATAAATTGATGCGGTACGCGAATTCCGCGTTTTTCCGGCGCAGTGGCGATCTCCACTCGCTCAAGCAGGCCCTGATCCGGATCGGCGAACACGGTGCGCGGCGGTGGATCACACTCGCTGCAATTCCGGGGATGGCTTCTGACAAACCGTGCGAGCTTGCCGTACTTTCCATCGTTCGGGCCAATTTCTGTGAAAGCATTGCCAAACTGACGGGCGATCATGATGGCGATGCGGCTTTCCTCACCGGGCTGTTCTCTCTACTGGACGCGCTTATCGACCGGCCGTTGGCGGAGGCTCTGGCGGAAGTGAAGTTACCCTCGAAGATTTCCGACACGCTGCTCGGTACGGCCCCGGAACAGGACTCGCTCAGCCGCATTTATCGGCTGACGCGCGTCTATGAAGAGGGCGATTGGGACGCGGTTGATACTTGCGCGGCGCAGCTCGGCATCTCCTCCGAAGCGATCGGCGATGCTTATCTGAGCGCCACCCGCTCGGCGCAAGAAATTCTGCACGCCTAGTCTAGAGAAGTTACCGTCGCGATACGGCCACGCGCGGGAGCCCTGCCAGATCCGCGACGATCTGAATTTCCCGCCAATCGGCTTCGCGGAGCATCTCCTCCACGGCATGCGCTGTGTTCGAAGCCAACTCCATGATCAGCCAGCCGCCGGGCTTGACCAATCGCGCGGCTTCGGGAATCAGACGGCGATAAACGTCCAGGCCGTCGGCGCCGCCGAACAGCGCTATTTCCGGTTCGTGATCGCGGACCTCGCGGGCTAACGATTCGCCATTCGCAACATACGGCGGATTGGAAACCACCAGATCGAATGCGCCTTCGCCGAGCGCGCCGCCAAGATCGCATTGAGTAAACTCGACGGCGGCGTCGAGCCGGCGGGCATTTTCACGCGCGACGCCGAGCGCCGGGAAGGAAATGTCCGTCGCGAAGACGCGAGTGCCGGTTTCGAGCGCGAGGGTGACGGCGATCGCGCCGGATCCAGTCCCGATGTCGAGGACGCGCCCATGAGCGTGTGGGAGGGCGGCCTCTATCAAATGCTCCGTTTCGGGGCGCGGGATCAGAACGTCTGGCGTGACGCGGAATTCGCGGCCGTAGAACTCCTGGCGGCCGGTGATGTACTGGGTCGGCGTGCCTTGCATGCGCTGGTGCAGATAACGGCCGTAGTGGATCCACCACACCTCGCGCAATTCCTCGTTGGAATGCGCGAAAAGCCAGGTGCGATCGCGTCCCACGGCGAAGGCAAGGAGTACTTCGGCGTTCAGCCGCGGTGCGGCGATCTTGGCGTCTTCGAGAAGTTCTTGGCCCTGGAGGAGGGCCGTGCGCAAATCCATCCTCTGGATGGGCCCCTCGAATGGCCTCGAGATCTAAGCCGCCTCGTTCTGCTCTTTCAGCTTTTCGGTTTGATAATACTGCGTCAGCGCTTCGACAATCGGTTCGATCTTGCCGTCCATTACCTGGTCGAGCTGATGCAGCGTCAGGCCGATCCGATGATCCGTCATCCGGTTCTGCGGAAAGTTGTAAGTGCGGATCTTCTCACTGCGGTCGCCTGAGCCGACCATGGTGCGGCGTTCGGCGCCGATCTTTTCCTGCTGTTTCTGCAACTCCAGTTCGTAGAGGCGCGACCGCATGACGCGCTCAGCTTTGGCGCGATTCTTGATTTGCGACTTCTCGTCCTGGCAGGAAACCACCAGGCCCGTGGGTAAATGCGTCATGCGCACCGCGGAATAGGTCGTGTTCACGCTTTGGCCGCCGGGACCGGAAGAGCAGAACGTGTCGATGCGGATATCCTTGGGGTCGATTTTGATTTCGACTTCGTCGGCTTCCGGCAGGACGGCGACCGTGATCGCCGAAGTGTGGACGCGGCCCTGTTGTTCGGTCTGGGGAACCCGCTGGACGCGATGGACGCCGCCTTCGTACTTGAGCTGGCTGTACACTCGATTGCCATTGACCAGCGCGGTAACTTCTTTCAACCCACCCACCGACGATTCGCTCGACGAGGTCACTTCAACCTTCCAGTGCCGCGTCTCAGCGAAGCGCGTATACATGCGGAAAACTTCCGCGGCGAACAACGTCGCTTCGTCGCCGCCCGTGCCGGCGCGAATTTCGAGCACCACGTTCTTATCGTCGTTCGGATCCTTTGGCAGCAGAAGTACTTTCAGGTCCTCTTCCATCTGCGCGAGCTGCGGCTCAAGCTTCAGGACCTCGTCCTGCGCCATTTCTTTCAGATCGGGATCGGACTCATTCAACATGCCTCGCGCTTCCTGAAGATGCTGATTCGCCTCCTTCCATTCCCGAAACTTCAGGACGGTCTCTTCCAGATCCATGCGCGTCTTGGCGACCTTGCGGTACTGGCTGGAGTCGTTGATGACGGCCGGGTCGGCCATCTGCGCGGTAAGCTCATCGAAACGCCGCTCGATTTCGTCGAGCCTCTGTTTATATTGCATGGAAGGGCTTTAGGCGATAACCAGCTCGCCACCCTGCTTTTCTTCGAGCGCCATCGCGCCGTTCAACGCGTGAATGGCGACGGCGGCTTGAGAATCGTCCGGCGGTTGGGTCGTGATGCGCTGCAACCATAATCCGGGCGTGCTCAGCAAGCCCATGAGGGTGCCCTGGCGCTTGGCCGCGAAACGGATGAGCTCATAGCTGACGCCGGCAATCAGCGGCAGCAGCGCGATGCGCAGCAGAAGTTTCGGAAGAAATCCGTCCACCGGCAGTAACGGATAGACCAGAAATGACATCCCCATCACGACAAACAGAAAATTGGTCCCGCAGCGAGGGTGGAAAGTCACAAATCTTTGCGCGTTCTCAACGTTCAGCGGCTGGCCGGATTCGTAGTTGAAAACGACCTTATGCTCGGCGCCATGATATTCGAACACCCGTCGGATATCTTTCATCCTCGAAAGAAGAAACAAAAACGTGAGGAAAATCACGATACGAATGCCGCCGTCGACGAAGTTGGTCGCGGTGCGGCCGGAAAGCGAAGGGACCACTTTGCCCAGACGGGTCGCCAGGAACAAGGGGACGAACTTGTACAGGAACAGGAACACGCCCAGCGAAAAAACGAGATTCAATGTCATCATCCAGGGCGTGATCTCCACCGGCTTTTTGTCCGGCTCGCCCTCGTCCAGGGCGGCATTCGCGGAGAACTTCAGAGCTTTCACCCCGAGTGTCATCGCCTGGCCGAGCGTTCCCAAGCCGCGAAGAACCGGGAAGCGCAGCCAGGGATACTTTTCCGACATTTTATGAATAGGCTGTTCTTCGGTGACCAGCGTGCCGTCGGTTTTGCGAACGGCGACACAATAGCTGTGCGGGGCGCGCATCATCACGCCCTCCATCACGGCCTGGCCGCCGATCAAGGTCGTCTCCTCGCCGCTTTCCAGGATCGGAAGCATTTGGATGTGAGCCGAAAGCCGAAAAAAGCGTGCAATACCCAAGTGGAGCGTCCTCGTGCTTTAATTATAAACCGTGTACGTGGTTTAGGAGGAGAACCAAATGAAAGACATGAAAATGTATAGAAGCGTTAAGTTCGCGCTGGCCCTGACCCTGCCCATGGTGGCTTGGGCGGATATCACGAGCACCGCGACGGTGAACGCGGGAAGCAAGTTCAGCTTCGACACCGGAGCGGTCGTAACTTCCGGAGGAGACATCACTTTTACTGGGACGAGCATCACGTTCGTAGGTAGCGCGAAAGGCGCCGTGATCCCTGGATTCAGTGGGTCGGCAAATTACAACCAGATCACACTCTCCCTTCTTCAGACGCTAGCGTCGTTCGCCTCAGCCTCGCCGATTCCTTCCGGTTCAATGCCGGTCCAGACGATCGTTGCCGTGCAAACCAACGCGGGGAACGGCGCCAAATTGCTGATTACAGCCATAAGCTCAACTTCCATTAGCTTTCAATTCACAACGTTTGGAGCGACCGGGGGCGGAGGCGGTCCAGCCGTTCCGACCATCACCGCGGTGCTGAACAATTCCAGTCTCGTACCGTCGGGGTTCCCGAACTCGGGTATCGCCCCAAGCAGTCTTTTTGTAATTCAGGGCAACAATCTATCCGACCCAGGCGCCCCATCGCTCCAGGACACCAGCAAAGGCCTTCCTCTGACACTGAACGGAGCCAGCATCTCGGTCACGGTGAACGGCACAACCGTACAGCCGGCGATTTACTACACGTGCGGAACGCCGTGTCAACTCACCCCTACAACTTCGGTCCCCTATCAAATTGCAGCCGTGCTTCCTGCCGCCACTCCGGTGGGAACTGGTACGCTGACTGTCACTTACAACAAAACGTCGAGCGCAGCCTTTACGATTCAGGTGGTTTCGAGCGCTCTCGGAATCAATAACTACAGCGGAGGACTCGGAGCGATCACCGATGCCAACGGCGTGGTGTATTCTTTCACGCGCTCGGCTACGCCGGGAGCACTCGCCGTAATCTGGGCGACCGGGCTGGGCGCGGATCCAGCGGATAGCGACACTTTCTACACAACAACTCCTCACTCGGTAAATGTGCCTTTGACGATCTATGTCGGTGGTGTCCAGACGGACGCGGCCGCATATCAGGGTGCGTCGGTTTATCCCGGAGTCAATCAGATCAACGTCAAAATCCCGGCATCGGCTCCCAACGGTTGCTATGTTCCGGTCGTTGCGGTGATCGGAAACGTGGTTAGCAATATTGTGACGATTCCCATCGCAGCGGGTGGCGGCATCTGCTCCGAGCCGCAATACGGGCTCCGGGGCGACCAGATTTCCACACTCACCAATCAAAGCACCGTTAAGAGCGGGGCGGTCGGCGTTTTCCAGTCAACTTCGCCCGGAGCCGGCGCAACGCCGACGGTGAACGCAAGCGCGATTGGATCGTTCCAGCAGGTAACCGGGTCGTTTACCTCGGGCGGCGGCGGAATCGTTTCCGTGGGCGGGTGCATTCTCCTCGAGACGATTACGTCTACCACTATCCCGACCATTGTCGGACTGGATGCGGGAACCATTACACTGACCGGTCCCGGCGCGAGCCCGATCACGTTGAGCACGATTCCCCAAGTTGCGGGTCTCTATACCGCGACGCTCGGCGCCGGCGCGATTCCCACTTCGGGAGGAACGTTTGCCTTCCACGGAACGGGCGGGGCGCAGGTTGGTCCCTTCGACGCCACCGTGAACTTTCCGAATCCGATCCTGAACTGGTCCAACCAGGCTGCCGGGGCGACCGTGACACGATCGCAAGGATTGCAGGTGACCTGGACGGGCGGCGCTCCGGGGACATACGTATCCATCGCCGGGTCCTCCGTGTCGGCGGCAGGTGGTGTGAGTGGAAGCTTCACCTGCATCGCGCCGCAGGAGGCGCTGCAGTTCACGGTTCCGTCGTATGTGCTGCTGGGGCTGCCTGCTGGAACCGGCACGACGACGGTTACGAACTCGTCGCCCTATACCACGTTCACGGCGACCGGGCTCGATTACGGCACCACCTATGGCGCAGTATCGTATTCGGTGTCGTCCAAGTTTAACTAGAGCCGAAAAAGTCTAACTAGAGGCGAACTGTAGGGCCGGCGAAACTGCCGGCCCTGCGCGGTTACCGTCCGAAGATGAAGCGCCCGCGGCGGGGATCGGCTCCGCCGTGGAGCGCGCCATCTTTCACTAAAATCACCACCGGGGATGAAGCGTTGCTCCATTCTCCGCCGAGCTGTACGTGGTGCCCCATCGACTCCAGCTTCTTCGCGGTCGATACCGGGAGCCGGCCTTCCAGGCTCAGACGGCCGGGAATAAATTCGTGAAATCCGAAGGACGCATAAAAGTGCTCCGTCTGGAAGCGCGGGCTTTCGGCGGCCTCTTGCGGCGTCATGTTGAAATCCAGAATGTTCAGCAGCACCTGTAGCAGTGCCTGGTCCTGATTGTCGCCGCCGGGCGTCGACATGACCATGTAAAGCTGGCCGTCCTTCGTCACTAGCGTCGGGCTGAGCGTGACGCGGGGGCGCTTTCCGGGAGCGATCTGATTGGCGTGACCGGGAGTGGTCACGAACGACTCCGCGCGCACCGAGAAGGGAATGCCGGTATCGCCGGCGATCAACGATGGAAGCCAGGCGCCGCTGGGTGTGACGGATAAAGCGTTGCCAAACCGGTCGACCACGTCGACGCAGGTCGTATCGTTGCCGTGGCTCGGCCCACTTCCGCCGGTGGCAGGCGCCGAGGCGTTGAGATTGCCGGGACGGCTTTCCATCGAGGCGTGTTTCGGGTCGATCAGCTTGCGGCGTTCGGCGGCGTAGGATTTCGAGAGCAGCGTTTCCTCGGGAATCTTGCTGAACTTGGGGTCGCCGTAAAAGCGGTCGCGGTCGGCAAAGGCGAGTTTCACGGCTTCGAGAACCGTGTGCAGGTATTCCGGGCTGTTGTGCCCCATCGCCTGCAGATCGAATCCTTCGAGGATGTTCAGGGCTTCCAGCATCACCGGGCCCTGGGTCCAGAAGCCCGGCTTATGAATGGTGAATCCGCGATAGGTCGTAGTGCGGGCCTCATCAGTTTCGGCATGGAAATTCGCAAAATCGTCATAGGCGAATAACCCGCCGTTGGCGTCGCTGAAAGCGACCAGTTTCTTCGCGATCGGGCCTTTATAGAAATAGTCGTGAACCGCACGAAGTTTCGCAACACGATCGCCGTGGGCTTTCTTCTCCGCCGCGGCCATCTCGCGTAGAGTGCGCGCCAGGTCCGGCATGTGAACTATTTCGCCGGGCTTCGGAACGGTCCGGTTGGGGAAGAAAAATTTCTGCGACGTCGGCCAGAGGTTCAGAATTCGCTCGCCGTCGGTCAGATATTGCGCGAAAACTTCGGGAATTGGAAATCCGTCGGCGCGTTCGATGGCCGGCTCAGCGATTTGGGCGAAGGACATCGTTCCGAATTTTTCCAGCGCCAGCAGGATGCCGTCTACAGTTCCCGGCGTGATCGCGGCATGAATGCCGACAGCCGGGATAGGCGCGATGTTGCGCGTTTCCTCCCACACCTCGGCGGGGCGATGTGAGTACCAGTCCGCCGTCGCTTTGGATGGTGCGACGCCCACGGCGCTGATCGCAACCACCGGCTTTCCCGCCATCTTTATCAGTAGCGGCGCCTCGCCGCCCAGGCCGATATGATCCTGTTCGGTGACCATCGCGGTCAGGATTGCGGCCGCGCCGGCGTCGACGGCGTTGCCTCCCTGCTCCAGCATCCGATAGCCGGCTTCCACCTCCATGCTATTCCCCGCGCCGATCATTTCACGGGTTCCGCGGACTGCGGGAAACATCGTGCGGTCCTGGGAAAGAGCGGGTCGCTGCGAAAAAGCGGGAAGTGTCAACAGCAGGAGAAGCCATACTGCGGTCATAGGGTTATCCTCTCACGTTCCTTAAGTCTCCGATATTTTCGCAATAATTCGTAGATTACGATTCCCCCGGCGGTCGCGACATTTAGCGAATGTTTTGTTCCGAGCATGGGAACGCGAACGTGGCGGTCCGCGAGCGATGCCACTTCCGGGCGCAACCCGTCCACTTCATGGCCGAAAAGCAGGCATACGGGAAAATTGGGCTGCCAATCGAAAATGTCGACGCTTTGCGGCGTAGTTTCAATCGCGGCAATTTCATAACCCCGCGTGCGTAGTTCCTGGATAAGGGGAACCGGTTCCCAGGTGTGATCCCAGGGAACGGTGTCTTCCGCTCCGAGTGCGGTTTTCGAGATCGCTTTTTGTGGTGGGCGTCCAGTGATGCCGCTTAAGTAAAGCTTCTCGACGCCGGCGCCGTCCGCCGTGCGGAAGAAGGATCCGACGTTGTACAGGCTGCGCACATTATCAAGCACGACCGTGACCGGCAGCGTCGCGATTCCTTCGTAAGCCGCTGCCTGTAGAGTCGCGCGATAGGGGAGGCGTTCCAATCCATGTAGTGTATTCCTACATCCGCCTTCCCGTGATCTCGTATTGGGCGCGACCGTTAGAACAGAATGGGGTGTGCGGAGTCGAACGGTCTGGTCCAGGTCCGGCTGGGCATCACGGAAATATCCATCGGCAGTACGCTGAAGCCGACCGAGGCTCCGATACCGATTCCGATAATCTCGGGAACCCATCCCGAAAAGCTGGCCCACGACGTCGGCGGAGGCCAGACACCGATCGGCGGCGCGGAAATAATGACGCATCCGGTGACCGTGGCGATATCGATTCCTATATCCACCGAGACCGTGATTGAATCACCCTTCAAGACATCCGGCGCCTTGCCGAACAGGAGGCAGATTTGGACGCCTACGGAAGCTCCGACATTAGAAATCATTCCGGCGGACAGAGATCCGAACAGCCCAACCTCGCCCCCGGGCGATTTATTCCAGAAATACACGCCCCCGCTGGTGCCGAAAGCCGCCAGTGCGCCGGCCGATGCTCCCACCGCATCGGTAACCGTGAAATCGGGAATCGGCGAGCGGATGCGGCAGCCTGGAACGGGCCCAGCGACGGTCATCGTGCCAACGGGCGGCGTGGCGACGCCGAGAAGGCTACGCAGCAGAGAGCCGTGCGCAGTCATCCGGCCGGCGCCGTTCAACGCGCCTCGAAGAATCGTCTCTTCGCCGAAATGATTGGGTTTGTAGGGAGGCACCGAGATCTTGGTGCCGCCGGAAAGGTCGAGGCCTCTGAAGTTCTTGAACGTGACGCGGATTTGGGCAGGCATACGTTCTCCTTCTCCAACTCCCTTTCTTCTTCTCGGGGAATCGCCAAGGAGATACTACCCGAGCTTTCGACCTACCTCAAAGGTGCGAATTACTGAAATTGGCCGTAAAAAGGCCGTAGGGCGGGGTACAAAGACTGGTAGATCTCATGGGCTCGGGCATAACGCTCAGCCTCGGCGGCGCGAGGCCGGATCGATTCGACTTCGCGGATGACAGCTTTGCACGCCTCCGGAACCGAGGCAAACGCGCCTGTCCCCGTCATCGCTAACAGGGCCGCGCCGTAGGCTGAGCCTTCCTGCGTTTCGAGCGTCACGACACGTTTATTGAAAACGTCGGCGAACATCTGCCGCCAGATCGCGCTCCGGGCTCCGCCACCGGACAAGCGGATGGAATCGACTTCAACGCCCAAGGCAGTGATCACATCCAGCCCGTCACGCTGGCTGAAGCATACGCCTTCGAGCAGTGCGCGGATCAGATCGCCGCGCGTGTGCTTCGCGGTTATGCCGATCCAACCGCCGCGAGCCAAAGCATCCAGGTGCGGCGTGCGTTCACCCATCAAATAGGGGAGCCAGAACAGCCCTTCTGCCGGAGCCTGCGCGGCTTCGGCGATCAAATCGTCATAGGACCCGCCCGGGGCGAACTGGTTGCGGAACCACTGTAGACTCAGCCCCGCGCCCTGCGTGACGCCCATAACATGCCAGGCGTTTTCTACAGCGTGGCAGAAAGTATGAATGCGCCCGGCGCGATCGTAGGCGGGCGCGACGAGATGCGCGAACACGACGCCGGACGTGCCGATGGTGCAAGACGCAATACCGGCTTCGACGATTCCATTGCCGACGGCGCTGGCCGCCTGATCCCCGGCGCCCGCCACCACGGGCGTACCCTCAGCGAGTCCGGTGAGCGCAGCAGCGCGAGAATGAATCCGGCCGGTGATTGCGCGCGATTCGGCGACGGTAGGCAGCACGGCGCGATCGATCTGGACGCGGTCCGCCAGCTCATACGACCACTTCCGCTGGACCACGTCGAACAGGCCCGTTCCGGAAGCGTCTGAAACATCGCTGGCATATTCGCCGGTGAGTTCGAAGCGGACGTAATCCTTGGGAAGCAGGACGCGGCGGACGCGGGCGAAATTTGCCGGCTCATGGTCGCGGACCCAGAGAAGTTTGGGAAGCGTGAAGCCCGTCAGCATGGGATTGGCGATCGAGCTGAGAACAAAATCAGTGCCCGCGTGGCGGTTGATCCAATCCACTTGCGGCTGGCTGCGCTGATCGCACCAGATCAACGCGGGGCGGATGACGCGATCCTCCGCGTCGAGCAGCGTCAGGCCGTGCATCTGGCCGGTTAGACCGACGCCTCGCACACTGCTGCCGTTCACTTGCGATTCCCGCAGCACGCCGCGGATCGCAGCCTGTGCCGCATCCCACCAGTTCTCCGGGCGCTGCTCCGCCCAGAGCGGACGCTCCATGCGCATTTCTTCATGAGGCTCGGTGAAGGAAGCCTGCACGGCGCCGCGCTCATCCACCAGCAGCGCCCGGCTTCCGCCGGTTCCGATGTCCAGGCCCAGCCAGTAGGCGGTCATTTCATCAAAAAGGGCAGGTACGCCGCGCCGTACAGTCCTGCCTCATTGCCGAGCTGGGCGCGTTCGATGCGTGTGGGCGAGTTGCGATACGTGAACGAACGGCGTTCGACTTCGGCCATCATCGGTGGAGCGAAAAACTCCCAGGCGGGAAGAGGCCCGCCGCTCAACAAGTACAGGGGGAAATTAAAAATGTTGACCAGATCGGCCAGCGCGACGCCCAGCGCCTCTCCCATCGAACGGAACACCGCCTTGGCCCGCGAATCGCCGCCAACCGCAAGCTGATAAACCTGCTCGGAGGTGAGATCGGAGCCCAGGCCGATGAGTTTCGCCATCGCCGAGATCGCGGTGGCGGACGCATGTTTTTCCAGACACCCGGTGTTGCCGCAGCCGCACGGATTGCCGGTGGGAAGCGAGGTCATGTGACCGAACTCGCCGGCCATGCCGAGGTGGCCGCGCAGGATCTTGCCCCCCACGATGATGCCGCCGCCGATGCCGGTGCCCAGCGTCAGCAAAGCCAGATCGTCGACCTCGCGCCCCGCCCCCATCCATTTCTCACCAAGCGCGGCCGCGTTGGCGTCGTTTTCCAGAATTACTTTCGCGCCCAAACTACGCTCGATTTCATTGCGTACGGGATAATGATCGAACTCAGGAAGGTTATTCGAGCCGATGATGACGCCCTCTTCGATCAGAATGAACCCGGGGACGCCGACGCCGACGCCGGCCAGATCATGCTGCCCCAGGCGGGCGCGCAGCGCGCTGATGGCTTGGACCATGTCCGCGATCACGGTCTCGCGTCCGGCCTTGAGGTGCGTGCTGCCGGCGATTTTGTCCAGCATCTGCCCGTCCTGGCTGATCGCGGCGGCACGCAGGTTGGTGCCGCCCATGTCGACGCCAATGGAATACTGACTCATGCGGTTCGCATCATAACAAACGCGTCACTTGCCCGGCTTGCCGATGGCGCACAGCGGATCGCCCACGACGATGTTCTGCCAGCTCAGGCGCGGGATGGAGAGGTAGTAACTCTCGGCAAGATTCCTGCCGGCGTAGTAAGCAGGAAGCAGGATGTCCGGACGCGGATTCATTATCAGGAAGGGTTCGTCGACGTGGCCGGACGCGCCGGTGACTCCTTCGAGGATGTAATCGGCGGTCATCGATTGAGGACTGTCGGCGAACAAGGCCTGCGGCGTTTTCCAGTCGTTGCCGATGGTCCAGCTTTCTGGCGGGCGAGCGAACGTGCGTCCGTTGGTGGAGACGAATTCAGTCATGATCGCGCCGGGCAGCCAGTGGAAGCCCAGAAATCGCCGGTGACGATTCTTGTCGTTCGAACCCCAAGACGCGTACCCGATGACATCGGTCTGATCGTAAACCACGGTGGGCGATTGATCGAAAACGACGCGGTCCTTCGGCAGATGAATCGCAGCGTCGCGGAGCCAGTTGTCGCCCGTTTCGTCGCCTGAAGAGCGCAGGTCAATGACGAATTTCCCACGATTGGCCGCGATCAATGACCGGTCGATCAGCCGTTTGACTCCTTCGAAATCGTAGGCCGCCAGGCGGGTTACCAGATACATAGGAAACTGCGGATGCGCGAACGCAGCGGCGGTTTTTCCAAAGAACGGATTTGCGATTGAGCCCGGCAAAGCGTGCGGTTTCGTGCCGTGCATATCGGAGTACAGCAGCGTCAGTTCGCTGTCCACCGAGGCGCTATCGACGCCCATTCCGCTGCCGGTTGTGCCGGGAATCCGAAGCGGGACGCCGGCCGTGGTCACGATGTAGAGAATGGTCTCCGTAAGTTGCTCCTTCCGGAGGAAGGCTGCAATGGGCCCGGCGACATCGCGATCGTAATCCTTGCGCGCGATGGTTTCGCTTGCGACGGCATGCAGACGGCATATGTTGCGCATCGGAATCGCGCGTTTGCGGGCGTAGTATTCTCCGATGTCGCGTGAAAGCGGAGAGTTGTCGTTGACTACGATCAGCACATTATCCGGGCTCTGTGCCCGGAGTAGGCATTCGCAGAGCGTGGCCAACAGCGCAAACCGAATCACAAGACCACTTTAGCGATTTGCGATGTGTTCAGCCGCACGCACCTGTTAGAATTTAGGAAGAGCCAGGCCCGGTGAATGGACCTCGACCAACTCCATACATTTCTCGAAATTGTGCGCCTGAAGAGTTTCTCGAAGGCGGCGCAATCATGCTTCCGGACGCAGCCGGCGGTGAGCGCGCAGGTGCGCCAGCTCGAGCAGGAACTGAACGCTCCTCTCTTTGACCGTCTGGGTACCAAAATCGCGCTGACCCCAGCAGGCCGGATTCTGGCCGACTACGCGGAGCAGATTTTAGATATGCGGCGCCGGGCTCAAAACGCCATCAATGAGCTGGAACGCGTCCCGCGCGGAGAACTGGTCATTGGCGCCAACGAGTCCACGTGCATTTACGTCCTGCCGCGGGTTTTTTTCGAATATAAGAAGCAGTTTCCGAAAGTTCAGATTCTGGTGGACCGGTCCTATGGGTCGCGCGTCGTCGAAGCGGTGGTCGATAATCTTGCCGACTTCGGGATCACGCAGCTTCCCGTGAAAGAAAAGCGCGTCCAGGTGGTGCGCATCCACTCGGATGAGATCAAGGCGATCGTCCCCATGGGCGATCCTCTGGCGACGAGGACTCAAGTGCTGCCCGAGGATATGATCGGGCGTCCGTTGCTGATGCCGAAAGCCGGGTTGACGCGTAACCGGCTGATGTCGTGGCTGGAGCCGATCGACGAGCAAATTCGCATTTCGATGGAATTGGATTCTACCGAGATGATCAAGCGATTCGTGCTGGCTGGCCTGGGGACGGGCTTCGTTGCGGGATCGCACTGCCGGGAAGAGGTGGCGGCGGGACGGCTGGCCGCAATCCCTCTGGGTCCGGATCCGATGGAGCGCCAGATCGGACTGATTTACCGGAAGGACAAGGCTCTGTCCAAAGCCGCGCTCGGCTTCATCGACGTGACGTTGAGCCATGCCGGCAGCGGTCCCGCGCGGGTTCCGGCGCGGCTCGCGGGTTCCGAACGATCCGAAAAACCGGCCGCGAAAGGCTAAGGTAGCGATTCGCCGCAAATTGGTCTAATCTTAGTAGGGAAGCGCAGTAACAGAGTTCGTACCGGGCTGAAGAGATGAGCAAGAATCGCGTCACCGTGAAGACCTCGACGATCTTCATCGCCAAAGGCGGCCGGACACAGGTGTTCCGATCCGTGAATGACGTCCCGCCACAGTTGCGGAAGCAGCTCGAAGAATCCACCAACAGCTTCAATTCCGCAACGATTCTGATTGCCGACCGCCGTGGCCGCGAAGAAATCGTGCGCGCGCTGAACGGGATGCCGTCCAACCTGCGGACGCGCCTGGCCTCATCACTCGCACCGAAACCTGCCGAGATCACCCCGGAGGGGGGAAAAGAACCCTCCCCCGTAGTTTTGTTCGTTCGGCGCAACTGGGTCGAGATTCTGCTGCCCGGCGCCGTGGGATTGATCGTCTGGCTGGCTTTTAACTTCCGTTAGTCGCCCGATCTTGAACGGACTCCAAAGCGGCCGGGCGCCTGCCCTACCATGAGCGCGCGAGGCGTCCGGTTCGCGATAATCCGAGAATCATGAAACGCTGCGTTTGGCTGGTTGCGTCTTTTTGGGGTGCGAGCGTGATTCTCGCTCAGCCGTCGGTCGATCGCGAGTTGCTCGCCAAGATTCGCACGGAAGCGATCGAGCATTCGCAGGTCGCGCCGGTGTTCGATATGTTCACCGTCACGATAGGTCCCAGGCTCACCGCGTCGCCCGCGCACAAACGCGCCGCGGAATGGGCTCGCGAGCGGCTTTCGTCTTACGGACTGGAGAACGCCCGGCTGGAGCCGTGGCATTTCGGGCGCGGCTGGACGCTGGAACATCTTACCGTCGAAATGATCGAGCCGCGCTACCTGCCGTTGATCGGATACGCCGACGGATGGTCTGCTTCGACCAATGGAGAGATTATTGCGGCGCCGGTGTTCCTTGGCGGCAAGTCGCCCGAGGAAGCCGGCGTGGCGCGCGGTCAACTGAAAGGCGCGATCGTCATGACCGACGCCATCATGACAAACTTTGTCAGGAAAGACCGGCCGCAGCCGAGCGATCCGGGCTATGAGCCGATGTCCGCCGCGTACGCGACCAGCGTCGGCCAGCGCGGCCGCGGCTCCTTAACGACCGCCCAGCAGATTGCTCAAATGCTTCGAGAGGCCGGCGCTGGCGTTCTGTTAAAGCCGAGCCGCGGCGAGCACGGGACGGTTTTCGTCACCGGGCGCGACGGCGGGCCCGGTGCGGTGCCCTCCGTCACGTTGAGCGCCGAGCATTACAACATGATTGCGTCTATGCTGCAGCACGGCGTCGCCGTCAAGCTTCGGGTGAACGTGCAGGCTAAGTTCTACGACAATGACAACGGCAACGCGTACAACGTCATCGCCGAGCTTCCTGGAACCGATGCGGCGCTTCGCGACGAGGTGGTGATGATCGGCGGCCATCTCGATTCCTGGCACACCGGCGTGGGGGCGACCGACAATGCGGACGGCTCGGCCACGGTTATGGAGGCGATGCGAATTCTAAAGGCCGCTGGCGCGCGGCCGCGCCGGACCATCCGCGTTGCGCTGTGGGGCGGCGAGGAGCAGGGTTTGCTCGGATCGCGGGCGTGGGTCGCGCAGCATCTGGCGGGCGATGCCAACGCCGAAGCGCGCAAGAAGCTGGACGTGTATTTCAACATCGACAACGGCACCGGTCCGATCTATGGCTGGTACCTTCAGAACGTCGAAGCGGTGCGGCAGAGATTCGACGCGTGGCTCGATCCGATGAAGAGCATGGGCGCGCGGCGCAACATCATCGAGCCGGTCGGGTCGACCGACCACCTCAGCTTTATCGATGTGGGCGTTCCGGGATTCAATCCGATTCAGGATTACGGCAACTATGACATCCGTACGCATCACACGAACATGGACACCGTCGACCGCGTCGACGTGAACGAGATTCGTCAGGCCGCGGCGATGATGGCGTGGTTCGCTTACAACGCCGCCGTCGACGATCGACGAATCCCCCCGCCTGCCAAGTAGTTCTGAGTTATGCTGAGTGGTTCAGAACGAGGTGACGATGTTTCTCCAGACGGCCATACTCATCCTGCTTGGCGCAGGCGCGCTCTCCGCCGCCGACGATGTGCTCAGCCGCGTGGCGGCGCACGCGGACCATTTCGGCCAGGTCTCGCGGCAGATTTGGGAAACGGCGGAACTCGGCTTTCATGAAAGCAAGAGTTCCGCGCTACTGCAGCAGGGACTGCGGGCGAACGGCTTTGAGATAAACGCGAGCGTCGCGGGAATGCCGACCGGATTCGTCGCGTCGTTCGGCAGCGGCAAGCCGGTAATCGCGCTGATGGGCGAGTTCGACGCGCTGCCCGGGCTTTCTCAAAAAGACCAGCCGGCGCAGTCTCCCGTAACGGCGGGCGCCCCGGGCCACGGCTGCGGGCACAATCTGCTCGGATCGGCTTCGGCGCTGGCTGCAGTCGCGATCAAGGAAGAGATGCAGGCGCGCGGCCTGAAGGGCACGCTGCGCTATTACGGAACTCCCGCGGAAGAGGGCGGTGGCGGCAAGATCTACATGCTGCACGCGGGATTGTTCAAGGATGTCGACGCCGTGCTCGCCTGGCACCCTGGCGATTCGAATCGCGTAAATCTGGGGTCGCTGCTGGCCAATAACGGCGGCCATTTTCGCTTTTACGGAGTCGCGTCGCATGCCGCGGCCGCGCCGGATCGCGGCAGATCGGCGCTGGATGGCGTGATGATCATGCTCAACTCCATCGAATTCCTCCGCGAACATGTTCCACAGGAGACGCGGATTCATTACATCATTACCAATGGCGGCAGCGCGCCGAACATCGTTCCGGCCTTCGCGGAAGTGTCGCTGGTGGCGAGAAATCCCGATGCGCAGGTTCTCGACGGCATTTGGGAGCGGATTATGGATTGTGCAAAGGCCGGCGCGCTGGCTTCGGGAACCCGGATGGAATTCGAACAGGGCACCAACTACTCGAACGTCCTGCCCAACGACACGCTTTCCGAAGTTCTGGCGCGCGCGATGCACAAATCCGGCGGCTATCAATATACGCCGGAGGAGCAGAAGTTCGCCGAAGAGATTCAGAAGACGCTGGGCGCGCCTGTAAGATCGCCTGGCCCCGATAAGGTGCTGACCGACAAATCTGAAACCGTGGGATCCGCATCGAGCGATTCGGGCGACGTAAGCTGGGTGGTTCCGACGGCGCAGCTTACTGCCGCGACGTTCGTCCCCGGGGTCGGCGCGCATACCTGGCAGGGCGCGGCGTGCGCAGGGACCAGCATCGGGCGGAAGGGCATGCTGGTGGCGGCTCGAACGCTGGCCCTCGGGGCGGTGGAGCTTTTCGAAAAGCCGGAAGAAGTCGCCGAGGCGCATGTCGCGTTTCAGAAGCGCCTAGCGGGTAGAAAATGGAATACGCGGATTCCCGTGGACGGAAAGCCTCCGCTCGATTACGCGACGAAATAAAATGCGCTTCGTTTTGGCCGCTGCGATCCTGGCGATGACCGGCTGCGCCCGTAAGCCGGCCAACAACGCCTCCGCCAATCTCGAACACGACTTCGAGCAGATGATGAACGGCGCGACTCTGGTCGGCCACTCCACCACGACTCATCGCGACGGCCTTTCCGGAGAAGAGCGCTATGCCATCGACAAGGTGACCAAGATCGGCGCCGAGACGTGGTTGTTTCAGACGCGGATGCACTTCGAGGGTCACGACTTTCCTCTTCCGATCCCGGTGACCATCAAGTGGGCCGGGGATACACCGGTGATCACGTTGACGGATTTGTCGATCCCCGGGTTGGGAACCTATACGGCACGCGTGGTTCTGTATCGCGATCAGTACGCCGGAACCTGGAGCGCAAAACACGGCGGCGGACAGATTTTCGGCAGTATCGTTCACTGACGATTGTCAAGCTTCCGTTGTCCCGGTGAGTACCGCGGTGACGATTTGCCAGTACTGTACTAATCTTCCATTTCTCTCATTTACGTGATTCATCCAGCCGCCCAGAATATCGGGGTGGAGGATATTTGACGCGTGATCATCCTCCGGCCTGTCTGTGCCGCCCTGTTATGCGCACCCGCCGGATTCTGCCAGGACGCTATTCCAGTCATGGCTGAGTCGAAGCCATCGATGATCGAACGCGTGGCCGCTTCCATCAGCGTGCATGAAGGGTGGAACGACTTGAAGTCGCTGGTACGCCGCCAACACAATCCGGGCGCGCTGATTTATGTGGGCCAACCGGGAGCGCGCAAAAGGAAAGAACGGCTACGCCCGATTCAAAACGGACGCGGAAGGCATGGCGGCCCTGTTGGCCGACCTGCGCGCGAAATCCGCGTTGGGCATGACGCTGCGCCAGATTATGGCGTGCTGGAGCGAGCAGAGCTACGGGAAGCAGGTCGCGCGGGAGACTGGCATCCGCGAGGATACCGTTCTGCATTGAAACACCCACTCACTATCGTTCGCGGTTCAGTGCCGCCCGCACAGAGCCGCGCGCGGCAGCGAGCGCGTGACGACGTCTCTCGAACCCCGCTAGTGTGACGCGAGCCCCTCGGTCAATTCGATGCGCGTTCCAATCGGGTCGATAACAAACGCAATCTTGAGGCCGGCAAGCTGCGGCAGTTCACGGTACGGCATGTCGAACTTCACGCCGTCGGCTTCCAGCTTCTTGCAGAACGCCTCCAGATTGTGGACTTCGAAGCCGATGTGGTCGAGCGTCCGCCCTTTGGTGGGAGCCTGCGCCGTATCGCCTTTGCGGAAATCCACTTCGCCTCCCGGCACCATTGCATTGGGCCATTCGCCGCGTTTCCCGGCGGCCGCGCCGAAGGTTTTCACGTACCACGCGCGGGTGGGTTCCTGATCGGTAGTCACTTCGTGAATGTGATGGAACTTGATGGTCCCGGGCATCGCGGCGTCTTCCGTGAATTCGACGCGAATCTTATCGGGGAAATTTGCGATCAACTGCTTATTGGCCGGATTGTCGGTGGCGAGACCAACCCCCGCTGCGGTTAGTTTCGCTTTCGTGTCGGCATAGCTCTTTACCAGAAATCCGAAGTGATTGACTGTCGAGCCATCCGAGCCCTCAGTCGGAAGCGTGCGGCCCTTTGCGACCATCAGGAACACGCCCGGCAGTTTCAACATCTCCAGCGTTCCCGCGGAGGTGACCTGCGCGCCAAAAATATCCACCCAGAGTTTCTTGTGCGGCTCCGGGTCCGCGACGATCATGTGGATGTGACCCAGCGAAACGCCGCTGGCATTGGGCGCGGCGAGTTGGGCAAAGACGGGAGCCGAGAGCAGAATCACCGAACTCAGGTTCAGAGTGAGCCTTCGCATGGGAGATAGATTATCACCTCCGAAGCTGGCGAGGCGGATTCCTGAGGCAAATAAAAATTCGAAATAAGTCCTTTTCGCCGGTTCGGGATCTGTAACGATTATCCGGTTGTGTTAGTCTCCTTTGTGCGGGGTTGTCGAACCCCACGGCTAAAGGCCATCGAGCGCCATGACCCAGTTAGCCCCATTAAAGGACATAGCGCCGCACGACGGCGAGTTGGAAACCGGCAAACCCCGGCGCGCCCGACTGGTGCTGGCGTTGGCGATCTCCTTGGCGTTCAATATGATTGCTCTGGTAACGGCGATAAACTTGATCGCCGGCCGTGGCGGGGTCGCATATCTGAAAGCTCGGTTGGCGCATGATGCGGAAGCCGTCGTCGACCCAGCCTACGCTCAGCGCGAAACCCTTTTTGAGGCTGTTACTCAGACACCGGCCGATGATCATGCAGTTGTTTTTCTCGGTGATAGCCTGACGGCCGGATGCGAGTGGCGCGAGTTGTTCGGAAACGGTCTGCTGATTCTG
>DATGGL010000021.1:0-22086 GCA_035308605.1 Bryobacteraceae bacterium
TCGCTCGAAACCAGCACAGATCGGAAACGGCTCGAAGCGACCGAGCCCGCCGCGCGATTCGCGGCGGCTTTCAGAGCGTCGTGGAGGGTCCCGGTGGCAATCTGCGCCAATGGCGCAAGGCCGAAGAATAACGCCGTAAGCAGCGATACGCCTAGCGTGACCGCGAGTACCACCGGATCTATCGTTACCTCGGAGGCACGGGGGATGCTGGCGCGGCCCGCTTCGACCACGACCCTTAGTCCCGCCGAAGCGAGAACCAGACCGAGCGCGGCGCCGGTGATCGAGAGCAGCAGACCCTCGGTAGTGAACTGCCGGATCAACTGGCCGACCCGGGCGCCCAGCGCCTTACGAATAGCAATCTCCCGCTGGCGGGCCTCGGCTCGCGCAAGAAGCAGGTTAGCGACGTTGACACAGGCGATCAGCAGCACAAACACCACCGCGCCCATCAGCGTCCAAAGCGCGGGCCGAATGGACCGGACCACTTCGTCTTGAAGCGGATACATCACGATGGGGTGGTCGTCCGGGCTGAATGGATGCATGATGCCGGCCAGGTGCGCGCGCGAATCCTGAACATGGCGGGCGATTTCATCCATGGCTTGCCGCATTGTCACTCCGCTCTTCAGGCGGCCGATGGGATAGAGAAAGTGACTGCCGCGCCGCTGCGGATTGGGCGGTCCAAGTTGCAAGGGCGTCCACACTTCGGCGGCATCGATCTGGCCGGGCGGGAACGAAAAACCCGCTGGCATTACGCCGACAACGTTCGCATTCTGGCCGTTAATCTGAATCACGCGACCCACGACACCAGGATCGCGTCCAAATGCGCGTTGCCATAACCCGTCCGAGATGATCGCGACTTGAGGGGCGCCTTGGATGTCATCTTGAGGAGTGATCGCGCGCCCAAGCGCTGGCGACACGCCAAGAGATTGAAATAGGCCGCCCGTCACGAATGCCGACGTGACGCGGATCGGCTCGGCCGCGCCGGCGAGATTCACGGCGCCGTCAGCCCAGGCGTCGAACGATTCCCAGGATTGCAATTCCCGGGAGAGTTCATCGTACTCAGGAGGCGACATCCAGAAACGCCGCAGGCCGCCGTTGGGGAATTTGGGGAATTCGGTGTAGACGCGAATCAGGCGGTCCGGCTCGCGATAGCCCAATGGACGGAGAAGAACGGCGTGGACCACGCTGAAGATGGCGCTGGTCGCCCCAATGCCCAGAGCGAGACAGATCACGGCCGCGGCAGTGAATCCCGGGCTGGATGCGAGCATGCGCGCGGCGTAGCGAAGGTCCTTGATCACAGTCGACACGGATTGCTCCTCGGGTTATATACGGGCTAAGGGAGGAATGGTTACGGTAATTGTGATTCCGCTTCGTGAATCTCGTAGCTGGTGACGATTTCCGCGGTCGGACGCAAGGTGGCGGCGACGCTGCAATATTTATCCGTGGAAAGTTCGATCGCTTTGGCTACGGAGGCTTCATTGAGCTTTCGGCCCGTCAGAATGTGACGGACCTCCATGCGGCGGAAACTTTTAGGGAAATCCTCGCGCCGATCGCCGTGAACTTCAATCCGGTAATCCGTCAGTTGCTCACGCTTCTTGTGCAGAACGGCGACCACGTCCGCGCCAGTGCACGCTCCCAGCGCGACCAGCAGCAATTCGAGCGGACTGGGCGCGGCCGAGCGCTGGCCGTTGGTGTCGAGCGTGAGCGCGTGGCCGCTCGGAGCGATCGCGACGAAGAAGTCGTTGCCTCCGTAATGAATCGTTGCGTGAGTATCTTTCATTTTCCTAAGGATACTGTGGTCAGTCTACACTTAGAAGTTCATGCCGGAATCGATCACGTTATCCGATATTCAGACGGCGCGGCAGCGCATCGCGCCCTGCATTCGCCGCACGCCGCTCACGCCCAGCGCCACGCTGAGCGAGCGTCTGAAGACCAACGTCTACGTAAAGCTTGAAGTTTTTCAAAAGACCGGATCGTTCAAAGTGCGTGGAGCTTTTAACAAGGCTCTGAGCTTGCGGCCGGAGGAGCGAGGGCGCGGACTTGTCGCGGTCAGCGGAGGCAATCATGCGCAGGCGGTCGCGTACGTGGCGCGGGCGCTTGGACTCAAGTCGCTGATCCTGATGCCGGAGGGCACGCCGAAGAACTACGTCGACGCCACTCGCGGATATGGCGCGGAAGTGAAGTTCGCCGCGACCGCCATGGGCGCCTTCGCGGCGGTCGCGGATTATGAGAAGGATGGCTGGGCCTACATACATCCCTTTGACGATCCTCTCGTTATGGCGGGGCAAGGCACGGTGGGGCTCGAGATTCTGGAGGATGTTCCGCAGGTCACCGACGTGATCATCAGCATCGGTGGCGGCGGCTTCATGAGCGGAGTCGCGACGGCAGTCAAGGGTCTGAAGCCGGGAGTCAAGGTCTGGGGCGTTGAGACCGAAGGCGCGGACTGCATGTCGAAATCGATTGCCGCAGGGCAAATCGTGACGCTCGATTCCATTAAGTCGGTTGCAAGAACGCTGGGGGCGCCAGCCCCGTCCGAACGGACGTTTGAAATGGCAAAACGGCTGCTTGAATGCATCACGGTAGTTCCCGACCGGGAAGCAGTCGCGGCTTTGCGACTGATTCTAGAGCGTTTAAAAGTGCTGACCGAAGCCGCCGCATCGTGCACGCTCGCCGCAGCCGAGCGCCTGAAGGATCGATTTTCTTCCGACCGTCACGTGGTGCTGATTCTTTGCGGCGGGAATATCGGGGTCGACGATTTATGCAAGATCGTCACCATGTGACGGGAATAAACTCAAATCGAGCCGAGTCTGGCACGATGAGGGATGAAAATCGCCGCTTCCAAGCTCGCGCGGTTTGAGCAGGCCGCGATGCCGCATTTCGACGCGGCCTATAACCTCGCCCGCTGGTTAACCCGAAGCTCAGGGGACGCCGACGACGTCGTGCAGGAGGCGTTTCTCCGTGCCTTCACATTTTTCGACAGTTTTCGCGGCGGCGACGGGCGGGCATGGCTGTTCTCCATTGTCCGCAATACCTGCTACACGTGGCTGCGGAAGAATCGCGCGCAGGAGATGATGACCGAGTTCGACGAAGCGCTGCACAGCGCCGAGACGGCAAGTCCCGAAACGCTTCAGTTGCGCCGCGCCGATTCAGAGATGGTCCGGGAAGGCCTGGGGAAGCTGCCTGCGGAATTTCGAGAGGTGCTGGTACTCCGCGAGATGGAAGATCTGTCCTACAAGGAAATCGCGGACGTCACTGGCTTGCCCATCGGTACCGTCATGTCCCGGCTTGCGCGCGCCCGAAAGCGCTTGCATGATCATCTGTGCGAACCCGCAAGCCAGGAGTCGAGCGCATGAGTTGCAAGGAGATCCGTGTGTTTATGGACGGTTATCTAGACCGCGAACTCGATCTGGTGCGGAGCATCGACCTGGAGCGGCATCTGCACGATTGTTCCGAATGCGCGGCGCTGCATCAAGCGCGCATGGCAGTTCGCGCGGCAATGGGCGCGGGCACGCTACGTTACGCGGCGGGCGAACGTCTGAAGAAGAATGTACGGGCGGCGCTCGCCGAACGGGATCGCGAAGAGCGAAAGGCACAGCGCCACGGGTTCCAGATCCCCTGGACCGCTATCGCGGCGGCCGCGGCAGCATTCGTGGTGGCGGCGGCGCTGTGGATGCGGCCTGGCGCCAATCCGGTGGAGAACGACGTGGTCGCAAGCCACATCCGTTCCTTGATGGCGAATCATCTGATGGACGTGCCCTCCACGGACCAGCACACGGTGAAGCCGTGGTTCGCGGGAAAGCTCGACTTCGCGCCACCGGTGAAAGATCTGGCGGCGGACGGGTTTCCGCTGGTGGGCGGTCGTTTGGATTACATCGGCAACCACGCCGCCGCAGCGATCGTGTATCGGCGGAACCAGCACATCATCAATGTTTTCCTTTGGCCCGGCACCCATGAAGGACGAATTCGCGCGGCTGGAGGCCAGGGCTACAACGTGATTCAGACCGTCAGTAACGGAATGCAATATTGGGTGGTCAGCGATCTGAACCGGCAGGAGCTTCAGCAGTTTACCGAGCGCCTATTGGCTCCCTAAAGCGAGCATCGCCATCCCCAGGATGATCAGGCCGAGCGCCATAAATTTGGTTTTGGTCAGCGGCTCTCCAAAAAACAGCCGGGACCACACGACCGTCCACAGATAGCCCAGGGCGACCAGCGGATAAAGGACGCTGAGTTCGCCGCGGCGCATTCCCAACACAAAAAAAACCGACGAAAGCAGATACGCCCCGATTCCTGCGGCAAGCCGCCAGTTCGTGGCGATGGAACGAACGTTCATTTCCAGGCGGCCCGCTCCGGCCTTTAGGAACACGGCGCCAAAACTCCCCACAAATCCGCACAGAAAAATCCAGGCCATGGAGGAAAAGGGAGTGGTGGTCACCGCTTTGCTCCCCTTCCGAGAACCGCGACGCCCGCGACGATCGTCGCTATGCCGGTGAGCTTTAGAGCATTCATCGATTCGTGAAAAATCAACACGGAGAGAACGGTGACCCAAACGAATGTCAGGGCGATTACCGGGTAAAGCATCGACAACTCGCCGCGCCGCAAAGCCAGAATCAGGAGAACCGTGCTGATTCCGTACAGCGCATAGCCTGCGAATAGGACACGGGTCGTGAGAATGCTCACCAGCGTGTGGATGATGGATGCGTGCGCTCCGACAGAGCCAGCGCCCGACTTGATCAGGACTTGTGCGGCGGCGCCGAGGATCGTACAGCAAAATACGAGGAGCACCGAACGCCGGTGGTGAGCTTCGAGAGTAGGCGTCAAACTTTTAGAATATCGAAATCACTCCCCGCTCTGCTGCAAAAGCTTGGCCACCAGCGCCGTCCACCCGGTTTGATGGCTGGCTCCGATCCCGGCGCCATTGTCGCCATGGAAGTATTCGTAGAACAGGATGTGATCGCGGAAATTAGGGTCGGTCTGCATCTTTTCCGCGCCGCCGAACACGGCCCGGCGCCCATTTTCATCGAGCAGGAAGATTCGCGCCAGACGGCGGGACAGCTCACAGGCGACTTCCCCCAAACTCATGCGATTCCCGGAGCCAGTGGGGAATTCGACGGTAACGTCGTCGCCGAAGTAGTGGTTGAAACGTTGCAGAGACTCGATAAGCAGAAAGTTCACCGGGAACCAGACCGGGCCGCGCCAATTCGAATTGCCGCCGAAAGTGGGCGTACGCGATTCGGCCGGTTCGTAATCGACGCCGTAAACCTGCCCGTCGACCGTCATTCGAAACGGATTCCTTTCATGGAATTTGGAGACGGAACGAATGCCGAAGGGAGACAAAAATTCCGTTTCGTCGAGCATCCGCTCCAGCACGCGCAACAGCCGCGGGCGCGCCAGCAGACTCAACAGGCGCCGGGACTCCTGCCCTTCCCGCGAAACAGAAGCGATATTCGAACACAGATCCGGCCGGTTGCGTGTAAACCACTCCATCCGCCGGTGGAAGCCGGGAAGCCGCTCGATCTTCTCCGGTTCGATCGTGTCGACGGCGAACAGGGGAATCAAGCCAACAACCGAATGCAGAGGCATCAACGTAGTGCTGCCATCCGGGTGGCGCAAACGGTCGTAGAAAAAACCGTCGTCGTCGTCCCACAAACCGCCATCACCAATGCCGTTCATGGCGTTGGCGATGTACAGGAAATGCTCGAAGAACTTGCTGGCCACGTCCTCGTAGATGGGATCCACCTTGGTGGCCAGTTCAAGGGCGATTTTCAGCATGTTCAAACAGAACATCGCCATCCAACTGGTTCCGTCTGACTGCTCGATGAATCCGCCGTTAGGCAGCGGCTGGTTGCGGTCGAAAACGCCGATGTTGTCAAGCCCCAGAAACCCGCCTTCAAAAATATTGCTGCCTTCCGAGTCCTTGCGATTCACCCACCAGGTGAAATTCATAAGCAACTTATGAAAGACGCTTTCGAGGAACGCGTAATCCGGCACACCCGACAGTTTGCGATCGATCTGAAACACCCGCCAGCAGGCCCAGGCATGCACCGGAGGATTGACGTCGCCGAAGGCCCATTCGTAGGCCGGAATCTGCCCGTTCGGATGCATGTACCATTCCCGCAGGAGCAGACGGAGCTGACCTTTCGCGAAATCGGGGTCAACCATCGCGAACGGTATCATGTGGAACGCAAGATCCCACGCGGCGTACCACGGATATTCCCACGAATCCGGCATCGAGATGATGTCGTCGTTAAACAAATGCACCCAGCGCGCGTTGCGACCATTCCGGCGCTCCTGGGGAGGAGGCGGCTGACCGCGATCCCCTTTCAGCCAATCTTCGACGACAAAGTGATAAAACTGCTTAGACCAGAGCAGACCGGCAAATGCCTGGCGCTGGACTCGCTTGCCATCCTCGCTAAGATCCGGTGGCGCGAAGGAATAGAACTCGTCGGCTTCGGTGATCCGTTCCGCGAACAGGCCGTCGAAGTCCCGCACCAGACGCGATGGCTGGGTGACCTCCGTCAAGCGCATCCGAATTACTTCCGTCTGGCCCGGACCGATGTCAAGACGAAGCCAGGCGCAGGCCTTGGTGCCGCGCTGCGCGGGATTGACCGCGTTCTCGCGCCCGTGCACCACGCGCTCATGAAACGCGTCCTTCAGATACGATTCTGAACCTTGCCATCCCCACAATGCGCGAGTATTCGTATCGTTTTCCGTGAACAAGAGTTGCGCCGGGCGATCGCAACTGAACCGATACGAGCCCAACGTGGGATGAACCGCGGCGATCGCGTTCTCATCCGCTCTGCCCAGAGACGGACGCGGGGAGCCGGGCGCCCAGGACCAGGTATTTCGGAACCAGAGTGAGGGCAGAAGATGCAGAGCCGCGGTTTCAGGGCCGCGATTGGTTGCCGTGACGCGAATCAGGATATCGTCGACGTCCACCTTCGCGTATTCGACGAAGATATCGAAATAGCGATTGTCGTTGAATATCCCTGTGTCGATCAGCTCGAATTCCGGGTCCTGGCGGCCCCGGCTTCGGTTCACGTCCAGCAGTTGCTGGTATGGAAAGGCGGCCTGTGGGTATTTGTACAGGCACTTCATGTAGGAATGCGTCGGCGTCGCGTCGAGGTAATAATACAGCTCTTTCACGTCTTCGCCATGATTGCCCTGATTATTCGTGAGGCCGTAAAGACGTTCCTTTAGAATCGGATCGCGCCCGTTCCACACGGCGAGCGCGAAACATAATCGCTGATGATTGTCGCAGATGCCCGCGATGCCATCTTCGCCCCAACGATACGCGCGGAGGTGGGCATGTTCAAAGGGAAAATACTCCCACGCGGCTCCATACTTGCTGTAATCCTCGCGCACAGTGCCCCACGCACGTTCGGAAACGTACGGACCCCAGCGCCGCCAGTGTTCGAGCTTATGTGCGGCCGCTATGAGACGGCGCTTTTCTGCGTCCATGATTGATTCTAGAATGGGTTCGCTTCTTGACCCGCTCAGGCCTGCGGCTGGCTGGATTCGCGGTGAATCCAATGATACGCGGCCACGGAGTTCTTCCAGAAATACTTCTCGGCGACGGCGCGGCCCTTGGCTATGAAATATTCGCGCACCAGCTTAAACCCGGTTCCGTAGGGTTCCCAGTTGTCGCTATTCGGCCAATCGCTGCCGAACAGGAGATGGTCTTCACCGAAGATCCCGAAGAGCTGATCCAGCCGCGGGCGGTAAAAATCGAGATCGGTGGGAATGCGCCCTTCCACGCGCCGCAGGACTTCGGAAATCTTCACGTACACTTGCGGACGCTTGGCCAGCTCATGCAAATTCGATTCGTATTGATTGCGAGCCGAAGACTCCGCCGGCGGTTCGAGCTGCGGCAGGTGATCGATCACGATTTTCAAGTTCGGAACTTTGTCAGACACGCGAACCATTGTCTCGATCAGCGCGGGACGTGAGTTTGCGGTATCGAGAACCATGTTTGCATCGGCAAGCAGCTTCAGGCCGTTGATGAATTCCGGCTTGTTGATTTCCACGCCAAGGTCACGACCCCACAAATTCCCGTAACGGATACCGCGAAACAGAGGGTTGCGATGATAACGCTCCAGATATTCGGGAAACTCCGGCTTGCCAGGTTCCAGATCTCCGATGGTGCCCACGATCATGGTGTCCTTGGCGGCGATATCCAAAACCCAGAGGTTGTCTTCGATCCACGGGCTGGCTTCGACTTCGATCGCTCCTACAACGCCGAACGGCTTAGCGATTTTCCGATAGCGATCCGGCAGCGCGGGCATGTACAGCTTCGCGTTGTCTTTATCGGGATACGGCACGCCCTGGGGACGGCGGGTATCGAAAAGATGGATGTGCGTATCGATAACCGGAAACGGCAGCTTCTGTGCAAGAAGACTCTGCGCGGCCGTAGCTGCGGCCCCGGCTAGAAACTCGCGGCGGTTCAAGATGCGACCTCGATATCCCAGCCCAGGCCGGGGCGGTCCGAAGCGCGCGCGTAAATTCCCTCCGGCCCGCGGGTGATGTGATTGTCCTCTTCAAAGCGCTTGTAGATGATATCGGGCCCTCCAGGAGCGGGCATGAACGTCTCCACCCAAGGACTATTCGTCGTCGCCATGGCGAAGTGGATGCAATCGAACCCTCCGCCGACGTGCGGGATCACGGAAATATCGTAGGCGGCGGCCAGCGCGGCGATCCGGCGCAGTTCCGTCATCCCGCCGCACCAGTGAACATCCGGCTGCCAGATTGCGGCGCCGCGATGATCCAGCAGTTGACGGAACGCATAACGGGTGTATTCGTGTTCGCCAGTCGCGATCCGTGTGGATTTGATCGCAGCACGAATGCGGCCGAAGCCTTCGTAATCGCGGGGCTGGAGGCACTCTTCCATCCAGTAGACCCGGTACGGCTCGACCAGGCCGGCCATTTCAATCGTGTACTGCTCGTTCCACGCCATGTAGCAATCGAGCATGATATCGCCATAGGGACCGAGAAGTTCGCGCGTGTGCTTGACCAGTTCGACGTTTTTCTTTTGGCCTTCATGCCCGTCCGCCGGACCGTACGGGATCGCGATCTTCAAACGCTTGTAGCCGAATTACAAATGCTGCTCCAGATCGTTTCCCGTGCAATAGGATGGGATGCGATCTTTGGTCGCCCCGCCAAGCAGTTGATAGACCGGAACGCCGAGCGCATTGCCGACCAGATCCCACAGCGCGAGATCGACACCGCTGATCGCGTTAATCGCGATACCCGCCTGGCCGTAGGGCATGGTCGAGCGGTACAAAATATCCCAGATCCGTTCAATGTTGAAAGGATTCTGGCCGATCAGCAGCTTCACCAGATGCTGCTCCACGACCGCGCCGCCGCCAGCGCCGCCGCTGCCGTATCCCTTTACACCCCTGTCTGTCGAAATTTCGACGGTGAATCCTTCGAGTTTTCCGGGATCCGGATTCCATAAGGAGCGCATCGGCTTGTATTCCGAATAAATGGACATTGGGTTGGCGACTTCGACGCCGCCAGTCGACCACGAGCCTGCCGCAGGCGTGTAGGCCGGCAGCGGACGCTTGGGACGCGTGTGCACCACGCGCACGCCCGTGATCTTCAGATTGCTCTTTTCGCTCTGAAACGCAAGCGCAGGAAGGCTCACTGCGGACGCTGCGCTGAGTTTTAGAAATGACCGGCGATCCATATGTGTGTCTCCTACTGGGACCCAAGTGCGAATGACAAAATGTTTCCGCCCGAAGCTACCGCGACGTATTGTCTTCCGTTGACCATGTATGTCATCGGCGACGCCTTCCACGGCTGCGTTGCTTTGAAGTTCCACAGCATTTTTCCCGATTTTGCGTCCAACGCCGCAAATCCACCCCCGGTTTCGCCGTAGAAGACGAGCCCGCCAGCGGTAGAAAGCACGCCTGAATAGTTCGCTTCCTGCGGGCCGATTTGCGGAACTTCCCAGGCGATCTCGCCCGTTCCGATGTCGAAAGCCCGGAGATATTTCAAGCCGGGATCCGATGGCTCGCGATAGCCCTCGTATCCGCCGTTCTGCGCTTTCTTGTAGATGCTGCAGTCTTCGACAGCCATGATATAGAACAGCTTGGTATCGGGATCGAAAGCAGTGGAATACCAGTTGGTCGCGCCGCGCACCGATGGGCAGGTTTTGACTCCGGCCTTGGTCGGCTTGTTCGCCGGCAGCAACTGCGGCACGCCATCGGGGCCGATACCGGTCGCCCAGTTCAGTTTTTTTACGAACGGACGGCCCAACAAAAGTTCGCCATTCGTACGATCCAGCACGTACGCAAATCCATTTCGATTGGCCTGCAATAACAATTTGCGGTCGCGGCCCTGATAGTTCGTGTTGACGAGCAGCACCGGTTCGGTCGCGTCCCAATCGTGAAGATCGTGCGGAGTGAACTGGTAATACCAACGCAATTTCCCGGTCTTGGCTTCGAGCGCGAGCACGCAGTTGGTGTACAGATTGGCGCTGCCGCGTTCATCGCCATCGGTTGCCGGATACGGATTGCCGGCGGTCCAATAGAGCGTATCCGTTTCCGGATCATAAGAGCCGGTTACCCAGGTCGCGCCTCCGCCCGTCGGAAGGGCCTTCGGGTTCCACGTCTCCGATCCTTTTTCGCCGGGAGCGGGAACGGTCCAGAATCGCCAGGCCAATTGGCCAGTGGTTGCGTGGTAGGCCGCCAGGAAACCACGCAATGGAGTATCGCCGCCGCCGACACCGGAAATCACCAGGTCTCCGACAACCAGCGGGGCCGACGTCGATGTGAACCGGCCGGGCGTCACGGCCATGACAACGTCCCACATCACTCCGCCGGTCAGACGATGAAGGCAGACCAGATGCGCGTCGGCGGTGGCGAAGAACAGCCGATCACCGAGGATAGCAACGCCTCGATTGGGCTCAACGAACCCATTCGCCTTCGCTCCGCTGTCCGATCGCGTGTAGCACCAGATCTCGTGGCCCGTTCGCGAATCGAGCGCGCAGACGGCTCCGGGCGCGGTCACGTACATCACGCCATCGCCAGCCACAATGGGCGTCGTTTCCAGGCCGAATCCCCGGAGAGAATAAATCCACTGCAACTGCAAATTTTTCACAGTGCCGGTATTGACCTGAGCGAGCTCGCTATGGCGATTCCCCCCGGGGACCCCGTTATAGGTCGGCCATTCTCCCTTTACCGCCTCGGGTGCAATCGACGCAGTTTCCGGCTCGGATGGAAGCGGACCTGACATCGCGGCAGTGAGAGTACTCAGGTACGCGATCAGATTTTGACGCTCGGCAGGCGTTCCCTTGAACGCGGGCATATAGGATTGTTTCTCGCGCGTGATCTGTGTGTATTCCTCGTCGACCAGCAGATGCATCCTGCCGTCGAAAGTCTGCAATTGAAGATCGTGCTCAGCGCGATTACGCGCAAAACCGCGCAGCGTGAATCCATCGCGAAGGGTAACATTCACCACCGCCCACGCCTCGTCCGGGCAGAATGCCCAACCGGGGCACGTTGCCGTGGTGTGGATGCCCATTTGAGACGTCGGATTGTCGAGCAACATTTCCAGTTCGCGGACCGTCGCCTTGTTGCCGATCTCGGACAGGTCCGGCCCGTTCACCTTGCCGCGTCCGTGCAGCATATGGCAAGTCGAGCACTGGCCGCTTCCAAAAAACAATTTTTCGCCCGCGGCCGTATCGCCAGCGGGCTTCATATCCGCGGCCGAGACATTCAGCGACCGGACCCAGCGCGCCAGCAGACGAAGTTCATCCTCGGGCAAACGAAATGGCGGCATGCCCGCGGGGGTTCCAGTCTTGATCAGGTCGGCGATCTGTTGTTCGGCCCGGCCGCGAAGTCCCCGGTTGTTGATCAACGCCGGAGCGCGATCTCCGCCCGCGCCGCCTTCCCCGTGACAACCTTCGCAGAGCTGGCCGAATTGTTTCTCCGCCTGCGCGAAGTTATCGGAGTTCTGCGCGGCAGCCGGAAGAACGAGCAAAGCCAGCGCGGTCGCCCATCTTTTCATGCCACTCTTGAATGTATACAATTGAGACCTGAAATGCTCAATTGGCGCTGGCGCCGTCCGCTTGTTGCAGTGCCGCTTGTGGCGTTGACCGTGTCGGCCGCGCCACGCACCTGCGCCAGCCTCACGCAACTCTTCATCACGAACACGACAATCACATCGGCGGAGGAAGTTTCCGCCGGTCCGTATAAGCCTTCGGGATCACGGTCATCGTTTAAGCTTCCCGATTTTTGCCGCGTCGTCGCCGTTTCGCGCCCCGTCACGGATTCGGAAATTCATTTCGAAATCTGGCTGCCCGCGCCCGCGGCATGGAACGGAAAATTCGAAGGAACCGGGAATGGCGGATTCTCCAGCGACAAGAGCTATTCGATCATGGCTGCCGCACTAAATCGCGGGTACGCGACTGCCGGGTCGGACACCGGTCACGAGGGCGGCGATTTGCAGTTCGGCGTCGGACATCCCGAGAAGATCAACGATTGGGCGTATCGAGCCGTTCATGTGATGACCGATTCCGCCAAGCTGATCGTGCGCGATTACTATTTGCGTCAACCGCAGCATTCCTATTTCGTCGGTTGTTCCACCGGCGGCCATCAGGCGCTTTCCGAAGCCCAGCGCTATCCGGCCGATTACGACGGCATCGTCGCGGGCGATCCCGGCAACAACCGCATTGGGCTGATCGTCGGGTTCCTCTGGTCGTGGGAGGCGATTCACAAAGACGCGGCGACGCCGCTGCCCGTGGCCAAGCTGCCGATGATCACCAAGGCCGCCATCGATGTGTGTGACGCGCTCGACGGCCTGAAAGACGGCATCATTGACGATCCCCGCCGCTGTAAGTTCGATCCCGACGTCCTGCTCTGCAAGAACGGCGGCGGCTCCAATTGCCTCACCGCGCCCGAAGTCGATTCTATTCGGAAAATTTACAGCGGCGCCAAGAATCCACGGACGGGCGAGCGGCTGTTCGCCGGCTGGGCTCGCGGCACCGAAAAGCTTTGGGACACATATTTCGTCGAGCCCAACGAAGCGCGCCGGAACGAATTCTGGAGGCTGTGGGTCTTCAACGATCCGGCTTGGGACTGGCGCACTTTCGACTTCGATCGCGACGTGGTCTACGCGGATTCGAAGATGGGTGTGGTCAACGCGAATGACGTCAACTTGAAGCCGTTCAAGGCGCGCAATGGAAAGCTGGTCATGTATCACGGTTGGTCGGATGCCGACGTGCCTCCCGAAGACGGTGTCCGCTATTACGAAGCTGTCCAGCACGCCATGGGCGGACCGGAGAAAACCACAGATTTTTTCCGGCTCTTCATGGTCCCTGGAATGGCGCATTGCGCGGGAGGTCCGGGTCCGAACACATTCGACGCGGTCGGGGCGTTGGATCAGTGGGTCGCGACGGGGAAGGCTCCTGAGAAGATCATCGCTTCACATCTGACGAACGGCGCGACCGATCGGACACGGCCGCTATGCCCCTATCCGCAGGTCGCGCGATGGAAGGGCTCGGGAAGCAGCGACGATGCAGCCAATTTTGCTTGCGTCGTACTTAAAGATCGTTGACCCGCGAGGACCCGCTCACTGGCGTTCGCGGTTCTGTGTCCGCACCGCGTTGTTGATCAGCGCATAAGCGGGTCCCGATTCGTCATCAAAGCACCCCGGCTGTGCGCATCACGGCTTCCGATTTTTCACGAACGCGGCGGGCCACCTCGTAAGGATCGCCCTGGTGAAATTCGGGCAGAAACAGCTCGACCGAAAGTGCGCCCGTATACTCCTTCTCCGCGAGCTTTCTCAAAATACGGACCAGCGGCGAAACGCCGTCCCCAGGGAGCACTCGCGAGTTCTGGTCGAGCAACTCGCGCGGCATGTCCGGCACATCCTGAAAATGGACGTGCGCGAGCTCGCCCGGATGGAGCAAATCCAGATCCTCGAATTTACTCATTCCCGACCAGAAGTGATAACAGTCGAGCATCGGCCGCACGTTTGGATGGGCCGCTTCGCGAATCAGTTTCAGAGACGTGGTCAGCGTCGAAATAAATGTCGACGCTCGCGCGAACTCGATCATCCCGATGACATTGTGCTGCTTCGCGATCTCGCCGGCTTCGCGGATGAGATCCGGCGCGGCCTTGTAATCCTCGGCCGTCACTTTTCGAGTAGTGCTGGCGGGGCAGTAGACGTGCGCGCTGCCGAGAGAAGAAAACTGCTCTACGCGCTTCTTCCAGGTATCGACCAGGGCCGCGCGCCCGGGATTCGGAATCCAGAGGTCGCGAACAATCCCTGCACAGGAAACGACCGTCAGGCCAAGATCCGTTACCACACGACGCGCGGCGGCGAGATCTTCGGTCTTCAGAAACTCGTCGAGCAGAACATCGGTCAGCTCAACGTTCTTGATCCCTGCGCGCGCCCACCCCTCGAGCGACTTTCGAAATCCCGCTCCACGCGATGTGTTCTGGTGAATGCACAGCGTCATTTTGCCGGGACTCACCGGTTGGGCGGCGGCGGCAGCCGCCAACGGCGCAAGCAACATGGTTCGTCGAGGAAGCACAAGCTAGACTTTATCGAAATAGGAGATAAAATGGGCAGCCATGGCAAGCATCCATCCTAGCCTGCAACACCGGCGGGCGTTTCTGAGATTTTTGGCGGCCAGCCCCTACGTCGCCGCGCTGGGCGGCGTCCGGGCTTATGCACAGCACGTTCCTGAAATTGCCGAGGCAATTTCCAGCCCCAAAGATGCGCTTAATGTGATGGATTTCGAGGAAGCCGCCCGCCGCAAAGTTTTGCCCGGACATTGGGCGTACATGGTCAGCGGCGTCGACGACGATCTCACGCTGCGAGCCAATCGGGAGGGCTACCGGCACATCCAGCTGCGCCCGCGGCGGCTGCGCGATGCGACGAAAGTGGATATGCGCACCGAGTTGTTCGGTACGGCTTACAACAGTCCCATCTTCACCTGTCCGACCGGCGGCGAGGGATCGTTTCATGCTGAGGGCGAACTCGCCGTCGCGCGCGCGACGAAAGCTCGCGGGACGATGCAAATGCTTTCGACAGCGACGTCGACGGGCGTTGAGGACGTATGTAAAGCCCATGGACAGCCGGTCTGGTATCAGCTCTACGCGCCGACAAAATGGGAAGCGTGCGAAAAAATCGTGAAGCGCGTGCAGGCAGCCGGATGCCCGGTGATCGCGCTTACGGTGGATAACACCACCGGCCGGAACAGCGAAACGTTTATGCGCACCCGCCCCAAGGATCTAAAGCAATGCGGCGGCTGCCACGACGGCGGGGCGGGGCCGACCCTTACAGAACGCAAAATGTACGACGGCATCGATATGACGGGCGTGCTCGGTCAGAACCCGGCGATGACGTGGGAGTTCGTCGACCGGCTGCGAAAAGCCGTCACCGTAAAGCTGTTCATCAAGGGCATCGACACGCGCGAGGATGCGATGCTCTGCCTGGAGCACGGGATCGACGGCATTCTGGTCTCGAATCACGGCGGCCGATCGACGGACTCTCTGCGGCCCACGATCCAGGCCCTCCCCGAAGTCGTGAGCGCCGTCGGCAATAGGATTCCGGTCTATGTCGACGGAGGGGTCCGGCGCGGCACGGATGTTTTCAAGGCGCTAGCGCTGGGCGCGAAGGCAGTGGGGATCGGCCGTCCGTTCCTGTGGGGATTGGGCGCGTTCGGGCAGGCCGGCGTCGATCGCGTCTTGGAAATCCTGCAGGGCGAACTTAAGTTGGTGATGGGTAACTGCGGGGCGCTGAACGTCGCGGCAATCGACCGGTCCTATGTTGAAACACCGAACTGGCAAGCCTGAGAAGTGAGCCTGCGCCAAACCACGATCCGGCCGAGCAATTTCACCCAGCGCCACGGCGGCGCCGATCGGTAAGCGTTGTATTCACCAGGGGATAGTTTGTTGACTAGCTGGTCGAAAAAATGCTCCATCTTCCCCAGAGGAGCACATTCAACATGGCGTTAAAACACTACTTCCCGATATCAGTTGGCGTTTTTGTCCTGGTGGTTGGAATGGCGCGGTATTTTGGCGCGCCGGTTATGCCATTCGCAGTGATTCTCCTGGCCGGTGAAACGCTGCTAGGATTCGAGCTGGAAAATCATCGCGTCCCGAATTTCTTGAAGGAGTTGTTCAGGCCGCCACGCCATCTCCACTAAGTAATCATTAGCGTCTCGCCTCAAACTGCAACTCAAAGCGAGTCGCCTCGCGATACGTGATATCCACGTATGCCTCGGATCGAATGGCGGCGAAGCTGGTGGCGTCGCTCGACACATGCACGGCGATGCCAGGCAGCGACCACGTATCGAGACTGATCTGCTTCGCATCAGCCCCGGGCACGGAAACGCGAAACGTGAAGTCTCCAAGGCCGGTCACGATGAGCGCATTCTTTTCGACCCGCGCATCCAAACGTGGCGCTTTTACCAACGCCATCCATGCGGTCGCTCCATCGGGTGTTTTCCAATACGCCGTCGCCGGCACGTATTGTCCTGAAACTTCATGCATGCCCCGCGCCGCTTCTCCACCCAGCATGAAATCGTTGCTGAGCCACGCGGTCACCACACGATTGCGCGGCAGCTCGCGACGAATCGCGTGCTCGCCCGAGAATTTCTGGAAGCTCGCGCGCACTTCCCGCGGGATCTCAGTTCCCAGCACGGCGAACAATGGCACGAACTGCATGTCATCGGTATGGACCATCCGGCCGGCGATTTTCGGAAACGGCGCCGCGTCCGCGCCTAACGTAGTTCGCAGCCACAAGCCGACCAGGCTGACGTACTCCTGCATGTCCATCCCGTAAGATCGATCGAACGGTCCGCTGAGATTTTTCAGGCCAGGGTGGTAGAACGCGGCGATGTCGGACCAAAGCCGGCGTTCCATGTCGGAACCGGTTTGCCGAAACCAGGGCTCCGGCGCGTAGTTTCTCCAGAGACTGAGCGCGTACAGATCGACACCGTAGTAAGTCGGCGAATTGTATTCTTCAAATGTGCCGTGCTCGTTAAAGACTCGAAAGGCTTCGTCCGCGAACTGTCGTCCGGCGCGGCTCCACTCCGCGCGGTGGAATCGCTTCCCGGCCCAGGACGTTAGGAATCCATGCATCAATGCGATGTTGCTGTAATCCGGCTTAAGGCGGCCCTCGGCGATTTCGCTCGCCACGGCGCGTTCAATCGCATTCTCCATCTGCTTGTGCAGCGATTCGGGCAGGCGATCGGGATATTCTTCGAGTAACAACGCCAGCGTCGTGCCTACGAACTGCCGCCAGTTGGGGTCATACTGCACGAATAATTGGGCGTAGCGAGCCGGCGGATGAGGTTCTTCCGGACTCCTATAAAAGGTTCCGTTGTAAGGCTGCTGCGGATCGTCGAGCTGCTGCGCCAGTACTGCTTTGATGGCTTGAAGCGACCGGTCGCGGTCGCCCGCCTGGTCGCGCAGCATCAGACCAACGGCGTACCAGATGGTGTCCCGGACCACGTGCCGGCGGCTCTTTTCGCCTGGCTTGGGCTCCAGGCGCGTGTCCCACAGAAAACCGGCGCGCGCGTCCCAATATTGATCGGTCCATTGGAGGGCTGAGACGGCCGTATCGCGCGCTTCGGGCGAGAGTGCCGCTAAGGTCTTGGCGTCGCGGGCCTCTAAGGGAAAAATGCAAGCCGGCAGGGCGGCAAGAATCAAGAGCGTTCGCACGCGGATCAGAATATCAGACCGAACTGAGTAGTTGCCCCGTATGATTCCGCTTCGCAGTTGCCGTACGAAATCCGAATCGACACTTAGTACCTACACCCCCTTGGGTGGAATGTCGATTCAGCCAGTACAAACCGAGCGACCGTACTCGAAAGATTGACGAAGCCTGGCGAGGGGCAAGAGTACAGCGGCTCCGGCGGCTAACGGCGAGGTAGCTATGAAGACCTTCGGCAAGTATCAACTATTCGAGGAGATCGGGAAGAGTCCGGCAGGGACAACCTATCGCGCGATCGATCAGTTAAGCGGCCGCGCGGTGGCCGTGAAGACTCTGAATTCAGCAGATCTCGGTTCCGAGGTGAAAGCGCGCCTGTGTCATACGCTGACCGCATGCGCCGAACTTCAGCATCCCAACATCGCCCGCATCCTGGATACCGGCGAGATTGATGGCACAATCTACGTTGCCACGGAGCTGCTGCATGGCCTCGACTTGCGGCGTTATCTTCAAGCGGGACAAAAGCTCGCTCTCGCGCGCAAGCTGAGGATCATGGGGCAAGTCTACGACGGGCTTGCGCTGGCGCACCGAAAGCAGATTGTCCACGGCGGCATCAAGCCGGCCAACATTTTTCTCGCTGAGCAGGACGAGACGCGGCGCAACGAAGGGAAAATTCTGGACTTCGGCATCGCGAAGTTGTCTGGACAACCGGCGGACGTCGCATCCGACTTGTTCGCGGCCGCGGCTGTGCTTTACGAATTCATAACCGGCGCCGCGCCGTTTGAAACTCCGGTCGAGCCGAAGCGCTTGCGAAGGGTCGATCCGCAAGTGCCTGAAGAACTGGATTGCCTGATTGCGTCGGCTCTCTCCAAAGATCCGCAACAACGTCCGCAGACGGCGGAAATCATGGCGGCGAGTTTGTGCGCAATCGCTGGGAAACTTCCGCAGACAGCCGAACCAGTGGGCGCTCAGACAGTGTCCGTTTCCGCTCCGCTGGCGGCAACCGCTGCCGCTGGAGCATCCAGCGCAGTTGTGGCTCAGCCGGTTCCCATAGCCGTATCGAAGCCGGAACCGGTTGCGTCGGCCGCGCCGCAGCCGGCTCGAGAAGTTTCGTCCGCGGCGGGGAAGGCCGAGCCCGCAGCCGCATCTCCCATGCAAACGGCTCCCGTCCAGGGGCCGAACGCTAAAATTGCGCCAGCCCCGATCGGTCAGAAGGAACCTGCCGTTCCGGCACCGGCTGTTGCCAAGCAATCCCCGGTAAGGATAGGAATTGTAGTCGGGGCGGCGGCGATCCTGGCGCTCTTCATCATGGCCGGGTTGTTGTCGAAGCAGACTTCGAAGGCGATGCCATCCAGTCAGCCGATTCAAGCTCCTCCCGCGGTAAATGCGCCGGCCGAAAATGTGACGCCCGTGAGCCAGCCACCCGAGATCCCACCGCAAGCTATCGCGCAGGAGCCCAAGCCCGCCGCTGCCGACCAGATCCTGGCCGGTCAGGTACAAGCGCTCTGGGAGTCGGGCGAATATGCTCGCGCGCTCACGCTGGTGGACGCGATTCTCGCCGCCGAGCCTGAGAACGCGGAAGGTCTGGCCTGGAAGAAAAAGATCCACACGGCTCAGCAGGCCGAGGCGGCTCTCCGATAAAAAATGAGCATCAAATTCGAAACTATATTCATTGGCTCGGCGGCGGTGTTCCTCGCCGCGTCTTCGTGCTTCGCACAACAGGCCGTCGCGGCCAAACCCGCGATCGTAAAGAAGAGCGCCGATCCATTTCTTACCGGCCCTCCCTTCAAGTTCGATCAGGTGGTCAAGCTGTTGCGGCAGAATGCAATCCCATTGCGGCGCAGGAAGGAAGCGATCCAGCACCGCGGACTGGCGTTTTCCCTCTCGCCCGAAGGAATCGACAAACTGAAAGCCGCGGGCGCGTCGGAAGAAATGCTGGTGGTGATTAAAAATAAAGCGAAGACGGAGACGGCGACGTTGCCTGCCGTCGCGCCGCCGCCTCCTCCCCCTCCACCTCCTCCGAAGCCTCCCGCCGGGAAGTTGGCGCTGAAATGCTCCCCGGGGGAGTGTGAAGTCAATCTCAACGAAACTCCGCGCGGCGTCACGCAAAACGGAACGCTGGAAGTCGCGGATTTACTCCCCGGCCAGTGGACGGTTGGTCTTAAGAAGAAAGGCTACCTGGACCGCCAGGCTGTTGTGATGGTTGAGGCGGATCGGACCGTAGCGGTCGCGGAGGTTTTGACTCCGACTCGCGAGACGCGGGAGGCGTTCGGCGCGGAGTTATTCCAGAAGGTCCTCAGCTCGATCGGAAAGCCGGGAGAGAAGACGCCGGTCGCCGTGGAGGCTTCCGGCAGCACGACAACATGGTCCTGCGAAGGCCGCAGCGTCCGCTGGCTCTTGTGGATGCGCAACCAGCCGGATCGAGCGCTATTCCAGGTCAAGTCCGGTCAAGACCCGTTACGCGAAGTAACGTTCGCAGGCTCTCAATATTCGCCCGGCAAGAAACTGAAGGGGCAGGAGGCCGTCCAACTCGGCACGGATACAGCTTTGATTCGTGATTTCCAGCTTTCCGCGCTGATGCGTAGAGCGGGGAGCGCGGACTTCAAGCTCCTGGCCGACCGGACGACGCCCGCTGACGGAGACGTGCTGACACTGGTCGCGGAAGGCAAGGCTGAGAAAATCTCCATCGTTGTCGGCGACGATCTGCTGCCTCGCCAAGTCCAAATCGCCACGGCAACCGGAAACGGCGCCGGAACGGTGAGCTATTCCGACTACGTGAAGTCCGAGAATATTTCTTACCCGAAATCGATCCAGATCAAACCGGAAGGATGGCAGCATGCCATCGAGGTTCATTTCGACAAAGTCACGATCAGGCCGCCGTTCAACGAGAACGACCTGAAGCCTCGCAAGAAGCCAATCTCGGATTAACTACGGTTCGAGCGCGGGGCCGCCTCCCGTGCTAACATTTTGCCTTGCCAGAGGCCTCGCCAGGGATGGAAACGCCGCATCTGGTCCGCCGGATTGGGTTCCTCGGAGCGACCTCGGCCAACATGCTGGAGATGATCGGCGTCGGCCCGTTCATCACCATTCCCATCCTGCTGGCGAAAATGAATGGGCCGCGGGCGATCCTGGGTTGGGTCCTGGGGGCTGCGGTCGCTTTATGCGACGGCATGGTGTGGGCCGAACTGGGCGCGGCGATGCCGGGCACGGGTGGTCCTGTGCGCTATCTCTCGGAAGCATACGGCCCGAAACGGCTCGGACGCTTAATGAGTTTCCTGTTCATCTGGCAAACCATTTTCCTCGCGCCGCTTTCGATTGCATCCGGCGCCATCGGCTTCGCGCAATACGCGCGGTTCCTTTCGGCCAACCTGAACTGGTGGCAGGAAAAAGGAATGGCCATGGCGATCTGTCTGCTGATCACGTTCCTTCTCTATCGCGACATCGGCTCCGTGGAACGGCTTTCGGTCGGCATGTGGATCGTGGTTCTCGCCACCGTGGCGTGGATCACGATTGCCGGAGTCTCGAACATGGACACCCGCCGGCTGCTCGATTTTCCGCCTGGGGCGTGGGCGCCTTCGCGAGCGTTCTTCTTCGGCCTCGGCGGCGCGACCTTGATCGCAATGTACGATTACGGCGGCTATAACAATGTCTGCTTCTTCGCGGGCGAGGTGCGGCAGCCGGAGAAAGTCATTCCGCGATCCATCATCTGGTCCGTGATCCTGGTCGCGGCGTTGTATCTGACGATGAACGTCGGCATCATTGGCGTAGTGCCATGGCGCGACGCGATCAGGTCGACTTCCATCGTCTCGGATTTCATTCAGCGCCTATACGGTCTGCAATGGGCGCGGGTCGCGACCTTACTGGTCTTGTGGACCACGCTGGCGTCGCTGTTTGCCGTGCTACTCGGCTATTCCCGAGTCCCCTATGCGGCTGCGGTGGAGGGACGTTTTTTCAGCGCTTTCGCGCGCCTCCATCCGACCCGCAATTTTCCGGCGTTTTCCGTTGTGTTCATCGGCATTTCGTCCGCGGCCGCTTGTTTGCTTACGCTGGATGTGGTGATCAACGCACTGATCGTGATTCAAGTGGTGGTCCAGTTCATGGCGCAGATCATTGCAGTGACGCTGATCCGGCGGAATCGTTCGGATATCGCGCGCCCGTATCGCATGGCGCTGTACCCGCTGACCAGTGTCATCGCATTCATGGGATGGTTGTATATTCTGGTGGCGAGCGGCTTGCCTTACATTCTCGCGGGCGCGGCTCTTCTTATTTTTGGAATCGCCGCGTATCTTTTCCGCGCTCGCCGAACCGCTGAATGGCCGTTTGAGGCCGCTGGAATCGCGTGAAGACTCTGGACGTTGTCGTCGCCGGCGACCTGTTCGTCGATCTGATCATGAGCGGCTTTTCGGCGTGGCCGCGGCCAGGCAC
>DATGGL010000022.1:0-10023 GCA_035308605.1 Bryobacteraceae bacterium
GAATGGTTCCCGAAGTCGGAGCGCGGGCTGGCGGTGGCGATTTTCGATAGCGGGTCGGCAGTGGGCGGGGCGATCGCGCCGGCGATGGTGATCTGGCTGTATTCGTCGTTCGGGAGCTGGCGGCCGGCGTTTCTGATCACCGGGACGCTGGGAATTGTGTGGCTGATCGTCTGGAGGCTGGTTTATCAGCCGCCGGAAAAGCATCCGCGCGTTTCGAAGAGCGAGTTGAGTTTCATTCTTCGCGAACGGGATGACGATCGGCCCAAGGCCTTGGAGAATGCGGGCCGCGAATCGGTGGCGTCGCTGCTGCGGCGGAGAGAGACGTGGGGGATTATTCTCGGGAAGGCGCTGACCGATCCGGTGTGGTTCTTCATCACCGACTGGTTCGCGATTTATCTGGTTTCGAAGGGATTCAAGATCGAAAATACGCTGCTGGGGTTCTGGGTGCCGTTTCTGGCGGCGGACTTCGGAAATTTCGCGGGCGGCGGGCTGTCGAGTTATTGCATCAAGCGAGGGTGGCCGGTGCTGCGGGCCCGGCTGCTGGTGATTCTGCTGGGCGGGATCGGAATGACACTGCTGATTCCGGCGATCTTCACGTCGAATTTCGTAATCATCATTACGCTGTTTGCGATTACGACCTTCTGTTATGCGGCATGGTCGACGATGGGGCTGGTGTTGCCGGCGGATTTGTTTGCGAGCGGAAGCGTCGCGACGGTGAGCGGGATGAGCGGAGCGGCGGCGGGGATCGGGACGATCGCGTCGACGCTGATGATCGGCAGGATTACGGATCATTACTCCTTTGCGCCGGTGCTGATTGGCGCGAGCCTGGTTCCGGTGATCGCGACGATTCTGGTGTTTGTGCTGATCCGTCCGAAACCAACGCTATTTCCGACGCACGAACATTAGCGCTGCTTCAGGCCGCTGAGTGTGTACTGTTTCGGGTCGCTATAGGAACTGAGCGGGGCGAGCATCGACGAGGGCGTCGTCACGGCGCCAATCTGGACCGGTGCGGCGACGAAGTGCTGATAGACGGTGATGCGATGTTCGGTCACCGGAGCAGCGGGGGCGAAGCTGAAGTGAGTCTGGCCGTTGCCCAGGATTGTCATGTTGGACGTGCCGGCTATTTTCTCGGGGGTTTCCAAACCGAGGGCGACGACTTCGTGGGCATCCTGAATGTGAGCCCAGCCAACGCGCGGCATCGTTTGCCGCGTGGCTTCCAGCATGCCCGTTTCGACGACCTGTTCCTGGCCTTTCGGGTTCATGACGACGCGCCATTCGGTCGCGGCGCCGGGTTTGAAGGTTTGGGTCAGAGAGACGGCTTCGGCTGAGGTTTTGAATGAGCCGTAGGTCCAGCGGCCGGTTCCGAAGTCCCAGACCAATGGGAATGCGCCGAAGGCGAGCGGGGAATGAAACGCCAGCGCGCGCAGACGTTTTTGGGGATCGTCAACGACGGCGGTGACTTTGACCCAGCTTTTGCTGTTGGGCATTTCGACTGTGATCGTGTAGGGCGGGTTATAGCTTGGGTCTACGGGCATGAGGCCGGAATAGCGGAGCACTACATATAAAGGACCCGGTTTGATAATTTCGACTTTGGGCGGTTTGGAATTGGTCAGTTCGGGCTCGCCTCCAGTGGAATCGACGACGGTGATGCCGTTCACGCCCATGGCGATGTCTTCGCCGCGATATTTCACGGAGACCAGGAGAGGCGCAGCGAGCTTGCTGAACTTGACCTGACCGACCTGAATACTACCTGGGTCCTGGGTGATGGTAAGGCCTCGCGGCATGGAGGCGGGTTTCACTCCGGAGCCGTATTCGACGCGATAGGTGTGAAGCTCGGAGGGCGCGAGCGACGCGTTGAAATCGACGTCGAGCCACTGGATGGAATTGTCAGGCCACTGGGATTCTGCCGAAAACTGGGCAGGGACCTCGGCGTCGGCGGACATCAGTCGCGCGTCGGCGGCGTTCGCGAGCGCGCCTTTCGGGAAAGGGACGCGGGCATTGACCGGAAATCCCATACGGCGTATGCCTGCGGTTTCCTTGACGTATAGGTTCACGCTCGTCTGGGCCGATATGGTTCCGATTGCGATTGAGAATGCCAGAATCGGGCAGATCCGCATGCAGCTCCGATATTAGCGCGATCGGCCGGAGGCAGGCTGAAACCACATTGACGAGTGGGCGTCTAATTGGTGGTGTTAAGTCGTATTCTCGCGCTGGCTGTAACCGTTTCAGGAATCGTTGGGGCGCAGGAGCCGGCGGCGGACCCGCAAGCCCCCACCGCGACGTCCGGGCCGCAATCGCCGCAGTGGCATGCGCTCAGCGTCGAGGACAAGCTCCGCTATGACGGCCGGCATATGTTCGATGTCGACAACATTGTCTTCGCGGGAATCGGCGCGGCGTTCGATCAATGGCGCGATCGTCCGGGAGAATGGGGACAGGGATGGAACGCGTTTGGAGAACGCTACGCGTCGCATCTGGGACAATATGCCATTCAGCGGAGCATAATGTTTCCGGTGCAGGCGATCGATCATGAAGACACCCGCTATTTCCGGTCCAAGAGGAAGAGCTTCAAGGGACGGATCGGGGACGCGTTTCTGCACACCGTGTGGCGGCATGACGATAGCGGTGGAATGATGCCGGCTTACAGCGAATTCCTGGGCGACTACGGGGCGGCGGCGGTGTCGCGGCTGTGGTGGCCGCAGCGCTTTCACACCGGTTCGTCGATCTTCGTGGCGGGGTCGGATACGCTGCTGATCGACGCCGGGATCAACGTGTTGCACGAGTTCACGCCGGATATCAAACGCTGGCTGCATTTGACGCGGCAGCGATAGCACGGCGCCGCGATAAGAAGGTGGACACGGGGCGGGGGCTCGTATAAGCTAACACTCATGAAAACCTGGATTGCACCCGTGCTCAGTGGCATACTTTTCGCGGCAGCCCTGCCCGCTGCGACGAATGACTCCAAGGATGAGAAAGCGGTGATGGCGACGCTGGAAACGATGGCGCAGGCGACCATCAAGAAAGATGTCGCGACGCTGGATAAAATCTATCATCCCGATCTGACGTATAGCCACTCGTCCGCGATGCTGCAGAACAAGGCGGAAGTGCTGAAGGCGATCAACACGCCGACGATTACGGAGTCGATGACGTTCCACGATTCGACCATCCGGATTTACGGCAACGTCGCGCTGGTGCGCGGGGGAGATGAACTGCGCAACGGAACGCCGGGCCAGATGCACGATAACCACCTGAACATCCTGTGGGTGCTGCTGAGGGGGCCGGGACCGCACGGGTGGCAGATCGTGGCGCGGCAAACGACGCGGCTGCCCGAGAAGTAGCCCGGACCGTCAGTCCCTCGGACCGGCGGTTACCAATATTCCCGAGGCTAGCATTTCGCTTAGGCGAGCCGAATCTCGACCATCGCCGATTTGGACGCGGAGGGCCGCGTTCCGCGTGCCCGCCTCCACGATGACAGATACGCCGGGCTTTAGTCCGAGCCGCGTCATTTCCCTCAGGGCCGCCGGATCACGGTCGGAAACACTGCTGATCACCGCGGGTACGCCGCACGCCCATTTGGATAACGGCACTTCTTTGCGAGCCGGCAGCGCGCCGTTGCGCTCCGGGATCAGGTGACCGTGCGGATCGGTCTCGGGATCGCCCAGTTTGGCGGCGATACGATCTTCGAGACGTTCGGAAATAAAGTGCTCCAGGCGCTCGGCTTCATCGTGAACCTCATCCCAGGAGTAATCCAGGAAATCGTGGAGAAAGCGCTCGAGCAGGCGGTGATGGCGAAGAACCTCCAGGGCTCGCATCCTTCCGCTCGGGGTGAGGCGCGCGCCGCGGTGCTTTTCGTATTTCACAAAGGGCGGCTTGTGGGCCGCCAGTTTCTGGAGCATTCCGGTGACCGACGGCGCACGGATCCCGAGATGCTGAGCCAATGCACTACTGGTCACGCGCTGCTCCGCGGAGCCTCCCAGTTCCAGGATGGCTTTCAAATAGTCGTCCACTGATTCGGTGGTGTCATGTAGTCTAGGCGGCACTAAATCTCAGAGTACTATCCTTGCTGTCCGTTAGGACAGGGTAGTTCGCTTGACGGGCAAGTTGGCAGCCTCTATTATTTAGGCATGCCTAAAATGATCCCGGCCGCCGTCATGATTCTCCTGACGCCGGCGATGGGGCTGGGTCAGGGCGAGACGACCAGCGCGATTGTCGGCTCAGTCGTCGATCCGGCTGGGGCGGCGGTCCCGGGTGCAACCGTGACTGTCACAAATGTCGAAAACGGGCTCATGCGATCCGTGAAGACCGACGACTCCGGACGGTTCAGCTTTCCGCAACTCAAGCCCGGCGTGTACTCCGTGAAGGCCGAGGCGGACCGGTTTGAATCCCGGCAGAACGATTCGGTGTCGGCCGGACTAGGGCAGAGGCAGACGGTCGATTTCAGGCTGAACATCGCTTCCGCCAGCGAGACTGTGGTGGTTCGGGAGCAGACACCGCTGATTAATCCGCAGAATCCAAATACTTCCACGACGCTGACGGCCCGGGCGCTTGAAGATCTTCCGAATCCGGGCGGCGATATGACCTATCCGCTCCAATTTGCCGCGGGGGCCGTGATCAACACCGCGGGGAGCGGGAACGATTTCGTCGGCGGCGCCAATGGCTATGGGAATGTTCAGTTCAACGGCCTGCCATCGCTTTCGAACGGCTATATCGTCGACGGGCTGGAGACCAACGATCCGTTGACGAACCTGAATAGCGGGCTTTCGACCAATCTGGTTCTCGGACTGAATTCGATCGCGGAGGTGACGGTAAATACCGTGTCTTATTCGGTCGACCAGGGCAGGTACGGCGCGTCTCAGGTTAACTATGTCACGAAATCGGGCGCTAATCGTTTTCACGGGAACCTCTATGAGTTGTGGAACGGATCGAGATTCAACGCTGCGGATTTCTTCACCAATGCGACCGACGGAAATCATAAGCCGAGATCGACGGTGAATCACTTCGGGGGAAGCCTGGGCGGTCCGATTGCGCGCGATAAGCTGTTCTTCTTTTTCGATTCCGAGTGGGTTCGGATCGCGCTGCCGATTGTGAACGCAATCACGGTGCCCACCGAGGCGTTCCAGAGCTACGCGCTGCAGCAGTTGACGCTGGGTGGAGTGGACTCGATCACAGGGTCGGCGTACCGGCCGGCGCCGCAGATGGCGCCGTTTTATAAGCAGCTTTTTGCTCTATACGGAAACCGGGGCGGCGCGCCGCTCCCTGTGCTCGGGTGCCCGTTTGATATCGATGGAATGGCCGCAACTGGCAATCCGCCGGATGGAAACGGCTGCGCGAATCGCCAGAGCGTCTCCCATTCCAGCGACGATCGCGAGCAGGTGCAGACAGGGCGGATCGACTACAACATCGACGCTAAGAACGCGGCATGGTTCCGTTTTCAGTCCGATACCGGACTGCAGGCCGCGTATACCGACCCCATCAATCCGGTGTTCGACGCGATTTCGCCGCAGCCGCTATACTCATTCGCGGCGGGGCACACGCACGTGTTCTCCGGGCGTCTGGTGAATTACTTCAATCCGGCGTTCTCGTGGTATCAGAGCCTGTTCGGGCCCGCCGATTTTCAGAAAACGCTGGCTGCGTTTCCCATCGTCCTCCAGGGCGGCGGGGCCAATGCTCCGTTTACGACGCTGGGCGGGCTCGACAATACGTGGGTGCAGGGACGCCGCGCGGCGCGATTCTTTATCAACGACAATCTGGCGTGGACGGCCGGCTCGCACGAGTTCCGCTTCGGGACGAATAGCCGCATCTTCCGTTTGAACGATTACGATTTCGGCGAAGGCGCGGTGCCGCTGGTGACTTACGCGACGCTGCCGCAGTTTATTCACGGCGTGGCCTCAACGGCGACGGAAACGTTTCCACTAGCGAATTCGCAGCCATATCGCTTCCTCAATCTGGATTTCTACGCGCAAGACACATGGAAGGTCACGCGCACATTTACCTGGACCTTTGGCATCCGCGACACGTACAATTCGAATCCGCTGAATCCGCACGGGGCCGTCGCGCGGCTTGCCGGATCGTTCGATTCGATCGCGCACGACGTGAACCAGCCGCTGAATCAGGCGATTCAAACGCAGCAAAGGACCATTTTCGCCGCGACACCGGCTGCCATTCTTCAACCGAGGACAGCCGTCGCCTGGCAGATTGCGCCGCACACGGCGCTGCGGAGCGGCTTTGGATTGTTCAGCGACATTTTGCCGGGGAGCGTGGTCGATCTGGTGGGAACGAATCCCCCGTATTCGAAGACGTTTCAAGGAGGGCTGCTGGGGACCGCGGGCGGGATCGGGATTGCGCCGGGGGTTCCAAATAGCGCGGTGGATGCGGCGGCCGCCGCGAATCAGCTCTTCAACGCCGGTTTTGCGCACGGCGAGCTCTCCTGTGCGTCGTCACTAGCTAATCCGAATGCCTGCCTTCCGCCGATTTCCATAACGACGGTTCCCGATGGGAAGCTGCATGCGCCCTACTTCATGCAATGGAGTCTGGCGATCGAACGTCAGTTTGGGAGCGCGCTGAATTTGAGGGCTCAGTATGTCGGCACGCGCGCGGTGAACCAGCCTTATGAGACGCAGGTGAACGGTTACCAGACGGTCTGCGACGGGTGTTTTGCGCCGTTTCCGTATCAGAAACCGATCGATCCGCGCTTCGGCCCGGTAACGCAATTGAACACGGGTGCGAACAGCCACTATAACGGTCTCCAGTTGACCGCCGACAAGCGCCTGGCGCACGGCGTCCAGATCCTGGTTAATTATTCGTGGAGCCGATGCATGGATACGGTATCGAACGGCGGATTTCTTCCATTTTCGGCGGGAGGGATTCTATCGCCGCTGCCGGGCGAGCTGTGGCGGCAATACGGCCCTTGCGATTACGACGTACGCCAGAACTTCACGGCGCAGTACGTCTATCAGTTGCCGATCAAGGTCCGGAATCGCGCGCTGGCACAGGCGCTCAAGGGATGGCAGATTTCGGGCACTGTCTTTTGGCATAGCGGCTTGCCATTTTCTGTTTTGAGCGCGCCTTATTCGGCCGGCGGGAATGGCATCATTCAAGGCAGCGGGCCGCAGTACGCCAGCGTAGCTCCCGGAGTGCCGGTGTACGAGCACAATCCGATTCCGGGCGTCACGCAGCCGGGAACCATTCAGTGGCTGAATCCGGATGCGTTTGTTTCCGTGATCGACCCCAGCACGGGCGCGTGCGCGGGCGGCGATGGTCCTAAGAATTGCCAGTTCGGCAATCTGGGAAGAAATGCGCTGCGCGGGCCGGAATTCTTTTGGAGCGATCTGTATCTGACCAAGTGGTTCCAGTTGAGCGAACGCCTGAAGCTGCGGGTCGACGGGCAGCTGTTCAATGTGTTTAACCATCCGAATTTCGGACTTCCGGTCTTGGGGTATGCAGGGATTCCGGGAAAGGCAGCTTCGCAGACTGGATTCGGCGCGCTCAGCTATCCGACGTCACCGCCCACGGGTCTGCTCGGGGTCGGATTGGGCGGCGATAGTTCGCCTCGAATGATCGCGTTTCAAGCGCGGCTGGAATTTTAAACGTGGCTGTGCTAAAGAGCACTCCAGCGGGCATGGGATTTTCGGCCTTGCGTCTTTTATCCCGCCGACAAAATCGCATCCTTTTCTGTCTTTCAGGCGTCTAACAACACGAGTGTGAAGACCTCAGAGATCCTTCAGGCCTGGGCAAAGATTCTAAAGGGCGAGCGGCCTTCCCTTTCCATTGAGATCACCCGAGAGTGTCCGCTGCGGTGTCCGGGATGCTATGCGTACGATGACGCGCATCTGGGCGGCGCGTTAACGTTGCGAAGTCTGAACGATCGCAAGGGGCAGGAGCTGGTGGATGGCGTTTTGGATGTGGTGGACCGGCTAAAACCGCTGCATCTTTCGATTGTGGGCGGAGATCCGCTGGTGCGGTATCGCGAACTCGAAATGCTGGTCCCGCTGCTGCTGGGCCGCGGAGTTCACGTGCAGATCGTCACCAGCGCGTTTCGCGTGATTCCAAAGGAATGGTCGGCGCTGCAGGGGCTGAATGTGGTCGTCTCCATCGACGGACTGCAGCCGGAACACGATGTTCGCCGCGCGCCGGCGACGTACGATCGCATCCTTAAGAATATTGCCGGGCAAAAAATCACGGTGCATTGCACGATCACGGGTCAGATGATGAAGCGGCGCGGCTACCTGAAGGAGTTTCTGGAAATCTGGAACGGCAGGAGCGAAGTCGCGAAAATCTGGTTTAGCATGTTCACGCCGCAGGTGGGGCAGCACTCGCCCGAAATCCTGGAAGCTTCGGAACGGAAGCAGGCGATTGCGGATCTGCTGGAACTGCGGCCAAGATTTCCAAAGCTGGACATGCCGCAAGGGATGCTGCGCCAGTTTGCCGAGCCTCCGCACAGTCCCGAGGAATGCGTGTTTGCGCAGACGACGCAAACGCTTTCGGCGGATCTGACCACGCGGATTACGCCGTGCCAGTTTGGCGGAAATCCGGACTGCCAGTCGTGCGGATGTATCGCGTCGATGGGATTAGCCGCGATTGCAGCGCACAAACTCGGCGGCTTCGTGCCGGTGGGCGCGATTTTTAAGGCGTCCATTAAAATCGGCCGGGCGTGGGGGAACGGGATCGCTACGCGGCCGCCGTTGCGCAACGATCTTCGCGTTCTGCCTTAAGAGCTATTCCGGTTTTCGAAACCAGACGTAGCAGTGATTGCCGATGCGCTGGACTCCGGGCGATCGAAAAAGCAGCAAGTCGAGATAACGAAGCGGGAACAGCAGCCAGCCGCAGGTCACGTGGGATACGGCTCTCCAGGCGCGAAATGGAAATAGCTGCTTCACGTATTCGATAACGATGACCAGGAGCGTTGCGGTCGGTCCGGTGCGCCATCCTTCGGCGATGACTTGCATCGGACCGGCCAGCTCCTTCACACCCTGAACGGTAAATCGGCGAAAGTCGTCCGGATAGGCGTGATAGGGGTGACAGAACGGCACCACTACATGAAGATAGCCTCCGGGCGCGAGGACGCGGCGGATTTCGCACATGACCTGGCCGGGATCGCGCACATGCTCGAGGACAGCGTCGCATTCGATGCGCTGAAAGATGCCGGGTGGAAACGGCAGATGTCCGGCATCGGCGGCAACGTCGACGCCGGGCATCGCGACCAGATCGAGATTGATGTATCCCGGGACGAATGCGCCGGCGCCGCCGAGATAGAGGTTCCAGCGGCCCAGGGGAAAATCCTTGGGCTCGGCCGGATTCATGATGAAGGGGCGGGGAGGTTCCAGAAGGCGAAACAGGCGGTCGCGCCAACGGCGTGAGGAACGCTTGCGATACAGCGCTTCAAGCGCGGTTGTGGATGGCATGCACCAACGCCGTGCGCCGCTACGGCTGCAGCGTCAGTGTCGCTTTCCCGGCCGAACCTGAATAAATCAGCTCCAGCGAACGGATGCCGCTTTCTTTGCCTCGATATTCGATGAAGATGAGTCCGGCTTCGGGAAAGTTGCGGTCGCCTTCAGGTAGGGCCACCTTGCGGACCTTCTGATCCATGGCGCGCTCCAGCTCAACGGGCATTTTCGCCAAGGCTGGCTTGGAGCCGTCGCCTCCGCCGCCGTTGATGCTGGTCTTTGAACCTTTCGCTTCGGCCGCGTTGGGCGGGATCCATTCGGGATCTTTGAGAGATTTGAAGACGGCTGCGTAGGGCTGGGCGGGCGTTGGCGTTTTTTTCCCGTTCACGCGGAGCGAGAAATCGTCGTGCGAAACTTTTACCGGCGCGCCGGAGGGACCGAAGAGGCCGATTTCGACGGCGACGAAATCTTCCGTCGTGAAGACTCCTTCGGCAGTGGGGACCGAGTGTCCTTTGAATTCGGCGGCGACGGTGATTTCGCCGGCCTTGGCGCTGGCTTGATAGTCGCCGGGAGTGGCGCGAGGAGGGAGACCCTTGGCCTCTTTCGTCTGCGGGTCCTGTGCGAACGCGACGCGCCCCAGGAG